>NZ_JBKGFP010000087.1:0-89259 GCF_046557535.1 Pseudomonas sp. S1(2024)
AAAGGGCCAGTGAAACCCTCATCAAAGCAAGGGTGATCCCCCATTACAGACCAAGGGGTGAAAACCTCCCCCCCGGATGCAGTACAATCGCCCCCTTTTTCTTGGCAACGAGTCGAAGCCAATGATCGAACCCAAGCGCGTCCTGCGCGCCCTAGCCGAACACTGGGCCCTGATCGAGCCGCTGTGCGAGCGTTTCGACCAGGGCACCCTGAGCCTGGTCGAATTGCGTCAGCATGTGGCCCGCCAGCAGGTCGAGAGCACCCCGCAGGACATCACCCAGCTGCTCGACGTGTGGATCCGCCTGGATATCCTGGTCCCGGTGGCCAAGAGCCCGAACCGTTTCGAGCTCAACGCGCAGATCCACGACTTCCTCGCCTACCTGCGCCGCGAACACCGGCTGGGCCTGTGCCTGGAGATCGAAGCCTACCTGCGCCACCTTGAGCGCCTGGCCGGGCATATCCAGGACGCCTTCGACAACCGCGACAGCGACGACCTGGCGCGCCAGCTGCGCCTGCTCGACATGCGGGTGCGCGATGTACTGAAGAAGCTCGACAACGACGAACAGGCACTGGTGGCCGTGGCCGAGCGGGCCAAGACCAGCAACCGCCAGATCCCGCTGCGCCAGCGCTATGCCGAAGTACTGGCGACCTGGGACGAGTACGTCGAGCCGATGATCCAGCTGGTCAACGCCGACGGCGCCTTCGAACAGGGCGTGCGCAAGGTCGAGACCGTGCTGCTGAAGCTGCTGGGCGAACAGGCGCGCCTGGGCCACCTGGTCGACGACGACATGCTGCTGCGCACCCACGCGCGCATCCTGGAAATGCAGACCAGCGCCCAGCTGACCCTGCGCCACGCCCGCGAATTGCTGTTGCCGCTGCGTGAAGAAGCCCGCCGGCACAACGCCGTGACCCGTGGCGCCGCACTGGCCCTGTCGGTGATCCGGCGCAAGGGCATCGACGCCGTACCGCAAGCGGCCATGCCGATGTTCACCCGCCCGCAAAGCACCTTCCTCGGCAGCGCCAGCCAGGTCGAGGCCTATGTCTACGCACTGGCCCGCTTCGAGCCCAAGCCGGCGCGCTTCCCCAAGGCCCACAAGACCCAGTCCGGCGCCCTGCCCCGCGCACCGCGCACGGTCAAGGAAATGGCCGAACGCTGCGAACAGGCCCTGCCGCTGCCCGACCTGATGGTCTGGCTGCTGGAGCAGGAACCCGAAGGCGCCACCGACGAGCTGCTGTACTGGTTCTCGCGCCTGTCGCGGGAAAAGCGCTTCAAGCGCGAACGCCTCGACCGCCGCGAGTACATCACCCAGGAACACCTGGTCAGCCTGCGCTCGTTCGCCCTGACCTCCAGCCGCGAAGACGCCGCCAGCGCGCCTACCGAATCCAACGCGAGCCCAGCCCATGCATCTTGATCTTTCCGAACTGTCCCAGCTCGCGCCGATCTTCCGCGAGCTGTTCAAAGGCTTCCACGTCAGCCGCCGCGACCCCGAGCTGTACGCCCAGCTGTCGAACTTCCAGGACCAGTACCGCACCCTGTTCAAGGCCCTGGGCTTCGAACTGGTGTGCGACACCCGTGGCTTCTACTACTTCGTGCCGGACATGACCGCCGCGCAGGTCAACAAGACCGCGCAGCGCCTGTCGCTGTTCACCTTCATCCTGGTCGAACACCTGGCCGACCAGGGCCGCGACCCGATGGCCGTGCTCGATGGCGGCAGCATTGGCCGTGACGAACTGCCCTCGCTGCTGGACAAGTACCGCGACCTTTTCCTGCAGGCCGAAGTGCAGACCGTGGACGAGCTGGAAGAAAAAATCCTGCGCCGCATGACCCAGCTCGGCTTCGCCTTCGAGGAAGGCGGCATCTACCGCTTCCTGCCGCCGATGCATCGCTTCCTCGACGTGTGCCTGGCCGTGCAGCAGGACCGCGACCTGGCCGCCACCCTGCACAGCGACCTGCCGCTGCCGACCCCGGTACTGGTCGAGGAAGAAAGCCCCGAAGAACTCAACCGCACCGACGACCCGCTCGACCTCAGCCCCTTCGAGGGCGAGGAAAGCGAAGAGGAAGCCCTGGCCCGGGCCATCCGCGAAGAGCAACAGGAGATTGACGCATGAGCCAGGAACGCTACGGCATCCGCCGCTTCGCACTGCTCAACACCGCCGGCTACAGCCTTGGCCTGTTCCCGCTGGAGCACCCACTGTCGGTATACGGTGCCAACAACCTGGGTAAATCGGCGTCGATCAACGCCCTGCAGTTCCCGATCCTGGCGCGCATGTCGGACATGAGCTTCGGCAAGTACAGCCTCGAGCAGTCGCGCCGCTTCTACTTCGCCAGCGACACCTCGTACATTCTCTGCGAACTGAGCCTGCCACACGGCCCGCACGTCATCGGCGTTGTCGGCCGCGGCCCGGGCGGCGGTTTCGGCCACCAGTTCTTTGCCTACAAGGGCGAACTGGACCTGGCCCACTACCAGAAGAACGACACCTGCCTGCGCCAGAAAGAGCTGTTCACCAACCTCGAGCGCCTGGGGATCAAGGCCTACGAGCTGAAGCCTGACGAACTGCGTCGTCTGCTGGTCGGTGGCCACACCTCGGTGCCGCTGGACCTGACCATGATCCCGCTGCGCTCGACCAGCGAGCAAAGCCTGAAAACCTTCCGCGCGCTGTTTATCAACCTGCTGCACATGCGCGAAATCACCGCCGCCAAGCTCAAGCAACTGTTCCTCGACGCCTTCGAGCACAGCCTGCGCTCTGGTAGCGTCGACTATATCGCCGCGTGCGAGGAAGCCTTCCGCGACGTGCGCCGCATGGAACAGGACTACAACGCCCTGGTCGCCGCCGGCCCGCTGGTCGAGGCCCTGGCCGGTGGCGTGGCCCAGCGCGACATCCTGCGCGGCAAGCTGCACCGCATTTCACCAGTGCTCGACACCCTGCTGGGCACCTGGCAGGAATACGCCATGGCGCGCAAGGAAGAGCTGGTGATCCAGGCCGAGCACTACCGTGGCGAGCAGGACCGCCTGCAGAACGACCAGCGCGGCGGTACTCAGGAACTGATGCGCCTGGAGCGTGAAATCACCGGTATCCAGCGCTGGCTGGGCGAACTGTCGGTGCTCAAGCATCGCTTCGCCCTGGTCGATGACGTCAAGGTGCTTGAGCAGCAACTGCTGGCGGCCAAGGACGCCCACGACGAACTGGCCGGCGCCCTGGCCCAGTCGCGGCAGTTCAGCGCCGAAGACCTGGACGAACGCGTCCGCGACCTGGAAAAGCGCCTGAAGCAGGTCAAGCAACAGCTCGACCACGCCGACAACAACAGCTACGCCCGCCTGCGCGAAGAGTTCTCGCAGCAGGACGTCGACCGCCTGATGCGCCTGTTCAATGGCGCACTGTTCAGCCTGCCGCTGGGTGAGCGCGGTATCGAACTGGACGACAGCGACCTGTGGGTAAAATCGCTGGAAGCGGTGCTCGACGGCTTCAAGGGCGAACGCTTCGAAGCCCCGGGCCTGTCCATCGACCTGTCGCACATCGACCCGCCGGCACTGCAGGCCCTGGCCGACCGTGCCGCCCTGCGTGACCAGAAAGAGCGCCTGGAAAAAGAGCTGAAGCAGCTCAAGACCCAGCAAGCCGTGGCCGCCGACCGCTCCGCCTCCAAGGCGCAGACCGAAGCCCTTTACCAGGAAGTACTGGACGCGCAGAAAGCGCTGGAAGACTTCCGCCGCAGCGAAACCCTGGCCGCCGAAGAGCCCGAGAAGCTGGAACAGCTGTCGCAGCTCGAAGCCGCCCAGGACGAACTCAAACGCTCCAGCGACGCCTTCACTGAACGTGTCCAGCAGCTGTCGGCCAAGCTGCAGCTGGTCGGCCGGCAGATCGGCGACCTCGAGGCCAAGCAGCGCACCCTGGAAGACGCCCTGCGCCGTCGCCAGCTGCTGCCGGCCGACCTGCCCTACGGCACGCCGTACATGGAAGCCATCGACGACTCGATGGACAACCTGCTGCCACTGCTCAACGACTACCAGGACAGCTGGCAGAGCCTGCAACGGGTCGACAACCAGATCGAGGCGCTGTACGCCCAGGTGCGCCTGAAAGGCGTAGCCAAGTTCGACAGTGAAGACGACATGGAACGCCGCCTGCAGCTGCTGGTGAATGCCTACGCGCACCGCACCGACGAAGCCCTGACCTTGGCCAAGGCCCGCCGCGCTGCGGTCACCGACATCGCCCGGACCCTGCGCAACATCCGCAGCGACTACGACAGCCTCGAGCACCAGTTGGCGCTGTTCAACCGCGAGATCAACAAGCGCCAGGTATCCAACCTGGAGAGCTTCCGCGTGGTGCTGGCGCCGAACAAGGAAGCGCTCAAGCACATCGACCAGATCATTCACAGCGCCGGTCAGTACGAAGAAGGCGAAACCCTGTCGGTATTCGACCTGACCCAGAGCGCCGAGCAGGACAACAAGAACGAAGAGGCCAAGGAATACCTGGCACGGCTGGTGGCGGCCAACCACAACCAGCTGGGCCTGAAGGACCTGTTCGAGCTGGCATTCGAGATCACCAAGGTCAACGGCCAGCCGGTGATCCATGCCGACATCGACGGCGCGGCATCCAACGGCACCACCATGACCATCAAGGCGCTGACCAACATGTACCTGTTGCTGCACCTGATGGACCGCGACCTGGCCGGGCGTATCCGCCTGCCGTACTACCTGGACGAAGCGGCGGACATCGACGAACGCAACCAGGCTGCACTGCTGGAGACCAGCCTGCAGCTCGGCTTCGTGCCGATCCTGGCGAGCGTGAAGCCGCAGGTGTCGGCGCGCGTGGCGATCGACCTGGAAGGTGGCAGTGGGCCGAATGGCATCTACATCGACGAGGCGGACTGGAAGTTCATCAGCCGTCGCGATGAGGTGAAGGCGGTTGTGCGTGAGGATCATCAGGCCGAGGAATTGGCCTGAGGTAATTGGGGCCGCTTTGCGGCCCTTTCGCCGGCAAGCCAGCTCCCACAGATATTGCACAAGCCCCGAGGCCTGCAATGTACCTGTGGGAGCTGGCTTGCCGGCGATGGAGGCCAAAGGCCTCCCGGCGATCTGTCAGGCTATCAATGAGCCCAAGGCAGAATCGGAATCGCGGTCACCGCATTCTGCGGGCTGCCTTCGATCATGCGGTCGCTGTACACCAGGTACACCAGCGTATTGCGCTTCTTGTCGAGGAAGCGCACCACCTGCATGGTCTTGAACACCAGCGAGGTGCGTTCCTTGAACACTTCCTCGCCATCCTTCAGCTCACCCTTGAAGTTGATCGGCCCGACCTGACGACAGGCAATCGATGCCTCCGCCCGGTCCTCCGCCAGCCCCAGCCCACCCTTCACGCCGCCGGTCTTGGCCCGCGACAGGTAGCAGGTCACGCCCTCGACCTTGGGGTCGTCGAACGCCTCGACCACAATACGATCATTCGGCCCGAGGAACTTGAACACGGTGGACACCTGGCCGATTTCCTCGGCCCCGGCCAGCATTGGCAGCACCAATGCCGCCACGCCGATTACCCGTTTCAGCACGCTCATACCAGCACCAGGTTGTCGCGGTGCACCAACTCCGGTTCTGCGCTGTAGCCCAGCAGGCTTTCGATGGCATCGGAGGGCTGGCCGATGATCTTCTGCGCCTCAAGGGCGCTGTAGTTGGCCAGCCCACGGGCTACTTCCAGGCCGTCCGGGCCGACGCACACCACCATCTCGCCACGACGGAAGCTGCCCTGCACGGTCTTCACGCCAACCGGCAGCAGGCTCTTGTTGGCCTGGCGCAGCGCCTGCACGGCACCGGCATCCAGCACCAGGGTGCCACGGGTCTGCAGGTGGCCGGCCAGCCACTGCTTGCGCGCGGCAAGCATGCCGCGCTCGGGCGACAGCAAGGTACCCAGGCGTTCGCCAGCCTTGAGGCGATCCAGCACGCGCTCGATGCGGCCACCGATGATGATGGTGTGGGCACCGGAACGGGCAGCCAGGCGCGCGGCGCGCAGCTTGGTCTGCATGCCGCCACGACCCAGCGCGCCACCGGTACCGCCGGCCACGGCATCCAGTGCCGGGTCGTCGGCGCGAGCCTCGTAGATCAGCTGGGCTTCGGGATTGTTGCGCGGATCTGCGTCGAACATGCCATCGCGGTCGGTGAGAATCACCAGCAGGTCAGCCTCGACCAGGTTGGCCACCAGCGCCGCCAGGGTGTCGTTGTCGCCGAAGCGGATCTCATCGGTGACCACGGTATCGTTTTCGTTGATCACCGGCACCACGCCCAGGTCGACCAGCGTGCGCAGGGTGCTGCGGGCGTTCAGGTAGCGCTTGCGGTCGGACAGGTCGTCATGGGTCAGCAGGATTTGCGCGGTGTGCTTGCCGTGCTCGCCGAAGCTCGACTCCCAGGCCTGCACCAGGCGCATCTGGCCGATCGAGGCAGCCGCCTGCAGCTCGTTCATCGCACTCGGTCGCGACGTCCAGCCCAGCTGGCTCATGCCGGCAGCCACGGCCCCGGAGGAGACCAGTACCAACTCCACGCCTGCCTCACGCAGCGCGACCATCTGCTCGACCCAAACGGCCATGGCACCGCGATCGAGGCCTTTGCCATCGGCGGTCAGCAGAGCACTGCCAATCTTCACGACCCAGCGCTTGGCGCCCGTCACCTTGCTTCGCATCTTCTTCCAACCTATGTCGAATCTGTAGATACCGTGGATACAAAAACGCCGCTCCAAAGAGCGGCGTTTAGTGTACTGCAACCGGTCAGTCGCGCACGTAAATGATTTCCGGGCCGTCTTCGTCGTCCTCGAAATCATCGTCCCAACCATCATCGTCGCCGATGTCGTGCACGCTCTTGACACCAGTACGGCGCAGGGTACGGGCATCGTCCAGGGCCTGCAGCTGGGCACGGGCTTCGTCTTCGATGCGCTGGTCGAGGTCGGCCAGCTCTTCGGCGTAGGCCGGGTCGTTGGCCAGGCGGTCGGCGCGGTCTTCGAGGTAGCGCATCAGGTCGTGGCTGAGCTTTTCGGTGCCCTGCTTGGAGATGGCCGAAATCACGTAGACCGGGCCCTCCCACTGCAGGCGCTCGACCACCTCCTTGACCCGCTCGTCGCGCTCGTCATCCATGACCATGTCGGCCTTGTTCAGCACCAGCCAGCGCTCACGCTCGGCCAGCGACGGGCTGAAGCGGGTCAGCTCGTTGACGATGACTTCGGCGGCATCGGCTGGGCTGCTTCCGTCCAGCGGCGCCATGTCCACCAGGTGCAGCAGTACGCGGGTACGCGCCAGGTGCTTGAGGAAGCGGATACCCAGGCCGGCGCCTTCGGAAGCACCTTCGATCAGGCCGGGAATGTCGGCGATGACGAAGCTCTTCCAGCGGTCGACGCTGACCACACCCAGGTTCGGCACCAGGGTGGTGAACGGGTAGTCGGCCACCTTCGGCTTGGCGGCCGAAACCGAGCGAATGAAAGTGCTCTTGCCGGCATTCGGCAGGCCCAGCAGGCCGACGTCAGCCAGCACTTTCATTTCCATCTTCAGGTCACGCTGGTCACCTGGCTTGCCCGGGGTGGTCTGGCGCGGTGCACGGTTGGTGCTGGACTTGAAGCGGGTGTTGCCCAAACCGTGCCAGCCGCCCTGGGCGACCATCAGTTTCTGGCCCGGGGTGACCAGGTCACCGATCACTTCC
Source organism: Pseudomonas sp. S1(2024) (assembly GCF_046557535.1). Taxonomy (NCBI): domain Bacteria; kingdom Pseudomonadati; phylum Pseudomonadota; class Gammaproteobacteria; order Pseudomonadales; family Pseudomonadaceae; genus Pseudomonas; species Pseudomonas sp. S1(2024). Next base: position 7,667 of record NZ_JBKGFP010000087.1, read on the forward strand.
TGGGTGGAGGCGTCGATCACGGTAGTGCCGACCGGCACACGCAGGTACAGGTCGTCGCCCTTCTTGCCGGTGCAGTCGGTGCTGCCGCCGTTGGCGCCACGCTGGGCCTCGTGGTGACGGGTGTAGCGATAGTCGACCAGGGTGTTGAGGTTTTCGTCGGCGATCATGTACACCGAACCACCGTCGCCACCGTCACCACCGTTGGGGCCACCGTTCTCGATGAATTTCTCGCGACGGAAGCTCATGCAACCGTTGCCACCGTCACCGGCCTTGACCCGAATGGATACTTCGTCAACAAACTTCATTCAAAACCGCCTCTCGCCTGCTGGCGAGTTGAATACCTGAAAAACCTGAGGCTCTTGCAAAAATGAGCGCGGCGGCCCCGTACGACCGTAGAAACCCACGCCGGCAGCCCATACAAACAGCTTTGCAAGAGGCTCACCACAAACGAAAAAGCCCCGTCGCATGACGGGGCTTCTGGAGCGACGTCGCGATTAAGCGGCGACGATGCTCACGTAACGGCGCATGAACTCGCCTTTTTTCTCGAACTTGATCACGCCTTCGATCTTGGCGAACAAGGTGTGATCCTTGCCCATGCCAACACCGTAGCCAGCGTGGAATTCGGTGCCGCGCTGACGGACGATGATGTTGCCTGGCTTGATAACCTGGCCGCCATACATCTTCACGCCAAGGCGTTTCGATTCTGAGTCGCGACCGTTACGAGTACTACCACCAGCCTTCTTGTGAGCCATGGTTCAATTCTCCAAATAAATTCAGGGGATCTAGGGGATTAAGCCTGGATACCGGTGATTTTGATCTCGGTGAACCACTGGCGGTGGCCCATACGCTTCATGTGGTGCTTACGACGACGGAACTTGATGATGCGAACCTTGTCGTGGCGGCCTTGCGAAACGACTTCGGCCACTACTTTAGCGCCAGCAACAACTGGAGCACCGATGGTGACTTCTTCACCGTTGGCGACCAGCAGGACGCGATCGAAGGTCACGGATTCGCCAGTGGCGACTTCCAGTTTTTCGATCTTGAGGAATTCACCTTCAGCGACTTTGTACTGCTTGCCGCCGGTAACGATTACTGCGTAAGACATGGTATTTCTCCGATAATCCTGCTCACCCAGCGCTTTATATGATGAGTATTGGCTGGCATGGCTGCACAGGGCTGGAACGGCCCGGCGCAATTGCGTAAGGCAGGTGCTGCCCAGGAAGTTAGGGTGCGCGATTGTACGCAACCGCGGTTTTGCTTGCAAGTGCCGCCCCCGGGGCGCTGGCACCGCGCCTTGACACACCGGGACCCGCGACCTAGCATGCCGCGCAACCTCACTGGAGCAGCCGATGCAACCCCAATCCTTCTACCGCGCGGTGGCTGATGATTTCAGCGCCGTCGACGAGATCATCAAGAAGCAGCTGACCTCGCGCGTGCCGCTGGTATCGAAGATCGGCGACTATATCACGTCCGCCGGTGGCAAGCGCCTGCGCCCCCTGCTGGTGCTGCTGTGTGGCAAGGCCCTGGGCCGCGAAGGCGACGACCTGCGCCTGCTGGCTGCCACCATCGAATTCCTGCACACCGCTACCCTGCTGCACGACGACGTGGTCGACATGTCCGGCATGCGCCGTGGCCGCTCCACCGCCAATGCCCTGTGGGGCAACGCGCCGAGCGTGCTGGTGGGCGACTTCCTCTATTCGCGCTCGTTCGAGATGATGGTCGAACTGGGCTCGATGCCGGTCATGCAGATCCTGTCCAAGGCCACCCGCGTGATTGCCGAAGGTGAGGTGCTGCAGCTGTCGCGGGTACGCGATGCCAGTACCACCGAGGAAGTCTACATGGAGGTCATCCGCGGCAAGACCGCGATGCTGTTCGAGGCTTCGACCCACAGCGCCGCCGCACTGGCCGAAGCAACCGACGAACAGCGCGAGGCCCTGCGTACCTTCGGTGACCACCTGGGCGTGGCGTTCCAGCTGGTCGACGACCTGCTGGACTACAAGGGCGACTCGCAGACCCTGGGCAAGAACGTCGGTGACGACCTGGCCGAAGGCAAGCCTACCCTGCCGCTGATCTACACCATGCGCGAAGGCACCGCCGAACAGGCTGCGCTGGTGCGCCAGGCGATCCAGAAGGGTGGCCTGGAAGACCTGGAGCAGATTCGCGTGGCAGTCGAGGAGTCAGGTGCTCTGAAGTACACGGCGGAGCTTGCGCGTGACTATGTGAAGCGTGCCATCCAGTGCCTGGAAGTGCTGCCGGCCAGCGAATATCGTGATGCGCTGGTCGAGTTGAGCGAGTTTGCTGTCGCGCGTACTCACTGATAGACCGAGTCGTCTTCATTCGCGGGCAAGCCCGCTCCTACAGGATTGCGTCGCCTGTATGAGCTGGCTTGCCCGCGATGCTTTTGTCCGGACATAATCACTTCTGAAAAAATACCTTATACAATTCGGGTTTTTAACCGCCCGTCTGTTTGTTTGAGGAACCGAAGTGAGCACTCTGCCACCCTGCCCGAAATGCAACTCCGAATACACCTATGAGGATGGCACGCAGCTGATCTGCCCTGAATGCGCCCACGAGTGGTCGGCCAGCGGCGACGCCGAAGCGGCCAGCGACGAGGTGGTGAAGAAGGACTCGGTCGGCAACATCCTGCAGGATGGCGACACCGTCACCGTGATCAAGGACCTCAAGGTCAAGGGCTCGTCCCTGGTGGTCAAGGTCGGCACCAAGGTCAAGAACATCCGCCTGTGCGACGGCGACCACGACATCGACTGCAAGATCGACGGCATCGGCGCCATGAAGCTGAAGTCCGAGTTCGTACGCAAGGTCTGATTTTCCATAAAACCGCCAATTGGCGCTTGCTATTCAGATAATAAGAATTATTCTCATTGGGACTGCTATCCAAGGAGAATAGCCATGACTTATCTGATCGACGCCTGGCTGGACCGCCCTCACCCCTACCTGCGCATTCTTCATCGGGAAACCGGCGAAGTGTGCGCGGTGCTTGAAGAAGAAGCACTCGACGAGCTGCGTGACCAGGGCGACCTGGACATGAGCGGGCTGAATTCGAGTGAACCGGGGGTACTCAAGGAGCTAGTGCGGAATCTGTTTCTGTTCTGCTATGCGCGGGCGTTGCGCCCCGGAGGGATAGACTGGAACTGACGGACCTGGCGAGGGCTTCGCCCTCGATCACGACACAAGGCCGCTCCTACAGGTGTATGCGTTCCCCTGTAGGAGCGGCCTTGTGTCGCGAATGGGCCGCAAAGCGGCCCCGAGGGCATTACAGAACGTCGAGCAGCTCGACGTCGAACACCAGCACGCTGTGCGGCGGGATGCTGCCAACGCCTTGGGCGCCGTAGGCCAGCTCGCTCGGCACGTACAGGCGCCATTTGCTGCCAGCGTTCATCAGCTGCAGGGCTTCGGTCCAGCCAGCGATCACACCACCTACCGGGAATTCAGCCGGCTGACCACGGTCGTAGGAGCTGTCGAACACAGTGCCGTCGATCAGGGTGCCGTGGTAGTGGGTGCGCACATTGTCTTCGCGGGTCGGCTTGGCGCCTTCACCTGCGGTCAGTACTTCGAACTGCAGGCCCGAAGCCAGGGTGGTGATGCCGTCACGCTTGGCGTTCTCGACCAGGAATGCCTTGCCAGCGGCAGCAGCGGCTTCAGCCTTGGCAGCTGCTTCGGCTTGCATCACTTCGCGGATCACCTTGAAGCTGGCCGACAGGTCGGATTCGCTAACGCGGCTGTCGGCGCCGTTGAAGGCATCGGTCAGGCCAGCCAGGATGGCTTCCAGGCTGACGCCCGGTGGCGGGTTGTCGCGCAGCTGGCCGCCCAGCTGACGGCCGATGCCGTAGCTGACGCGCGTTTCGTCGGTGGACAGGTTGAGTTCGGACATTATCGTGCTCCACTGCAGGGCGCAGTGAAGCCGCGCCCTTGATGAAAAGGGCGAGCAGCCTAGCACACTGGGGCGCTGCGAGCAGCTACCAGGCCGAGCGCTGGGAAATCGGCACCTTCAAGTCTTCTTCCGGGTGCGTGCCCATGCCGCACATTTCGTCCTGCACCGACCAGTGCACCAGGTTCATCGAGACCATGGGGATGGTTTGCAGCAACTTGCGCGCATCCTCCACCGAATGCACGCGCAAGCGTTCACCACGGGCATCGGACAGGGGATGGGGGTGGCCTTTGATCCGCGCTTCGAGCAGGTAGTCACCGCCTTCGATGGCGATCAGGTTCAGTTCGTCGACATGGCCAGCCCTGGCCTCGGTGTTGAGCTGATGCAGGTTCATGAGAGCACCTCGCGATGGGAACCACGCATGAGAGCTCATTTTTTGTACAGAAAGGGCGAATGCACAAGGCATGACTGACGCCGCTCGTCAGTTAGACCGTGCCGGCCTCTTCGCGGGCTTGCCCGCTCCCACAGGGATTGCGAAGAGGCCTGAAAGGTTCAGTGCTTGGTCAGCTTGTCCAGGTAACCCATGCAGAATGCCGAGACCACGAAGGTCATGTGGATGATCACGTACCACATCAGGTAATCGGTGGAGATGTTCTGTGCGTCCATGAACACCCGCAGCAGGTGGATGGACGAAATGGCCACAATCGATGCAGCAACCTTCATCTTCAGCGACGAAGAGTCCATCTTGCCCAGCCAGTTGAGCTTTTCCTTGCTCTCGTCGATGTCCAGTTGCGAGACGAAGTTCTCGTAGCCGGAGATCATCACCATCACCAGCAGGCCGCCCACCAGCGACATGTCGATCAGCGACAGGATCACCAGGATCAGGTCGGCTTCGCTGAGGGCGAAGACGTTGGGCAGGACGTGGACCACTTCCTGGAAGAATTTCAGCGCCAGGGCCAGCAGGCCGAGGGACAGGCCGAAGTAGATGGGGGCGAGCAGCCAGCGCGAGGCATACATCGCATTTTCGAGGATACGTTCCATGGAGTGTCGGGACTCATCAGGTGACTAAAAAAGCGACGGCGAGTATAGCCAGCCACCTGTTACAGCAAAAGCCCGGTGAACGGGGCTGCTTTGCAGCCCAATCGCCGGCAAGCCAGCTCCCACAGGTTGAGCACCGACCTGTGGCCTTTGCTTTACCTGTGGGAGCTGGCTTGCCGGCGATGAGGCCAGTAAAAGTTACTCAGGTCTCAGGATGAAACTGGTAATCCCCCAGATTCCGACACCGCTCACCGTTGATCCGCCGCAACTGCGCCTGCAAATGCAAACACCAGATCTGCGGATCCTCGGCCACCTGGTACCCATGCAAGGTCAAGCTGTCGACAATGGCATTGAGCACAGATTCGGCCACCAGCGGCCCATGGAACGGCCCTTGGGCCTTGATCGCGGACGGTTGTTCACCGGCCATGCCGGCGGCGAACAGCAGCGTCCACATGCCGTTATCCCCGGCCAGCGGACGGATGCTGCATTCGATGCGGGTCACCAGGCCCAGGCACTGGCGTGTGAGGCTGAGATTGCGCATGGCCGCGCCCCCTCCAATAAGCCTTGTTCAGCCTGAACCTCAGGCTGTTTCCATCCTGAACGCTGTTACCGTCCTTAAGTTCCAGCATAGAAGAACGGTACAGAAAGATGGAAAACCGGCGCTGAACGGTAGCACATCGCCGCCAGCGCCGGCTTTTTGACTCAGGCCGGCTTGGCCTGGGCAATCACCTCTTCCAGGCGCTCTTTCTCCGCCTTCTCGATTTCTTCCTCGCTGATCATCTCGGCAATCTCACGCAGGCGCTCCACCACCCGGGCGTTGACGCTGCCTTCGGTGAACTGGCCCTTGTCATCCAGCACACCGGCCTCCTCGCCCACCAGCAGGCTCAACGCCTCGTCGGCCTGGCTGACCGCGTACACGTGGAACATGCCGTTCTCCACTGCTTGCAGCACACGCTCGTCGAGCATCAGCGTGGCAACGTTGGCACGCGGGATGATCACCCCCTGCTCGCCGGTCAGGCCACGCGCCTCGCACAAGCGGAAGAAGCCTTCGATCTTCTCGTTGACCCCACCCACCGCCTGCACTTCACCAAACTGGTTGATCGAGCCGGTGATGGCGAAGCACTGCTTGAGCGGCGTACGCGACAAGGCCGAGATCAGCGTGCAGGCTTCGCCCAGCGAGGCGCTGTCACCGTCCACATAGCCGTAGGACTGTTCCAGGGCGATGCTCGCCGAGATCGCCAGCGGGAACTCCTGGGCATAGCGGCTGCCCAGGTAACCGGTGAGGATCATCACACCCTTGGAGTGGATCGGCTGCCCGAGGTTTACCTCACGCTCGATGTCGACGATACCGCTGCCGCCCGGGTACACGGTGGCGGAGATACGCGCCGGCATACCGAACGCCGAATCACCCACTTCCAGCACGGTCAGGCCGTTGCATTTGCCGATGGCCGCGCCTTCGGTGTCGATCAGGATGATGCCGGCGAGCATGTCGTCCAGCACCCGCTGCGAAACACGCCCGGTGCGGGTGGCCTTGGCCTTGAGCGCACGCTCGATGTGCCCGGCGTCGGTCATTTCGTCACTGGCCAGCTGGCGGATGAAATCAGCTTCGCTGACCAGCTGGAACAGGTCGCCGATACGTGCCGACAGGCGCGACTGGTTTTCTGCCAGGCGGGCGCTGTAGGTGGCCAGACGCGCCACCGCGTCACTGGTCAGTGGCGCCATGCCCTCTTCGTTGGTGCGGGTGCGCAACAGCTGGGCGAACTGCTCCAGGTTCTCATCGACCATGGGCATGTCTTCGTCGAAGTCCACCAGCACCCGGAACATCTCCTGGAAGTCCGGGTCGTGGTCCTGCAGCGCGTAGTAAAGCTGGCGCGAACCGATGATGACCAGCTTGATGTTCAGCGGGATCATCTGCGGCGTCAGGCTGACGGTAGCCACCCGCCCCAGCTCGCCCAGTGGCGACTCCATCTTCAACTTGCGCGACTGCAGCGCACGCTTGAGCGCGTCCCAGACGAACGGCTCGCCCAACATTTTCTCGGCTTCCAGAATCAGGAAGCCGCCGTTGGCGCGGTGTAGCGCGCCTGGGCGCAGCTGACGGTAAGAGGTGTACAGCGCACCCTGGTCGGTGCTGTATTCGATACGGCCAAACAGGTTGTCGTAGGTCGGGTGCGGCTCGAACACCACCGGCGCACCGCCGTCGGCGTGGTGGCCGACCACCAGGCTTGGCGCGTACTGCTCTTCCAGCAGCTTGCGCGCAGCCGCGTCGGTCTTGCTGTCATCGACCAGTTGCTCGACCACGGTACGCAGCAGGTTCAGCTGCACCGACTGCAGGTAGGCGCAGACCGCAGCGTTCTCGGCGTACTTCTCCGACAGCGGCGCCAGCAACGGCTGCAGGGCCAGGGTGATGGTTTCCTCGTTGAGCTGGCGCAGCTGGTTGTTCGACTCGCGTTTCCATTGCGGCAGGCTGGCCAGCTCTTCGTTCAGGCGTTCCTCGAGCAGGGCGATATCCTCGTGGAACTGCTCGCGCACCTCTTCCGGCAACTGGGCGAATTCGGCTTCATCCAGCGCCTTGCCGTCGGCCATCGGGGTGAAGGCGACGTTGCTGGCATCGCGGTACAGGGCCACGTCCTTTTCCAGCGAGGCGCGCTCGATCACATCCAGGGCGCGGTCGTAACGCTGGTTGAAGGCGCGGTCGATGGCGCCTTTCTTCTGCTGGTACGACGGGTGCTCGAATACTGCAGGGAAGGTCGACAACAGGTTGTCGATCAGCCCGTTCATGTCGGCGATGAACGCCCCGGCGGTGCCGGACGGCAATTCCAGTGCGCGGGGTTCGCGTGTGTCATCGAAGTGGTTGACGTAGACCCAGTCGGCCGGGGTCTGCTGACGCTTGCCCTCGGCCTTGAGGTAGCGCTTGACGAACGAGAAGCGGCCGGTGCCGGGCTCGCCCATCACGTACACGTTGTAACCAGGGCGCGGCATGGCCACGCCAAACTGCAGGGCCTCGACAGCACGCTCCTGGCCCAGGACTCCGCGAAACGGCTCCAGATCGTCGGTATTGGTAAAGGCAAACTGCTCGGGGGAGAAACGCCGGGTCAGGGCTTCAGGCGCGAGACGCAGGCGCGCAGCGACAGGATCGGGCATTGGGTTTCCTTACTTCGGCGGGGCAGATACGCAGCATTCTGGCGCTGCCCGCGCGCGCCTTGCAAGGCTCCGCAGGACTTTATGTCGCAGCCGGTGCGGGTCATGCAGCAGCAAATTTTTCGCAATCAACAACGCAACTCTTAGATCGTGCCTAAACTCCAAGCTGCGCGGGTGGGTGAAAAGCTTTCCCGACCTGGCAACCGAGTTGCCAGAAACCCTGACCCTTGGTTAAGTCAAATAGAGAACAAATGCTATGAAACGGATTCTTCTGGGTACTCTGTTCACCGTGGTCTCGATCAATGCCATGGCCGAAGCGCCAGGCGGCCCGAACTGCGGCTGGGGCAACATGCTGTTCGAAGGCCAGCGCGGCACTCCGGCACACTTCCTGGCTTCCACCACCAACGGCACCTCCGGTAACGCCACCTTCGGCATGACCTCCGGCACCAACGGCTGCTCGACCAAAGCGTCGCTGACCTACGGCGGCAAGTCCTGGTTCGCCATGAACGGCATGATGAATGAACTTTCCGAAGACATGGCCATGGGCCAAGGCGAAGCACTGACCACCTATGCCGTGGTTCTCGGCGTGGCGCCGGAAGACCGTGGCTACTTCGCATCGGTCACCCATCAGCACTTCAACCAGATCTTCAGCAGCGCCGACGTCACTGCCGAAACCGTCCATAGCAACACCCTGGCTGTTCTGAAGAACGACCCACGCCTGGCCAAATACGCAACCGAGGCCTGAGTGCAGCTCCTCCCGCCCCGGCCCCGGGGCGGGTTTCGCCTTTTTTCGGCATCGTTAAGAAGTAGTTGCCCGACATGCTCAAACGCTTCGTATGCCTGGCGCTGTGTGCCTGCGCCCCTGTTCATGCCGCGCCCGTGCTGGACCAAGGCCGTGTCCAGCAACTGGCCAACACCCCTTACTGGATTGCCCTGGGCCATTACGAAACCGCCAAGCTGGGTGGTTGGCGCAGCTACGTGGATGATGATGCGTTCTTCCTCGCCGAGGATGGCGCGCACCACCCCGACCAGGAACTGAAAGCCACGGTCGAAGCGCTGTACGCCCCGGCCAGCCTCGGCGACAAGCATGCCCAGTGCGTATTCCCGGCGCGCACCCGCTGGCTGCGCGAACAGCTCGACCTGCAAGACTTGCCGCAACCTGACTGCCAGGAGTTCACCACCTGGTACCAGTCGATCGACCCACACAGTGCGGCGCTGATCTTCCCGGCGGCCTACCTGAACAGCCCGTCATCGATGTTCGGCCACACCTTGCTGCGCATCGACCAGTCCAACACCCGCAGCGACGACACCACGCTGCTGAGCTACGCAATCAACTTCGGCGCCTACATCGAAGGCAGCGACAACAGCATCCTGTATGCCTGGAAGGGCCTGATGGGTGGCTACCCGGGCCTGTTCGCGCTGATGCCCTACCAGGAGAAACTGTCCGAATACCGCAGCCTGGAAAACCGCGACCTGTGGGAGTACCAACTGGACCTGACCCCGGAAGAAACCGGGCGCATGGTCGAACATGTGTGGGAGCTGAAGCAGATCCAGTTCGACTACTTCTTCTTCGATGAGAACTGCTCGTACCGCCTGCTGGAGCTGCTGCAGGTGGCCCGGCCGGGCATTGACCTGACCTCGCAGTTCCCGCTGACCGCCATCCCGACCGACACGGTGAAGGCCGTGAAGCAGTCAGGCATGGTCGCCAGCGAGACGTACCGCCCCTCTCGCGAACGTGAACTGCTGGCCCGGGCCGAGCCGCTCGATCACGACGAAAAGCGCCAGGTGCTGGCTGTAAGTGCCGACACCGGGCAACTGCAGAGCCCCGAATTCAAGGCTCTCCCCCGCCAGCGCCAGGCGCTGGTGCAGGACGCCGCGTACCGGCTGGAGCGTTACCGTGCCAATGGCCAGGAGCGCGACCCTGGGCAGGCGAAACGCAGCTTCGATCTGCTGCGGGCAATCAACAGCAACCCGCCCCCGCCCCTGCAGATCGAGCGCCCAGGCCTGCCCGAGGACGGCCATGACTCGCGCACCTGGCAGCTGGGCGTAGGCACCCGCGAAGACCGCGCCTACGCCGAGTACGGCCTGCGCATGGCCTACCACGACCTGAATGACAACGCCTATGGCTTCCCGCTGGGGGCGCAGATCGAGATCCTGCAGCTGAAGCTGCGCCAGTACGAAGGCAATGACTGGCAGGTGCAGCGCCTGGACCTGGCCACCATCCGTTCGCTGACACCGCGCAACGAGCTACTCAAGCCCTGGTCGTGGCAGGTGGCCGGCGGGCTGGAGCGCGTGCCGGGCAAGCATGATGACGAAGTGCTGGTAAGCCATGTGAACGGCGGGGCCGGCGGCACCTGGCAACTGGCCGACGGGTTGCTGGGCTTTGCCCTGGGCACGGTGCGGGTCGAGCACCACAATGATTTTGCCCAGTTCATCGCCCCGGCGGCGGGCTTCAATGGCGGGCTGCTGTGGCGCAACGGGCTGGGCAACATGACGCTGGAGGCCAAGGGCGATTATTTCACCAATGGCGAAGTACGGCGCAGTGTGAGCCTGAACCAGCAATGGGAGATCAGCCAGAACCTGGGCCTGCGGTTGAGTGCTTCGCGAGAGTTCAGCCACCTGGCTACGGCGCAGAACGAGGTGATGCTGGAGTTGAAGTGGTATCACTACTGAGGCCGCTTTGCGGCCTTTCGCGGGCATGCCCGCTCCCACAGGTACTGCACTGGCCTCGAATCCTGGGGTGATCCTGTGGGAGCGGGCGTGCCCGCGAATGGGCCAGTGAGGTCAGCAGAGCAGTGTGAACCAACCGACTCTTTGACACTGTTTTGACGGCCCCCCGACAAATCGCCACCTAGACTTTCCAGTATCAACCGGAGGGTTTTGTGGTTATGTCGCGGTACTGGTTCGGCGTGTGCATGGCGTTGTTGCTGTCTGGTTGCGAAACCACCCACGAGCAGATGGTCCACCAGGGTTATCCCCCTGCCTATGCCGATGGCTTCCAGGACGGCTGCAGCAGCGGCCGACAGGCGGCAGGGCTGATGGTCGGCGCTTTTCGCAAGGACGTGCCGCGCTACCTGCACGAGCGCCAGTACGAAAGCGGCTGGGACGACGGCTTTCGCCAGTGCCACGCCATGCAGAACAGCGAAGAACAGCGCCAGTACCACGAGCGCTTCTGGGACCAGCGCGAGCGCGACTGGGAGCAGGAAAAGGACCGCGACGCCGCACGCGCCTATCGCCACAACTGAGTCGCAAACGGACATCCCTTGAAACCGGCGGCCTGCGATGATGGTCTCCTGCAAAAGGAGGCCACGCATGAGCCGAGCATTCGTCAACGAAGACCAGGCCGCCGCCCAGGCTGATCAGCCGGTCGAGCGACGGGTCAGCGAACAACCCAACTACGTCACTGCCAGTGGCCTGCGCCAGCTGCAGGAGCGCGTGACCGAGCTGAATGCCCTGCGCAGCGAACTGCAGGCACAAGGTGAACGTGGCGACAAGCAGCGGCTGGCGGATACCGAACGGGACCTGCGCTACTTCAGCGCGCGAGTGCAAAGCGCCCAGGTTGTGCCGGCGGCGACGTCGCGCAGCAAGGTGCAGATTGGCAGCCGGGTGCGGTATGTCGATGCGCAGGACCAGGAACATGTGGTGCGGCTGGTGGGCGAGGATGAGGCGGATGCCGGGCGGGGGTTGATAAACTGGGGTTCGCCGTTGGGGCGGGCTTTGCTCGGGGCAGGGCCTGGGGATGAAGTGGTCTGGCGGCGGCCGGTGGGGGAGCAGGTGATCGAAGTGGTTGAGGTTTTTGGTGAAGATTGAGGACCTGGGGGCTGCTTTGCAGCCCATCGCGACACAAGGCCGCTCCTACAAGGACCGCGTCATTTCTGAACATGCGCGATACCTGTAGGAGCGGCCTTGTGTCGCGAAAGGGCCGCAAAGCGGCCCCAACGGCCTCAGATCAAACCACGCCCTGCGCCAACATCGCATCAGCCACTTTCACGAAGCCCGCGATGTTCGCACCTTTGACATAGTTGATGCTGCCATCCGCCTCTTCACCGTAATGCACGCAAGCATGGTGAATCGACTGCATGATGTTGTGCAGCTTGCTGTCCACCTCACCGGCAGTCCACAGCAGGCGCATGGCGTTCTGCGACATCTCCAGGCCCGACACGGCCACGCCGCCGGCGTTGGAGGCCTTGCCCGGGGCGTACAGGATGCCGGCCTCCAGGAAGATATCCACAGCCTCCAGGGTAGTCGGCATGTTGGCGCCTTCGGCCACGCAGATGCAGCCATTGCGCAGCAAGGTGCGGGCGTCTTCGGCGTCCAGTTCGTTCTGCGTGGCACACGGCAGGGCGATGTCGCACGGCAGGCTCCACGGGGTCTGGCCCTTGCGGAACTCCAGGCCGAACTGCGCGGCCAGTTCGCTGATGCGACCACGCTTGACGTTCTTCAGCTCCATCACCGCATCCCACTGGGCATCGGTCAGGCCAGCTTCGGCGTACAGGGTGCCTTCGGAGTCAGACAGCGAAATCACCTTGCCGCCCAGGTCCATGACCTTGCGCGCGGCATACTGGGCCACGTTACCCGAACCGGAAATCGCCACGCGGCAGCCATCGATACGCTTGTCCTGGCGCTTGAGCATTTCCTCGGCGAAGTACACGCAGCCGTAGCCGGTGGCTTCCGGACGGATCAGGCTGCCGCCGTAGGTCATGCCCTTGCCGGTCAGCACCGAAGTGAACTGGTTGGCCAGGCGCTTGTACTGGCCGAACATGAAGCCGATTTCGCGGGCACCCACGCCGATGTCACCGGCCGGGACGTCCAGGTCAGCGCCAATGTGGCGGTACAGCTCGCTCATGAACGCCTGGCAGAAACGCATGACTTCGGCGTCGCTCTTGCCTTTGGGGTCGAAGTCCGAGCCGCCTTTGCCGCCGCCCATGGGCAGCGAGGTGAGAGAGTTCTTGAACACCTGCTCGAAGGCCAGGAACTTCAGCACGCCCAGGTTGACCGACGGGTGGAAGCGCAGGCCGCCCTTGTACGGGCCGATGGCGCTGCTCATCTGGATGCGGTAGCCGCGGTTGACCTGCACCTTGCCCTGGTCATCGACCCAGGACACGCGGAACAGTACGGCGCGCTCGGGCTCGACCATGCGCTCCAGAATGCCGGCCTGCAGGTAATGCGGGTTGGCCTCGAGGAATGGCCACAGGCTGCGCAGCACTTCTTCCACAGCCTGGTGGAATTCAGGTTGGGCCGGATCGCGTTGCTTCAGGCGCGCGAGGAAATTGTCGACAGATTCGATCATGGTAGACATCTCACCAAGAGGATTGGACTTATTGGTTTTTTTCAGGAATGTACCAAGAAGCAATCGCACCGGAATAGGGCGAAATGTCGTTTTTTTGAAATTATTTGGTGCGTTTTCTATAAGTGTATACAAAACCTTGGTCGGTGGTGGCTTCATTCGCGGGCGCGCCCGCTCCCACTGGTTCATCACAGGCCTTGGTTCCAGGGGCTCCTGTGGGAGCGGGCATGCCCGCGAATGAAGCCAGCACCACTTTCCAGCCAGGCACAAAAATGGGGCCGCAAAGGGCCCCATTCTTGTGCATCAGAACACCGGCTTACTGGGCCAGCTTCTTGTGCCGTACACGGTGCGGCTGGGCAGCAGCATCGCCCAGGCGCTTCTTGCGGTCGGCTTCGTACTCGGTGTAGTTACCCTCGAAGAACACCACGTTCGAGTCGTCTTCGTACGCCAGGATGTGGGTAGCCACACGGTCCAGGAACCAACGGTCGTGGGAGATCACGATCGCCGCGCCCGGGAAGTCCAGCAGGGCTTCTTCCAGCGAACGCAGGGTTTCGACGTCGAGGTCGTTGGACGGTTCGTCGAGCAGCAGGACGTTACCGCCCTCCTTCAGGGTCAGGGCCAGGTGCAGGCGGCCACGCTCACCACCGGACAGGTCCTTGACGAACTTCTGCTGGTCGCCACCCTTGAAGTTGAAGCGGCCCACATAGGTACGCGACGGGATCTCGTAGTTGCCGATGCGGATCATGTCAGAGCCGTCGGAAACCTGCTGGAACACGGTCTTGCCGCCGTCCAGGTCTTCGCGGCTCTGGTCGACGCAGGCCAGCTGCACGGTTTCACCGATCTCGATGCTGCCCGAGTCCGGCTGTTCCTTGCCCATCAGCATGCGGAACAGGGTCGACTTACCGGCACCGTTACCACCGATCACACCGACGATGGCGCCTTTAGGCATGGAGAACGACAGGTTGTCGATCAGCACGCGGTCGCCGTAGCCCTTGGTGACGTTCTTGAACTCGATGACCTTGTCGCCCAGGCGCGGACCGGCCGGGATGTAGATCTCGTTGGTTTCGCTGCGCTTCTGGAATTCCTGCGACTGCATTTCTTCAAAGCGCTGCAGACGTGCCTTGGACTTGGACTGGCGGGCCTTGGCGCCTTTGCGCACCCACTCCAGTTCCTCTTTCATGGCCTTTTCGTGGGCGCTCTGCTGCTTGGATTCCTGCGCCAGACGCTCGGACTTGGCTTCCAGCCAGCCCGAGTAGTTGCCTTCGTACGGGATACCGGCGCCGCGGTCCAGTTCCAGGATCCAGCCAGCGACGTTGTCGAGGAAGTAACGGTCGTGGGTAATGGCTACCACGGTGCCTGGGAAGTCGTGCAGGAAGCGCTCCAGCCAGGCCACCGAGTCGGCGTCCAGGTGGTTGGTCGGTTCGTCCAGCAGCAGCATGTCGGGGGCCGACAGCAGCAGGCGGCACAGGGCCACTCGGCGCTTCTCACCACCGGACAGGTGCTCGATGCGTGCATCCCAGGCCGGCAGGCGCAGGGCGTCGGCGGCAACGTCCAGCTGGCGCTCCAGGTTGTGGCCGTCAGCGGCCTGCAGGATGGCTTCCAGCTTGGCCTGCTCGGCGGCCAGCTTGTCGAAGTCGGCATCCGGTTCGGCGTAGGCAGCATAGACCTCGTCCAGGCGCGCCTGGGCGTCCTTGATCACGCTGACCGCTTCCTCGACCACTTCGCGCACCGACTTGTTCGGGTCCAGTTGCGGTTCCTGTGGCAGGTAGCCGACGTTGATGTCGGGCATCGGACGGGCTTCGCCGTCGAATTCCTTGTCGACGCCCGCCATGATCCGCAGCAGGGTCGATTTACCCGCGCCGTTCAGGCCGAGCACGCCGATCTTGGCGCCCGGGAAGAACGACAGGGAAATGTTCTTGAGAATTTCCCGCTTCGGCGGCACGACCTTGCTCAGCCGATGCATGGTGTAGACGTATTGAGCCAAAACCAAGCCCTCTAATCAGATAGGTAAAGACATCGACGATCGCCCCGGCGCGCTGGCCAGGGGGATGTATTTACGGGGTGTCATTGAACAAAGTCGACCATTCTACGCCAACGCGCGGCGTTGCATAGGAGGGGCGGATGGTGGGGGGTAGGACCGGGGAGAATCTATTGCCTGTACCGGTCTCTTCGCGGGCACGCCCGCTCCCACAGGTTGACCCACAGGCCCTGAGCAATCAGGGATCCCTGTGGGAGCGGGCGAGCCCGCGAAAAGGCCGGCACGGCAGCCAGAGATGACTCAGACGTGACGCTGCTTGGCCTTGCCCCGCGGCAAGCGGCAACGGTCGCCCTGCTCGGCCAGGCGCGCGGCCCAGGCGGACTTCACGCTGAAGCCACCGCTACGAGCCGGCTGCTGCTCGGCAGCTTTTGCCGGTTTGGCGGCCGCAGGCACGCTGACAACCTTGGCCGTCGGCTTGACCTCGGCCACGGTAACAGCCGGCTCAACTGCCGCCTTGGCGGTCTTGCGCAGTTCAGCCAGCGATG
This sequence comes from Pseudomonas sp. S1(2024), assembly GCF_046557535.1. Lineage (NCBI taxonomy): Bacteria > Pseudomonadati > Pseudomonadota > Gammaproteobacteria > Pseudomonadales > Pseudomonadaceae > Pseudomonas > Pseudomonas sp. S1(2024). The sequence goes on from NZ_JBKGFP010000087.1 coordinate 23,542, forward strand.
GGCTCTTGCTCTTGGCGACAGCTGCCGCCTCGGGTTTGCTCAGCGAACGCTGGCAAGACTTGCAGGATACATCCTCGGTCACGGCAGTGCTGACAAGGGTCTGACTGCTGCGCCCGCAGGCGGAATCGAGGCCATTGGAGGAAAAGTGAGTAACCAAAACCGAACATCTCCGATGCGTTGTCATTTGAAGCGGGCGCTATTCTCGCACAGGTTGCAGGGGCTTGCCGAACCACCGGGCAGGCACCACCGGTCACATCGGCTGGCACTTTGCCATAATCCTAGGCATGCTAGCCCGTTTCGGGTGTCCGGCCTTATAGTGCGCCACCGCGGTCTGGCAACCAGACACCGGCACACACCGTGCATGATCCATCCCTGCCATCGCCAGCCCAATCGCAGGATCAACGCTTGACCAATCTTACTCATCCGTCGACATTGCGTTCCGCGCCACAGGCGCCCGTGGCCTCGCTGCGCGGGTCGATCAAGGGTGCGCTGGCGCTGCTGGCCCTGATCCTGCTGGGCCTGCTGCTGTGGCAGCTGTTCGCCCAGTTCAACCATACCCAGGCCGACCTGCGCAAACAGAGCCTGGACGCCACCGCCGAACTGGCCGACCACCTGAGCCTGAACATGGCCCTCAAGGCGCAACAGGCCGTGAATGTGGTGCAGCCCTACCTCAAGGCGCCGACGCCCTCGGCCCTGCCCAGCCTGCTGGGCACCCTTCGCGAGCGCCTGCCGGCCCTGCAGAGCATGGCCTGGCTGGACGCTACCGGGCAGGTGCAGGCCGACAGCCTGGCCGGCAGCCCCGACCGCCATTTGCTTGACGAGCTGCTTAGGCTGAACCAGGGCAGCCCGTACTTCTTCACCAATTCGGGCGACAACCGAACCGTCTACCTATTGCTACGCCAGGCCACCGAACAGGGCCGCGGCTACTGGCTGCTGCGCCTGTCGCCGGACTACTACCGCACCCTCACCCTCCACCTGGATGGTGCCGGCCACCCGCTGTGGCTGCTGGAAAACAGCCGCAACGGCGAGGTACTGCAAAGCCATGCGCCGGCCGTTACCAGCAACGAACCGCTGCAAAGCGTGATGCTGGCTTTCATCGACAACAGTACCTGGCAGTTGCGCGGCCTGTTCGACGCCAAGCTGGCCCAACAGAAGCTGCTGCCGGCGCTGCTCGGCAAATGCCTGCTGGTGCTGTTCTGCGCCCTGCTGCCGATGCTGGCCCTGGTCAACATGCGCCGCCGCCAACGGGCGCTGCAGGACGACCGCCGGCGCTATCAGGAAATTTTCGAAGGCACCGGCGTGGCCTTGTGTGTGCTCGACCTGTCCAGCCTGCCCGGCCAACTCGACCGTTACCACCTGCGCAACCGTGCCGCGCTCAAACACAGCCTGGCCCTGGACCCCAACCTGCGCCGCTCGCTGCTGCTGGAGCTGAAGATCACCGAGATCAACCAGGTCGCCCGCCAACTGTTGAACATCGACAGCCACGAAGGTGCCTGGCAGCGCCTGATCGATGGCACTGGCGATGGCCGCGACAGCATCGGCATGCAGCTGATCGACGCGCTGATCGAGCAACGCCCGCTGCTGGAGCTGGAGGTGCGCCTGCCGGCGCCGCTGGGTGGCGAGCTGCACCTGTGGCTGATGGCCCGCCTGCCGCAGCAGCGCCGCGACTACCAGGCGGTCATCCTCAGCATCAGCGACATCACCAGCCGCAAGCAGGTGGAGCTGTCGCTGCTGGAGCGCGAAAGCTTCTGGTCGGACGTGGTGCGCACCGTGCCCGACCAGTTGTATGTGCAGGACGTGCTCAGCCAGCGCATGATCTTCAGCAACCGCCACCTCGGCCAGACCCTGGGCTACGACCGTACCGAGCTGGCGCAGATGGGCGAGCGCTTCTGGGAGCTGCTGCTGCACCCCGAGGATGCCACGCACTACCAGGCGCTGCGCCAGCAACAGCGCGACAGCGGCCATGACCAGCCGCTGCACTGCCAGCTGCGTTTCCGCCACCGTGATGGCGGCTGGCGCTGCTACGACATCCGCGAACAAGTGCTGACCCGTGACGCCGACGGCCTGGTGACTCGCATCATCGGCGTGGGTAAGGACGTGACGGTGCAGATCGAGGCCAGCCAGTCGCTGCGCGACAGCGAGCAGCGCTACCGCATGCTCGCCGAAAGCATCAGCGACGTGATCTTCTCTACCGACAGGCTGCTCCAGCTCAACTACGTAAGCCCCTCGGTGCAAAGCGTGCTGGGCTACCAGGCCGACTGGATCTTCGCCAACGGCTGGCAGTCGATCATCGCCAACCCGTCCCAGCTCACCGGCATCTACAGCCTGATGGAGCGCGTCAGCAAGGCCATGGGCGACCCGGCCCAGCTGGCCCAGCTACGCAACCAACTGCCCACCCAGCTGTTCCTTTTCGACTGCCTGCGCGCCGATGGCCGCAAGATCCCCATCGAACTGCGCCTGGTGCTGGTGTGGGACGATGAAGAGCGCTTCGAAGGCGTGCTCGGGGTTGGCCGCGACATCAGCCAGCAACGCCGTGCCGAGAAAGACCTGCGCATGGCCGCGACGGTATTCGAGCACTCCACCTCGGCCATCCTTATCACCGACCCGGCGGGCTATATCGTCCAGGCCAACGAAGCGTTCAGCCGCGTCAGTGGCTACGCCGTCAGCGAGGTGCTCGACCAGTTGCCGGGCATGCTTACCGTCGACGAGCAGCAGGAAGGCCACCTGCGCTACGTGGTGAAGCAGCTTTACCAGCGCGGCAGCTGGGAGGGCGAAATGTGGCTCAAGCGCCGCGACGGCGACCACTACCCGGCCTGGGTCGGCATTACCGCAGTGCTGGACGACGAAGGCGACCTGGCCAGCTACGTGTGTTTCTTCACCGACATCAGCGAGCGCAAGGCCAGCGAACAGCGCATCCACCGCCTGGCCTACTACGACGCCCTCACCCACCTGCCCAACCGCACGTTGTTCCAGGACCGTCTGTACAACGCCCTGCAGCAGGCCGAGCGGCAAAAGGCCTGGGTGGTGCTGATGTTCCTCGACCTGGACCGCTTCAAGCCGATCAACGACTCCCTCGGCCACGCTGCCGGCGACCGCATGCTCAAGGACATGGCCCAGCGCCTGCTGGCCTGCGTGGACAACGACGACACAGTGGCGCGCATGGGCGGCGACGAGTTCACCCTGCTGCTGCAACCGCGCGCTACCCGTGAGATGGCACTCAACCGCGCCATCCACGTGGCCGAGAACATCCTCGGCAGCCTGGTGCGGCCGTTCGTGCTGGAAAACCGCGAGTTCTTCGTTACCGCAAGTATCGGCATCGCCCTCAGCCCGCAGGACGGCAGCGAGCTGAGCCAACTGATGAAAAACGCCGACACCGCCATGTACCACGCCAAGGAGCGCGGCAAGAACAACTTCCAGTTCTACCAGGCGGAGATGAACGCCAGCGCCCTGGAACGCCTGGAGCTGGAGAGCGACCTGCGCCATGCCATGGAGCAGAACGAGTTCATCCTCTACTACCAGCCGCAGTTCAGTGGCGACGGCAAGCGCCTGACCGGCGCAGAAGCCCTGCTGCGCTGGCGCCACCCGACCCGCGGCCTGGTCCCGCCGGGCGAATTCATCCCGGTGATCGAAGAACTGGGCCTGGTGGTGGACGTGGGCGACTGGGTGCTGCGCGAGGCCAGCCGCCAGCTCAAGGCCTGGCACAAGGCCAAGGTGCGCGTGCCCAAGGTGTCGGTGAACATCTCGGCGCGGCAGTTCTCCGACGGCCAACTGGGCACGCGCATCGCCACCATTCTGGAAGAAACCGGCCTGCCACCGGCGTGCCTGGAGCTGGAGCTGACCGAAAGCATCCTGATGCGCGAAGTGAACGAAGCCATGCAGATTCTCGCCAGCCTGAAAAACCTCGGCCTGAGCATCGCGGTGGACGACTTCGGCACCGGTTATTCGTCGCTGAACTACCTCAAGCAGTTCCCGATCGACGTGCTGAAGATCGACCGCACCTTCGTCGACGGCCTGCCCGAAGGCGAACAGGATGCGCAGATTGCCCGGGCGATCATCGCCATGGCCCACAGCCTCAACCTGGCGGTGATCGCCGAAGGGGTGGAGACCCACGAGCAGCTGGAGTTCCTGCGCGAGCATGGTTGCGACGAGGTGCAGGGCTACCTGTTCGGGCGGCCGATGCCGGCGCATCAGTTCGAGGCGCAGTTCGCCAACGAGAAGCTCTTCATGTTCCATTGAGCAGTTGCCTGCACTGGCCCTATCGCCGGCAAGCCAGCTCCCACCTCGACCGCACAGACCTCGAGCCCTGTGCAGTACCTGTGGGAGCTGGCTTGCCGGCGATGGGGCGCACAGCGCCCCCAAAAAAACGGACCTGCGAGTCAACTCCAGTTCCCGCCCAGCCCAGACACGGCGCGGGATGCAACGTGAAGCCCATTGGTCCGCGACTTGATGCCACTTCATATGCCAGCCGCGGATCAATCGGTTAGAATGCCCCCCCAATTCACCCCGATCCTTGAGGACCGCCATGTTCAGCCGTGATTTGACCATTGCCAAGTACGACGCCGAGCTCTTCGAAGCCATGCAGCAAGAAGCTCTGCGCCAGGAAGAGCATATCGAGCTGATCGCTTCGGAAAACTACACCAGCCCGGCAGTCATGGAGGCCCAGGGCTCGGTCCTGACCAACAAGTACGCCGAAGGCTACCCAGGCAAGCGCTACTACGGTGGTTGCGAGTACGTCGACGTCGTCGAGCAGCTGGCCATCGACCGTGCCAAGGAACTGTTCGGCGCCGACTACGCCAACGTCCAGCCGCACGCCGGCTCCCAGGCCAACGCCGCCGTCTACCTGGCCCTGCTGTCGGCCGGTGACACCATCCTGGGCATGAGCCTGGCCCACGGTGGCCACCTGACCCACGGTGCTTCGGTAAGCTCCTCGGGCAAGCTGTACAACGCCATCCAGTACGGCATCGACAGCAACGGCCTGATCGACTACGACGAAGTCGAGCGCCTGGCTGTCGAGCACAAGCCGAAGATGATCGTTGCCGGCTTCTCGGCCTACTCGCAGGTTCTGGACTTCGCCCGCTTCCGCGCCATCGCCGACAAGGTCGGTGCCTACCTGTTCGTCGACATGGCCCACGTTGCCGGCCTGGTTGCCGCTGGCGTGTACCCGAACCCTGTTCCGTTCGCCGACGTGGTCACCACCACCACCCACAAGACCCTGCGCGGCCCGCGCGGCGGCCTGATCCTCGCTCGCAAGAACGAAGAGATCGAGAAGAAGCTGAACTCCGCCGTCTTCCCTGGCGCCCAGGGTGGCCCGCTGGAGCACGTCATCGCTGCCAAGGCCATCTGCTTCAAGGAAGCCCTGCAGCCTGAGTTCAAGGCTTACCAGCAGCAGGTCGTGAAGAACGCCCAGGCCATGGCCAGCGTGTTCATCGAGCGTGGTTTCGACGTGGTTTCCGGTGGCACCCAGAACCACCTGTTCCTGCTGTCGCTGATCAAGCAGGAAATCTCCGGCAAGGACGCTGACGCCGCCCTGGGCAAAGCCTTCATCACCGTCAACAAGAACTCGGTACCGAACGACCCACGTTCCCCGTTCGTCACCTCGGGCCTGCGTTTCGGCACCCCAGCCGTTACCACCCGTGGTTTCAAGGAAGCCGAGTGCCGCGAGCTGGCTGGCTGGATCTGCGACATCCTGGCTGACCTGAACAACGAAGCGGTGATCGACGCCGTGCGTGAGAAGGTCAAGGCCATCTGCAAGAAGCTGCCGGTTTACGGCAACTGATTGGCGATTGCCTGACAGGAAAAAGCCCGGCCTAGTGCCGGGCTTTTTCGTTTGACGCAGGCTGCAAGACTTGAAGTCGATACGGTCAATGTGGGAGCGGCCTTGTGTCGCGAAAGGGGCGCGCAGCGGCCCCACGATTGCAACTTCGCCATCGAGATTGCCGGGACCGCTTTGCGGTCCTTTCGCGACACAAGGCCGCTCCCACAAAAACCGCGACACCGTGCTGCTATCTCGTATTACCCTGTGCCCCCTCCACAGCACCGAGCACAGGCCGGACCTTGACCAGAGAGCAACTCGAAACCCACCAGATCCCGATCTACTTCGCCGCCGTGCTGGCCGCCGTCGCTTTCGGAGTGCTGACCAGCGACACTGCGCGCCACATGGAAGTCCTGGTCACCCCCGCCATCGCCGTGCTGATGTACGCGATGTTTCTGCAAATCCCCTTCCTCGACCTGCGCCAAGGCCTGGGCAACCGCCGCTTCACTTCCGCCCTGCTGCTGGCCAACTTCGTCCTCGTGCCGCTACTGGTATGGGCCATCACCCGCGGGCTGGTCGAGCACCCGGCGATCCTCATCGGCGCGCTGCTGGTGTTGCTGACACCGTGCATCGATTACGTGGTGGTTTTCACCCACATCGGCAAAGGCGACTCCCGCCTGACCCTGGCCGCCACCCCTGTGCTGCTGTTGGTACAACTGGCAATGCTGCCGCTCTACCTGGCCCTGATGCTGGGTGACAACAGCAGCGTGGCCATTTCCACCACCCCGTTCGTGGAAGCCTTCGTGCTGCTGATCGTGCTGCCGATGGTCCTCGCTGTACTCACCAGCGCCGGCGCCCGTCGCTCACGCACGGTCTCGACCTGGAACGACGCCTGGGCGTGGATGCCGGTACCGGCCATGGCTCTGGTGCTGGTGGTGGTCATCGCCTCGCAGATTGCCGTGGTACTGCGTGATTTCGACCGTTTGCTGCCGGTGATTCCGGTGTACATCGGCTTCATGCTGCTGGCGCCAGTGCTCGGGTTCGTTGCGGCGCGCTTGCTGCGCTTGCCGGTGACCGAGGCACGCTCGGTAACCTTCAGCGCCGCCACGCGCAATTCGCTGGTAGTGCTGCCGCTGGCGCTGGCGTTGCCGGAAGACATGCGCGGTTTGGCGGCGGCAGCTGTGATTACGCAGACATTGGTGGAACTGCTAGGCGAACTGGTCTACGTAAAGGCGATACCCCGGTTTGTGCGCTGACCCGGGGCGTCAGCCGCTTTGGGTCAGGAGCGCTCAGGGCACACGGCAAACACCTGCACCTCGACCAGGTACCCCTCTCCCAGGTCTGCGCCTACGCAAGCCCGTGGAGGTTTCGGATACCCCTTCAACCAGGCGTCGTACACCTCATTGACCAGGTCGAAGTGGCTGTAGTCGGCAATCCATAACTGAACCCGGGTCAAATGTTCCTTGCCGACGTTGGCCTCAGCCATCAGCCCATCGATCGTACTCAACGCCTGGCGCAACTGCCCCTGCACATCCTGCTGCAGGTCGTCCGCGACCACGCCAGCCGTTTCGAACAGGCCCCTGTAGCTCACCGCCAGCGACATCCGTTCGCCTTGTCCATACCGTTCGATCATCAAGATTCCTCCTCTTAGCCCATCTGGTTGAGGCAGACGACTTTGGGCTGGGTCATGTCCTCGTAGGCGAACCGCACCCCCTCGCGCCCAAGGCTCCCATATTTGGAGCCACCGAATGGCATGGCATCGAAGCGGTAGTCGGACGAGTCGTTGATCATCACGCCACCCGCCTCGATACGCCGCGCCAGGCTCAATGCCAAGGACAGATCGCGGGTAAACACACCGGCGTGCAAGCTGTACTCCGGGGCGTTGGCCAATGCAATCGCCTGCTCGATATCCTCGAAAGGCGCCAGCATCACCACCGGTGCGAATACCTCTTCACGCCACAGCCGGCTGCCATGGTCAACGCCTTCCAGCACCGTCGGCACATAGGTAGCCCCTTGCCGCTTGTGGCCGCAGAGCAGGCGAGCGCCGCCCTGAAGGGCCTGGCTCACGCGCTCTTCAATCTGCCGTGCCGAGCCTTCGGTGATCATCGGCCCCATGTCGGTTTCGCGCAGGCCAGGATCACCCACCACCATCGCCTGGGTCAAGGCAACGAAGCGCTGGCGGAACGCCTCATAGATCGAAGCGTCCACCAGGATGCGCTGGGTGCCGATGCAGTTCTGCCCGGCCGCCCAGAATGCGCCTGACACACATGACTCGACAGTGGCCTCGAGGTCGCAGTCCTTCAGTACCAGCACCGGGGCGTTACCGCCCAGGTCCATGGCAAGTTTTTTCAGGCCCGCCCCGCGGGCAATCTGTTCACCCGTGGCGAAGCCGCCCGTGAAGGAAATCATCCGCACTTCACGCACGGCCACCAGCGCCTTGCCCAGTTCGGCACCGCCAGTGGCCACGGTGACGACAGCCTCCGGCAGCCCTGCATCAACCAGGTACTGCACCAGCTTCAACGCAGAAAGCGGGGCCAGCTCCGAAGGCTTCAGAATGACCGCATTGCCTCCAGCAATCGCTGGCCCCAGCTTGTGCGCCACCAGGTTGAGCGGGTCGTTGTACGGGGTAATGGCCAGGATCAGCCCCAACGGCTCGCGGGTGAACCAGCCCTGGCGCGACTCGGAGCCTTCATAGGCATCGAAAGGCACCACCTCGCCGGCGTTGCGCCGCGCTTCCTCGGCAGACAGCTTGAGCGTGTTGATGCAGCGTTTCACCTCCTTCTCGGCCTGACGCAGGGTCTTGCCCGCTTCGTCGACAATCAGGCCGGCAAAATCCGCGGCGTCACGTTCGATCAGCCGGGCGGCCTGCTCCAGAATGCTGGCGCGACGGTGCCGAGGCAGCGCAGCACTTTCGTGCACGCCCTGCCGAGCACGCACGAGCAGACCTGGCACGGCATCGGCAGCAAGGTTGGCGACGCTGCCGACCAGGCTACCGTCGAACGGGCTGTAGACATCGATCAAGGCGGGTTGCTGAACGGCTACCCGGGACACGGAAGTCAGGCTCATGAAGGTTGCTCCTCAGGCCGAGCGGCCAGCAGTGTGGATGGCGACGATATCCGACAACAGGGCGAATGCCGTTTCGACACGCCCCGCACCCGGGCCGGACACGGTTACAGCGCCCAGCAATTCGGTGTTGAACGCAACCGCATTGGTGGCACCGGAAATACCCGCCAGAGGGTGGTTGCCGGGCAACAGGCGCGCTTCGACGCTGGCACGCACCGAACCATCGGTTTCACGGCTGGCACTGCCGATCAGTTTCCAGCGCTGGCCCGCCGCCTGCGCTTGCTGGATAGCAGCGCTATCGAGGCTGCTGATCCCGCTGCAGGTGACATCACTCACCTGCAAGCAAGCGCCGAGCAGCTCGTTGGCGAGGATCACCACTTTCAGGCGTACGTCATACCCCTCCACATCGGCGCTCGGGTCCGCCTCGGCATAGCCAAGTGCTTGCGCCTGGGCCACTGCATCGGCAAAACCGAGTCCCTCTTCCATACGCGTCAGCACATAGTTGGAGGTGCCGTTGAGGATGCCCTCGAACCCCACCAGGCCTGCGCCGGCCAACGTCTGGCGCGCCATGCGCAGCACCGGCGTACCGCTCATGACCGCGCCTTCGTACTCGAACGACACACCATTGGCCTTGGCCAGGGCCTTCAGCGCCGCAGCATGCAAGGCGATCGGCCCCTTGTTGGTAGTGACCACGTGCTTGCCAGCTTCCAGCGCCCAACGGCAGAAGGTTGCCGCCGGTTCACCGTCCTTGGGGTTGGTGAATGTGGCCTCGGCGATGATGTCGGCACCGGACTGCTTGATCACCGATTCGTTGAACGCTTCAGCCGAACCTTGCGGGATCTGCGCCAGCGCCCCCTTCTGAGCAGGCAGAGCAGCCAGCGTGGCCGCATCCAGGCCGTTGCGGTCGATTGCCGACCCCAGGAACAGGTCGGTGACGCCAACGATCTTCAGGCCAAAGCCCAGCTCTTGCTGCCAGCGCGCATTGCGTTCGGCGATCAGTTGGGCCAGGGCACGGTTCACACCGCCAAAGCCAACAAGTGCAATTTTGTATTCGGTCATGGTTCGCTGTCCTTTCCAGGCGGTTGGTCGATGGGGACAAGCGTAAGAGCCGTGCAATGCCAGTTGAATATGGCAATCCGCTGTATTTACTGGCCAATCTGACCAGTAGCCGATGCACGCCTGCGCGCCGCCGGAATGCAAAACGCCGCCAGGGCGCAAACCCGGGCGGCGTTGTTGTAGCAATGGGCCAAAAGGCAAACGCGCGTCTCAGATCACCGTGGCCAGGACGAACGATGTCACGGTGTTCTCGACCCCTGGCATGGCGGCAATCTCCTTCCATACATGGTGCACCCGTTCCGGGCTGGAAGCCTCGACGCGCAGCAGCAGGTCGAATTCGCCGCTGAGCACTTCACACTGGATCACCTCGGGGATCTGGCGCAACGCATCGAGCACAGCCTCTCCGCGCATGCGGTCGTAGCGGTAGACGAAGATGACCGCGTTGATCAGCGAGGTCGGTCGTCGCCCTTCACCGATACGCAGGGTATAGCCCTGGATGGCCCCGTCACGCTCCAGGCGCTCGATGCGCTGGCGTACCGCATTACGCGACAGGTTCACCTTGAGCCCCAGTTCGGCATGGGCAATGCGTGCATTGGCGGTGAGTTCGGCGAGAATTCGCTCGTCCAGGGGGTCGAGGATGCGCTTCATCGTCCTGCCTGCAACCGGGCCAATATCTCATGAACCCCCGCCAGGTCCTCTGGCGCCAGCAGCGGCCCAACGCCTGCGCTGCCAACACCACAGGCCGGCACCTCGCCATGCCAGGCCCCAAGCTCCGCCAGCAACCCGGCAGACTTTTCCGGGGCAAACTGGCCCAGCGTGACGATCGGCGCACCAATGTTGCGCCGGTGCAGGCGCCCGGCGAATGCCCCGGTAGCAGCGTGTGGGTCTACTGCGCAGCCGGTTTCCTGGAACAGCGTGACGATTTCTTCGCGAATCAGCGCGTCATCCACGGCATAGGAGTCGAACAGCATGCGCGCGTGCAGCCACTGGCGGTTGCCGATGCTCAACTCGCCACAATCCTCGAAATGCTCCATCAGTGCCCGGGTCGCCCCACCATCGCGGTCATACAGCTCCCAGACGAAACGTTCCAGGTTGGAGAACAGCGAAAAGTCCATGACCGGCGACAAGGTCTGGCTGGTGGAACCACGGCTGTAGCGATTGCAGTGGATGAACCGGTGCAAGGCATCGTTGCGGTTGGTGGAAACAATGATCTGGTTGATTGGCAGGCCCATTTTCTGGGCAATGAACCCCGCGTAGATCTCGGCAAAACTGGCCGTGGGGATGCTGAAACCCACCGGCCGAATCCCACCACCCAGCTGAAGCGCCGCGTGGAAATAGAACACGATCTGCGCCAGCACGCCGACCCAGTTGGTCGAATTGAAGCTCACGGGTATCAGCCCGGGGCACGGCCATGCACGCAGCAGCGCCGACACCAGCGACTGGCAGTCATCGAAGCTGCCGTCCACGGCCACGCAGCTCACGCTTTCGGAAGCGGCACTGCGCATCACCGCCGCCCGGTCGGCCGGTGTCCCGGCACTGGGGTAAAGCGCCAGCAAGCGTGCCGTAGGGCAATGCCGCAAGGCTTCGATAGCGGCCACCGCCGTATCGCCGTTGCTGGCACCGACCAGCATGACCCGTTCGCAATCGGGGCCCAGGAAATGGCGGATGAGCCGCGCCTGCAACTGCGCGGCGAAATCCTTGGAGGAACGGGTAGGCCCGTGAAACAGCTGCAGGATCCATTCGTTATGGCCAATCTGCTGCAGCGGTGCGATGCCACGGTGCTTGAAGCCGCGGTAGCTGTCGCTTACCAGCGCTCTCAGGGTCGGCTCATCGAGCGTGTCGCCGACAAACGGCGCCATTACCCGCCAGGCCAGTTCGTCGAACGGCAACCACGACCAGCTGGCAATATCCTGCTGGCTGAACGTCGGCACCGCAGTCGGCACGTACAGCCCGCCATCGTCGGCCAGCCCGGAAAGCAGCGCCGTGCGGAAATCAACCCGTGTCTCGTTGCCGCGCGTGGATGTGTACTGCATCGGTGCTCCAGGTAAATATTTGATTAACGGTGGGCCATCGCCACCAACCAGTGGCTGAAGGCTTGGGCATCCGTGGACAACGCCTCACCCAGGCCACGTACCAGGTAAAACGACTCGCTCGCCTCGATGCGCTGCGCAAAAGGCGCCACCAGCCGCCCCTCCCGCAGCAAGTCCTCGACCAGCGACGAGCGCGCCAGTGCCACCCCAAGCCCCAGTTCCGCCATGCGCAAGGTCGCCACCAGGGTGTCGAACTGCAGGCCGCTGGAAGAGTCGACCTGATCGGCGCCCACCCGCTCCAGCCAATAACCCCACCCCTCCTCGTAACCCAGCACATGCAACAACGGGACGCGGGCCAGGTCGCGCGGCTCGCGTAGCGGGGAGCCGGCAATCAGCGCAGGGGAGCAGACTGGCACCAGCAGGTCGCGGGTCAGGCGCTGCGCCTCCACGCCAGCCCACTGGCCGCTGCCCCAGCGGATTTCCAGGTCATCCTCTGCATCCAGTTCCTTGACCCACAGGTTGCTGATGTAGCGGATGTCCACCTGTGGGTGCGAACGGCGAAAATCGGCCAGGCGGGGCGCCAGCCAGAAATGCAGGAACGACAGGCTGCCGCGCACTTTCAGAGGCCGACGCTGGCGTTGCCCGAAAATTTCATTGGTGCCTACCGCCAGGCGGCTTATCGCATCCTGCACCACCGGCAGGTAGGACTGGCCTTCTTCGGTCAACCCCAGCCCCCGGGGCAGGCGCTTGAACAGCGCCACTCCCAACTGGCTCTCCAGGTGGCGGATCTGCTGGCTCACGGCCCCTTGGGTGAGGTGCAGTTCCTCGGCTGCATGGGTGAAGTTCAGGTAACGCGCCGACACTTCGAAGGCTCTGAGCCAGTTCAAGGGGGGCAGGGTTTTCTGGGTCATCGGCGGTTTCTCGTGGCAACGTTCCGGTGCCCTAGTATCACCCTGCTCTGGCGGCCTCGGAACCTGTTGCCAAGGCTTCCGGTTGCAGCGGGCGACGGTCGCGGTACTTGCGGGTCAGCCAGTAGGCCAGGTAACACCAGGCGATAAATGGAAGACCAAAGTACAGGGCCACGCGCTGGGCCGGGTCGAAGGCAATGCCGACGCAGGCCAGCACGCAGCAGAAGATGGCCGCCAGCGGCACGAACGGGTAGCCGCGCACGCGGAACTTGAGGTCTTCGAGCTTGCCGCCATTGGCGATGTAATGGCGACGGAATGCCATCTGGCTGGCCGCGATGCTGATCCACACCACCACCACCGCCAACCCGGAAATGGACACCAGCGCCAGGTAAATGGTGTCGGGGGCAAACACACTGCTCAGCAGCGATGCCATGCCACCGGCCATGCTCAGGACGATGGCATTGAACGGCGTGCCACGACGCGACAGCGCCGCGTACCGGCGGGGCATGTTGCCTTGGTCGCTGAGGGTCCACAGCATGCGCGCCGCAGCATAGAGCCCGGAATTGGCTGCCGACAGCAACGCAGTGATGATGACGAAGTTCATGATGTCTGCGGCATAGGGGATACCGATCATGGCAAACACCATCACGAACGGGCTTTCAACCAACCCTGCCTGTTCACGTGGCAACAAGGTTGCCAGCACGAAGATGGTACCGACGAAGAACAGTGCCAGGCGCAGGACCGTGGTTCGGATGGCCTTGGGTACGTTCTTTTCCGGGTCGCGGGTTTCGCCGGCGGCGATGCCGATCAACTCGGTACCCGAGAACGCGAAGGCCACCGCCAGCAGGGTCATGGCGATCGACCAGAAGCCCGTAGGGAACAGCCCCTCGCGGGTGAAGTTGCCCAGCCCGACACTGTGCGCCTGGGTGATTTCGAAAACGCCCAGGATCGCGCCGCCGCCCACCACCAGGAAGGCAATCACCGCAAGCACCTTGATCAGTGACAACCAGAATTCGGTTTCGGCAAACGACCGCACCGAAATGATATTGCTGATGAACACCGCAAACCCGAACAGCGCACTCCATATCCACACCGGCGTATCGGGGAACCAGCGCACCATCAGGATACCGGCGGCGGTGAATTCCGAGCCGATGGCCACGGTCCAGGTCAGCCAGTACATCCAGGCCACCATGTAGCCTGTTCCCGGCCCGAGGTAGCGCGTGGCGTAACTGCTGAACGAGCCGACTTCCGGCATGTGTACCGCCAGTTCGCCCAGGCACATCATCACCAGGTAGACCATGATCGCGCCGAGGATATAGGCGATGACCGCCCCCAGCGGGCCCGCCTGGTTGACGGTGTAGCCCGACGTCAGGAACAGGCCGGTACCGATGACACCGCCCAGCGCCAGCATGACGATATGGCGGGTTTGCATATCCTGCTTGAAGCTATGCGCCGAAGCATTTCTCGTTGTCGTTGTCTGCAGGGACATTGTGGTTTACTCATGAAAGTTGGCGGGCAAGGACGTTGCAACGACCTCGTCTTGGCAGAGCGAAGCGAATTGCCTTGCATATTGTTTTTGTTCGACTTCATGAAGTGGCACCCACCGCAAGGAGCGGGTGCTACACGCCTGTCTCAGGCCTGTGCTTCGGCCAGGCAGGCGTCTTCGTCACCGTGCAATTCCTTTGCTGCGGCCAACTCCTGGCGCACCGATGCACAGGCCTGTGCCAGGTCTGCCAGCAGGTCCTCGGTGTCTTCGATGCCCACCGAAATGCGCACCAGCCCTTCGGAAATGCCCAGGGCCAGCCGTTCTTCGAGGGTGTTTTCCACATGGCTGGTGGTACGCGCCGGGCCGTAGATGGTTTCTACCGCGCCCAGGTTGCCCGCCCGATGGGCGTACTTCAGGCGCGGCAGCAGCCGCGCTACGGTGGGCATGCCGCCTTTGAGCACGAAGCTGACAATGGCGCCGAAGCCACGCATCTGCGCCTTGGCAATCGCATGGCCCGGATGCTGGGGCAACCCCGGGTAGTTGACCGCTTCGACCAGCGGTTCGGTAGTCAGGTAATGCGCCAGGGCCTGGGCACTGGCCTGTTGCTGACGCAGGCGCAGGGCCAGGGTCTTGATACCGCGGATGATCAGGTAGGCGGAAAACGGGTCCAGCGCCGCACCGTTGATCTCGCGGTAGTGGCGCACCTGGGCCATCAACGACTCGGCACCGCACACCACCCCGCCCAGTACATCACCGTGCCCGGACAGGAATTTGGTGGCACTGTGCACCACCACATCCACGCCCAGGGCCAGCGGGTTCTGGTTCAGCGGGGTGGCGAAGGTGTTGTCGGCCACCACCACGGCGCCAGCCTTCCGGGCGGCAGCGCTCAGGCGCTGGATGTCCAGTACCTTGAGGGTGGGGTTGGTAGGGGTTTCCAGATACAGCAGGTCGCAACCCGCGGCGATCTCGCGCTCCAGCGCTTCGGTGTCGAGGGTGTCGCACAGGCAGACCTGCACACCCATGCGCGGCAGGAACTCTTCGAAGATCTTGTTGGTACCGCCGTAACTGTCGCGGGTCGATACCACACGCTTGCCGCTTGAGAGGAAGGTATGCAGCACGGCACTGATGGCAGCCATGCCGCTGCTGAATGCCACCGCCGACTCGGACTGCTCCAGCTCGCAGAGCTTGGCTTCCAGGGTAGCGACTGTCGGGTTGCTCATGCGGCTGTAGATGTAGCCGGGCAGCTTGCCCTGCGCCACGTCGTACCAGGCATCGATGTCGTTGTAGCCGTAGGCGGCACTGACCACGATCGGGGTCTGGGTAGCGTTGTACGGATGCTGAACCTGCTCCCCGCTCCACACCACACGCGTACCGATACCGGCCGCTGCATTGCCCTCGAATTTCTCGTTCTTGTTCATATCCGGTTCCCGCACCGCTGAGTTGTGTACACCGATTCGGCATCGGCTTTCAGCGGACTATAGGGGCATGGCGGGGGGACTGAAAAACGATGGAATCCGGGTCTGAGTAACGTTTTTTTTAATGGCTGGGGCCGAGCGGGTGCGGAAGCCGCCCTGCCCCTTCAAGGCTTTACGCCAGGTTGCGTTTCAGCTCGGCGATATGCTCCGGGCCAATGCCACAGCAGCCACCGATCATTCTGGCACCCCGTTCACGCCAATCGTTGGCCCATGCCAGGTAACCCGGCGGGTCAAGGTCTTCGCGCAGCTCATCCAGGCCGTCGTTGGCGGTGGCTTCCTTCGGCTGTGGCGGGAAGGCGTTGGCATAGGCGCCGATGGCGATGTCGGCGTTGTGTCGCTCGATTACCGAGCGCGCTACATCCAGTGCAGCGCCAATGACCTCGGGCTGGCTGCAGTTGAACAGCACGGCCGCCGCGCCCAGGCCGACCACGGCTTCGATGGCATCGGCCACTGGCTCGCCGGAGCGCAGGCGTGGCACCTCGTCGACCTCTTCGTCCTGCAGGGTGAACGACACCCAGAACGGCCTGCCGTCTGCCGGCAATTGGCTGTGAATGGCTCGCACCTCGGCAACCGAGCTCTGGGTTTCGGCCAGCCACAAGTCAACATGCGGGGCCAGGCCCTGCAGCAACGGGGCCAGCACCTCCTCGACGCGCTCGGGCTGGAACAGGTCCGGGCGATAGGAGCCGAACAGCGGCGGCAGCGAGCCCGCCACCTTGACCGGGTGCGCTGCGGTATCGGCGGCATGCCGCGCCAGCTGGCCTGCGATATTGGCCAGTTGTCGCCCTTCCTTTGCAAAACGCTCTTCGCCGATGTGGAACGGCACCACCGCATAGCTGTTGCTGGTAATGACCTGGGCACCGGCAGCGATGAACGCTGCGTGCACACCAACCACCGCTTCCGGCGCCTCGCTCAGCGCCAGCGCCGACCACTCGGGCTGACGAAACGGCGCCCCACTGCGCTGCAGCTCACGGCCCATGCCACCGTCGAGAATTACCATCGCTCGCTGTTTCATATAACTACTCTAAAGGTGCTTATGAATAAAATTCATTATGTAGGTGACATTTATAACTATTAAATACCGCTTCCTATAATTGGCCAACATTTCAGGTATGTCCATGCGATTTTCTACTGTGCTCGGTGCGGGCCTTGTGCTGCTCGCAACTGCTTCCCAGGCCTTTGCCGGTGCCACGCTGGAGCGGGTTGAATCGCGCAAGGAACTGGTCAACGTTTTGATGGAAAGCTACCCACCGTTTTCCTTCCTCAATGACCAGAACCAGCTGGACGGTTTCGACGTGGATGTGGCCAAGGCCGTGGCGGACAAGCTCGGCGTCAAGCTGCGGCTGGAAACCCCTTCGTGGGACGTGATCGCCGCAGGCCGCTGGAGCGGCCGCTACGACATCTGCATCTGCTCGATGACCCCGAGCAAGGCCCGCGCCGAA
The DNA here is from genome assembly GCF_046557535.1 of Pseudomonas sp. S1(2024). Lineage (NCBI taxonomy): Bacteria > Pseudomonadati > Pseudomonadota > Gammaproteobacteria > Pseudomonadales > Pseudomonadaceae > Pseudomonas > Pseudomonas sp. S1(2024). Next base: position 40,751 of record NZ_JBKGFP010000087.1, read on the forward strand.
GTGTTCGACTTCCCGGTGGAGTACTACGCATCGCCTGCGGTGATCGTGGTCAACGCCAAGGATGAGCGCATCCATGGCGCCAAGGACCTGGAAGGCCGCAAGGTAGGCCTGACCAGTGCATCGAGCTACGAGAGCTACCTGAACAAGAACCTGGTGATCGAAGGCGACGAAGACAAGAAGCTCGAATACCCCTTCGATTTCGTGCAGATCGCGCCCTACGACACCGACAACGTCGCCTTCCAGGACCTTGGCCTGGGTGCCGGCGTACGCCTGGACGCCATCCTCACCAACCTGGTGACCGCGCAGCCGCGCCTGGACCAGGACAAGCGCTTCAAGCTGGCAGGTGCCCCGCTGTATGAAGAGCCGAACTCGGTGGCCATCGAGAAAGGCGACCCCGAGTGGGATGCCAAGGTGCGCCAGGTGTTTGCCGAGTTGAAGGCTGACGGTACCCTGGCCAAGCTGTCGCAGAAATGGATTGGCGCCGATATCAGCAAATGAGCACCTTCCCCTCCTCCCCCAAGCCCGTGGCCAAGCCCACGGGTGCCGGCCTGTTCGGCTTTCGCACCCGGCTGCTGCTGACCTGGCTGGCGCTGTTTGGCCTGTTCGTTGCGTTTTTCCTCAGTTTCGATCTGAAGTTCTCGATCATCCTGGAGAAGTTTCCGAACCTCGCAGGGTTCAAGCTGGGGCCCAACGGCTTTCTGCAAGGCGCGGCACTGACCCTGTTCCTGTGCCTGTGCTCGATGCTGGTGTCGGTACTGTTCGGCTTCGCCGCCGCGCTGGCGCGGTTGTCGAACAGCGCGGTGCTGGTGGGTGTCGCCAGCTTCTACACCTCGTTCTTCCGCGGCACACCCCTGCTGATCCAGATTCTGCTGATCTACCTGGGGCTGCCACAGCTGGGCCTTGTACCGGGCGCCATCAGCGCCGGCATCATCGCCTTGTCGCTGAACTACGGGGCCTACCTGAGCGAAATCTTCCGCGCTGGCATCCTCGGCGTCGCGCGCGGGCAACGTGAAGCGGCACTGGCGCTGGGCATGCGCACGCCGCAGATCTTCTGGCATATCGTCCTGCCCCAGGCCATGCGGGTGATCATTCCGCCTACGGCCAACCAGTTCATCTCGATGCTGAAGGATTCATCGCTGATATCGGTGATGGGGGTATGGGAGGTGATGTTCCTGGCGCAGTCGTACGGGCGGTCGAGCTATCGATACCTGGAGATGCTGACCACGGCGGCGGTGATCTACTGGGTGCTGTCGATCCTGCTCGAGCTGGTGCAGGCGCGGCTGGAGCGGCATTTTGGCAAGGCTTACCAGCGCTAGGGGCCAGGCTGGGTTGGCAGCCCCCCCTTATTGAACTGCACGTAAAATCATTGAATTAGCAGGGACACTGTGGGAGCGGCTTTAGCCGCGAACACCGGCGCAGCCGGTGCCATGCACCGCGTTGGATTCTTCGCGGCTAAAGCCACTCCCACAGAGTCACAGCGCCTTCATTTCAGCAATGTCCCGCGCCACCTGATCAGCCGATTGGTCGAACATCGCCTGCTCCTGCGCATCCAGCGGCAACTCGATCACCCGCGCCAGCCCCTCCTCTGCCAGGACGCAGGGCACACCCATGGCAATATCCGTGCGCCCGTACTCGCCTTCCAGAATCGCCACCGCCGGCAAGATGCCGTTTCGCCCGTTGGCGATCGCATCGACCATCTGCGCAATCGCCACGCCCGGCGCATCGCAGGCGCTGCCCAGCTTCTTCAGCCCCAGGATCTCGCCACCACCCTTGCGGGTGCGCTCGACGATCTGCTCGATCTGCTCACTGGACAGGAAGTGCGACAACGGCACCGAACCGATCTGGCAGTAGCGCATCAGCGGCACCATGCTGTCGCCATGCCCGCCCAGGACCAGCGCCGTGATATCCCGGGCAGAAAACCCGGTCTGCTCGGCGATGAAACACTTCATGCGTGCGGTATCCAGCACCCCCGCCTGGCCGAACACCTTGGTGCGCCCCAGCCCGCTCAAGCTCCAGGCGCGATAGGTGAGCACATCGACCGGGTTCGACACCACCAGCACCGTCGCAGTTGGTGCATGCAGCTTGATGTCGGCCATGATGCCGTCGAGGATTGGCAGGTTGATACTCAGTACATCCTGACGCGACTGCCCCGGCTTGCGCGGCACGCCTGCAGTGATGACCACCAGCTCAGAGCCGTCCAGCATTTCAGCCTTGGCCCCGCCGTGAACCCGGGTATCGGAACCCGACTCGACTGCCGCCTGCCACACATCCAGCGCCTTGCCTTGCGCCATCTCGCCCTGCACATCCATCAACACCAGCTCACGGCACAACTCTTCCCGAGCGATGATCTGCGCCGCCGCCTCGCCGACCATGCCGGCACCCACGATTGTCAGTTTGTTCACACGACACCTCCCAGCGGCGCGCGCCACCAGGAACACGCCTGCGATACAGAGAAGTATCGCCTGCTGAGGCGAAAAGACCACACAAAGGCAAATGGAAGCGGTACGCGTACCCCGTGGGAGCGGCTTTAACCGCGAAGAATCCAACGCGTTGCCTGGCACCGGCTGCACCGGTGTTCGCGGCTAAAGCCGCTCCCACAAGGACCGCGCCACCTTCGAGTGCAGTGCAGTACCTGTGGGAGCGGCTTTAGCCGCGAAGAGGCCGGTGCAGGCTGGCCTCGAACTCGAAGGTACTGGACAAGCTCACCTGCCGCGCATCGCCAATGGCCACAAAGTACTGGTTCACCGCCAAGCGCCCACAGAGTCACTGCTAATTCAACCGACCCTGTCCTTGCACGGCGATTTTCCATCTGGCAAGGTTGCCATCAGAACGCCCACCGACTGACCAGCGGTGCCCCACATCAAAGGAAACCTGACCTGTCACTGCAACCCTCCGTTCGCCGCGATCTGCTGATTCTGTGGCTTTCCATTGCCGCAGTTGCGCTTGTGCTGGGATGGCTGCTGCTGATAATCAGCCGCCAAGGCGCCGGCCCTCAGATTGCGCAGGCGCGCCAACTCACCTCGACCAGTTGCCAGGCGCTCCAGGCGGGTGCGGCACGGGTTCGCCAGCAGCTCCCGCCTGCACAAGACCACCCTGATCTCATGCCCCCCGCTGCCGCACAGGCAGTGCTGGATTTGGCACTGCGCGATCAGCCGGGCATGGAGGGCGGCTTCTGGCGAGCGGATGCGGGTGTGGTGGCCTACGCCTTCCCAACCTACGACGGCACGGGAATCAAACGCGACCCGCCGAGCGCCGAGTTGCAGCGCATTGCCTCCACGGCCCAGCGTGCGCAGGATTCTGCAGGCCTGGTGGCGGACGTCCGACCGGGCTTACGCGAAGCCGTGGCCTTCGCCGCCTGCCCCGTTCAGGCCTATGACCGGCAGCTGATCGCCTGGACCCTGATGCGCGTTCCGCTTTTGGCCACAGAAACAGTCAATACCTTGATACTCGCGGTAAGCCTGCTGCTGGCGCTGGTCGTTGTCTCCGGGGCATGGCTGGGCTGGATGATTTCGCGTTGGCAGCGCCAGTCGGCGCATTTGCGAAAGCAACTGGCCCAGTCCGAGCGCCTGGCCACGCTGGGGCGCGTTTCCGCCGGGCTTGCACACGAGATCCGCAACCCTTTGGGCACGATGCGCATGAAGGTGGAAAACGCGATGGCTGCCCCGGCTGACCGGCGCGAAGCACGTGTGGTTGGCGCCCTGGAGGCCGTACTGTCGCAAACGGCACGCCTGGAGACGCTGGTGTCGAGCCTGTTGGCGTTGACCCAGCCGTTCCGCGCCGAGCGCCAGGCAGTTGACCTGCAGGAATGGCTGGAGGAGCGGCGTAATGCCCACGCCGAAGCAGCGCAAAAGAAAGGCGTACGAATAACACTGGCCGTTGAACCGGAGCTGACCGCTAGCGCGAAGCAAGTTGCGCTGTTCGACCCGACACAAATGGCGCGGGTCTTTGACAACCTGCTGCTCAATGCGTTGGCGCACACGGAAGAACGCGGTGAAATCGAGCTCGGTGCGCATCGCACGCACCGCGGCACATTGCTGTTGTGGGTGGCGGACGATGGTTCCGGCATTCCGCATGACCTGCGCGATACACTGTTCGAACCGTTCTCCACCAATCGCGCTGGAGGTACCGGCCTGGGGCTGGCGCTGGTGCGCGAGATCGTGCAGGGTCACGGCGGGCGGGTCGGTCTCGCCGAGTCGGCCAAAGGAACGCGCATAGAGATGGAGCTACCGTGGCCCGAATCCTGATCGTCGACGATGACGCCGCATTCCGCGACAGCCTTGCAGAAATGCTGCAAGACCTGGGGTATGCGGTGCTGCAGGCTGAAACCACCGATGCAGGCCTGCACAGGCTGCGCACCGAGGACGTGGATGCGGCCATCGTCGATCTGCGGCTGCCGGGCGAGGATGGCCTGGTGTTCCTGCGCCGCGCGGCGCGCATCTCGCAGGTGCCTTGCATCATGCTCACCGCCTATGCGAGTGGCGGCAACACCATCGAGGCGATGAGCCTGGGCGCGTTCGACCACCTGACCAAGCCCGTGACCAGGGCCGCCCTGATCGAGACGCTCGAACGGGCCCTGCGACGGGCAGCCAACACCCCAGACAACCCCCAGGCGGCCGGGGCATCACCTGCCGCCAAAGAGCCCGTGGATGGCACCGAACTGGTCAGCAGCAGCGAGGCCATGCGCCAGGTCTTCAAGCGTATCGGGCTGGCCGCGAACTCCGATGCCACTGCGTTGATCCTGGGCGAGACGGGCACAGGCAAGGAACTGGTCGCGCGCGCCTTGCATCGCAACAGCGGGCGAGCCACCGGCCCCTTCGTCGCCGTCAACTGCGCGGCGATCCCGGCCGAACTGATGGAAAGCGAGCTGTTCGGTCATGTCAAAGGCGCGTTCACCGGTGCCATCACTGAACGCACCGGGCGCTTTCGCGAGGCCGATGGCGGCACCCTGTTCCTCGACGAAATAGGCGATATGCCGCTGGCCACGCAGGCGAAGATCCTGCGGGTGCTGCAGGAACGCGAAATCACCCCCGTGGGCGCCAATCGTGCCCAGCCGGTGAACGTGCGCATCATCGTGGCCACCCACCGGGACCTGCCCAGCGCAGTCAAGGAAGGGCGCTTCCGGGAAGACCTGTGGTACCGCCTGCAGGTAGTACCACTGTGGCTACCACCGCTGCGTGAGCGCCTGGGCGACGTGCTGCTGCTGGCCGAACACTTTCTACGCCTGCTGGGCGGCGACTCGCCCAAGCGGTTGAGCGCGGCGGCAGCCCGGCTGCTGCTGGCCCATTCCTGGCCGGGCAACGTGCGCGAACTGCGCAATGCCATGGAGCGCGCGGCCATCCTCAGCCACGGCCCGGTCATCGAGGCCGAACACATCGGGTTGCAGACGGCGGCGGCGCCCCCCCCGGGCCTGGACATTGACTGGGAAGGCCCAATGGCACAGGCCGTTGCCCAGCTGGAGCGCGAAATGATCGTACGCGCCCTGGCTGCGACGGCGGGCAACCGCGCAGAGGCGGCGCGGCGCCTCGGTCTGTCTCGCCAGCAGCTCTACCGCAAGCTGGCCGAGTTCGATCTGAACTAACCCCTTCGCACGCAAAGGAGGTGTCCGATTCCGTGACACCTTAGCGTCACGGAATCGGACGGCACATTACTCCTATCAATCATAACTGATTGATTTAATTAACAATTTTATCTGGCATAGTGTTTGCGCTACAGGTTGGGTGTTCCCACCCAAAAGAGCTTCTCCAATGTCCAGGTATTTCATCGCCACATCTCTTGCACTGGCAATTGGCCTGGGTAGCCTCAGCGCGCATGCCATGCCGCCCGCCGCCGCCCATCTGCCTCCAACACCGCATCAGGGTGTGGAAACACCTGGCCTGGTGAGCCAGTACGTGGTGGAAGGCCAGGTGCAACGGATGCTCATCAATCCCTATGGTGAGGTCGACGGGCTGCGCCTGAGCGACGGGACCATTGCAAAGTTTCCACCGCATATGGCCGATGCGCTCACAGCCACGGTCAAAGTGGGGGACGCCGTCCGCATCATCGGGCGGGCGGAAACGCGAGGCACGGTCAAAGCCGACGCCATCATCCACGCCGACAGCGGGCGCACCGTGTACGACCAGCCGCCACCGGTCGGCGAAGGCCGAGCCCTGCCGCCACACCTGCGCGCCCAGCGTTTGCAGCCGCAACAGGTGGAAGGCCAGGTGGAGACCGTGCTCACTGGCCCACGGGGCGAGGCCAACGGCGTCATCCTGAGCGATGGCAGCATCGTACGTTTCCCGTCAGAGAGCCTGCGTATTTCCGTGCAGACGGGCGCACCGTTCGCAGCATCCGGGCTGGGCACGCGCAATGCCTTTGGCACCGCTTTGGAAGCGGTCAGCATGGGCACCACGTTATCCACCCTGCAGCCGCTCTATGACCGCGCGCCATAAGGGAATGCCTCTATGCACCCGGCAATGCCTTTCATAACTCCGGCGCATGCCAGCTCACGGCGCTGGCTGTCCGGCCTCAACTTCTTCCTGGCCGATGTCCGTGACGGCCTGGGCCCCTTCCTCGGTGTGTTTCTGGCCAGCCACGGCTGGCGAGCCGATGACATTGGCTACGTGATGGCCGCTGGCGGCATCGCAGGCATGTTGGCGACCACGCCGATGGGCGCGTGGATCGACGCCTCGCGCCACAAGCGACTGCTTCTGGCAAGCGGCGCCATTGCACTCATTCTCGCCACGGCAGCGCTATGGACGGCGCCAACGTTCGGCGTCGCCGTCGCCTCTCAAGTGGTGACGGGTGTTGTGGGTGCGTTGATGGGCGCCGGCATCATGGGCATCACCTTGGGCATCGTTGATCAAAAAGACTTGTCTCGGCAGCTAGGCATCAACGAAGCCTGGAACCATGCCGGCAACGTGGTAGCGGCTGCCTTGGCCGGGCTGGCAGGCTACCGCTGGGGGCTGTCAGCCGTATTCGTCCTGATGGCCCTGATGGCGTGCGCGGCCCTTGCCTGCTTGCGCAAGATCGATCCACATGACATCGATCATGAGCGTGCCCGCGGTGGTGACCTCACTGGCAACCAGCCTGCGCAAGGTAGCAGCCCCTCGCCTTCCCTGGTGCGGGTTTTGACGCACTCGCGCGAGCTGGGCCTGCTCGCGATCACCATGCTGCTGTTCCACCTTGGCAATGCCGCGATGCTGCCCTTGCTGGCACAGTCGGTTGTCACGCGTGGGCTGGCCGACCCCAGCGTGTTCACGGCATCCACCGTCATCGTGGCGCAGCTGGTCATGATTCCCGTCGCGCTTTGGGCCGGGCGGCATGCCTCTCGGCACGGGTATCGGGCACTGATCCTTGCCGCCCTCCTGGCCTTGCCCTTGCGCGGGCTGATCGCCGGTTGCTGGGAGTCCCCTTGGGCCCTGATTCCGGTACAGGCCCTTGATGGAATCGGGGCAGGCCTGCTGGGTGTCGCCTTGCCAGGGCTTGTCGCTTCCATCCTGCGCGGCACTGGGCACATCAATGCAGGGCTTGGTGCAGTGATGACGATACAGGGAATAGGCGCGGCCATGAGCCACGCACTTGCCGGCTGGATCGCGCAACATTTCGGCTATGGCACAGCCTTCGTCGTTCTGGGTATCGTGGCTGCAATCGGGCTACTCACCTATCAGACAGGCCTTAGGAAGGAACACCCAAGCCGGCAATTGCCAGCTCAGCCAAATAACGTTGACACGATATAGCGTGCTGCACGCCATCCACCAAAGGCTGGCACCCGGCCAAGCCGCGCCAACTCATTCATTCACCTGAGTAAACTGCATGCCTGTATTTGATCCATCCTCGCTCATCTGGGCCGTCGCCGCCGTTGCGACCGGTGGGGTAATCCTGCGCCCCTGGCGGGTGCCGGAATATGTCTGGGCAGTCGGCGCCGCTGTATTGCTGACCGCGTTTGGCCTGGTGCCACTACCCACGGCCCTCGGCGCTGTCGCCGAGGGTGGCGATGTTTACCTGTTTCTGATCGGTATGATGGTGCTGGCCGAACTGGCACGCCAGGAAGGGCTGTTCGACTGGCTGGCCATGTACGCGGTGCAGCATGCCCGGGGCTCCGGCCAGCGCCTGTTCGACCTGGTATTCCTGGTGGGGGTACTGGTAACGGTGTTCCTCTCCAACGATGCCACGGCTGTGGTGCTTACCCCAGCAGTGTATGCCGCATGCAGGGCGGCCAAGGCCGAGCCGCTGCCCTATCTGTTCATCTGTGCCTTCATCGCCAATGCCGCCAGTTTTGTGCTGCCCATTTCCAACCCGGCCAACCTGGTAGTGTTCGGCAGCCAGATGCCGCCGTTGCTGGATTGGCTGCGGCAGTTCACCTTGCCGTCGCTTGCGGCCATCGGCCTGACCTACCTGGTGCTGCGGCTGGCCCAACGCAAACAGATACGCCAGCCCCTGGCAACGACTATCGACATGCAACCGCTGTCCAGCGGTGCACGCTTGTGCGCGCTGGGTATCGTGCTGACAGGCGCCCTGTTGCTGCTGACCTCCGCCCTGGACCGGCAGCTCGGCTTGCCCACCTTCTGCGCCGGCATCGCCACGGCCGGGCTGATCCACCTGCGCCAGCGGCGCAACCCGATGCCGGTGCTCAAAGGTGTGGCATGGGGCGTACTGCCGTTGGTCGCGGGCCTGTTCGTGCTGGTGGAAGCGGTGGCACAGACGGGTGTGATCGAGCACCTGGCCCATGGCTTGGCCGCGCTGGCGCGCAGCTCCGAGCACCAGGCGAGCTGGGGCGCCGGCGTGGTCGCGGCTATCGCCGGCAACCTGATGAACAATCTGCCGACCGGCCTGATCGCAGGCTCCGTTGGCCATATTGTCGATTTACCCGCGAGAACCACTGCGGCGCTGCTGATTGGCGTCGACCTCGGGCCGAACCTGTCGATTACCGGCTCCCTGGCCACTTTGCTCTGGCTGGTTGCCGTTCGCCGTGAAGGCGAACACGTCGGTGCCTTGGACTTCCTGCGCCTGGGGGCGCTGGTAATGCCGCCTGCCTTGATCGGGGCGTTGGGGTTGCTTCATTTGTGAAGCGCTCGCAAGCGGTCCGCGTACCGTGTGGGAGCGGGCGTGCCCGCGAAGAATCCAACGCGGTGCCTGGCACCGGCTGCGCCGGTGTTCGCGGCGGTTCGATGCCTCGACACGCCCGCGCCCACTAGGTCACTGCCAACTCAATGAGTTATGTGTTGTGGAGAGCGTGGGAGGCGCCGGGCAATTTACGCCTTGAACAAACGCTCGGCGATGAAGTCGACGAACACACGGATCTTCGGCGACAGGTGGCGGCTCGATTGCCACAGCGCCCAGAACTGGCCCTGGTCGGAGGTATGCGCATCAAGCAGGCTTTCCAAGGCGCCAGTCCTGACCGATTCACGTACCAGAAAGTCCGGCATGTAGGCGATACCATGGCCGTCCACCGCAGCCATCAGCATTGCCTCCATGTTGTTCAGCGTCAGCACCGTGGGTAAGCGCAACTGGGTAATCTCGGGATCGGCGCCGAGGCTCCAGTCCATGATCTTGCCGGTCGTGACAAAGCGATAGCGCAGGCAGTCGTGTCGCTCCAGGTCGGCTAGCGTCTGGGGCCGCCCCTTGCGTGCCAGGTAGGTAGGCGCTGCGCACATGACAAAGCGGAACGGCCCGAGCTTGCGCGACATCAATTTTGAATCGGCTAGCCCACCACTGCGGATCACCACATCGAAGCCATCGTCGATCAGGTCGACCAAGTGGTCGTTGAAGTCCATTTCCAGTTCGATTTCAGGGTATGCCTTGCGAAAAGCCGGCATCAACGGCAGCAGAAAACGGTAGCCGATGGTCGGGAGGCTGACCCGCAAGCGACCACGCGGGGCCTGTATCGCATGGGACAGCATGGCCTCCGCATCCTGGAGGTCGTCGAGGATACGCCGGCAGCGCTCATAGAACAGCTGGCCTTCCGCCGTCAGGCTGACCTTGCGCGTACTGCGCTGGAACAGCCGCACCTTCAACGAACTCTCCAGGCGGGCAACGTTCTTGCCAACCGCCGATGCGGAAATACCCATCGCCCGCGCCGCGCTGACAAAGCTCAACGACTCGGCGGTTTTCACGAAGGCGAGGATGCCGTTCAGGCTTTCCATGGCATTACTTCCCTTTTGTCCATTATGAGTGGAGTTCCAGCCTGTTTATCCAGCATTGCGGCCACTATAGATTTAACGCACACGGAGCTACAACAGGAGGGATAGCGCAATGGATCAGGCTACTGATCACACCCCGCACGCGGGCCGTTACCATGTTCTGGCAGCCATCTGCCTGGCCGCCCTGGTGCTGCCGCTGAGTTTCACCGGTGGCGCCGTGGCCACGCCTGCCATCGGCAAGGCCTTCGATGCCGAGCCGTCCTCGCTTACCTGGATCACCAACGCCTTCATGCTCAGTTTCGGCAGCCTGCTGATGGCAGCCGGAACCCTGTCGGACATTTACGGGCGAAAGCGCCTGTTCACGCTGGGCCTGGCCCTGTTCGTCATCGTCAGCATCCTGCTGGCGAGCGTCTACAGCATTGTCTGGCTTGATGCCCTGCGGGCGGTGCAGGGCGTTGCCGCCGCCGCTGCCCTGGCCAGCGGTTCCGCCGCCTTGGCCCAAGAGTTCGAGGACCAGGCCCGCACGCGCGCGTTCAGCCTGCTTGGCACCACGTTCGGGCTGGGCCTGGCGTTCGGGCCGATGGTCAGCGGCCTGCTGATCGAACAGTTCGGCTGGCGCTCGATCTTCGTCAGCACCGCGGCCCTTGCTGCGATCTCGCTGCTGGCAGCGTTGTCACGGATGCGCGAAAGTTTCAACCCCGAAGCGCCCAAGCTGGACCTGCCCGGTGTGCTTGCCTTCTCGAGCATGCTCGCACTGTTTACCACTGCGATCATCCTGGGGCCGCAGGCCGGCTGGCGCTCCCCGCTGATCCTGGGCCTGTTCGGCGGCGCGGCACTGAGCTTGCTGGCGTTCGTGACCATCGAGCTGCGCGCCAGGCAGCCGATGCTCGAGCTGAGCCTGCTGAAATACCCGCGCTTTGTCGGGGTGCAGATTCTGCCGATCGGCACCTGTTATTGCTACATCGTGCTGATCGTACTGCTTCCGTTTCGCTTGATCGGCGTAGAAGGCATCGCCCCGATGCAAAGCGGCCTGATCATGCTGGCACTGTCGGCGCCGATGCTGGTGGTCCCGCTGCTGGCCGCCTGGTTGACCCGCTGGGTAAGTGCTGGCGTGCTGTCGGCTGCAGGCTTCCTGGTGGCGGCTGCGGGGTTGTACCTGTTGGCCCATGCCGCTATTGGCGATTACCAGCAACTGGTGCTGGCAATGCTGGTGATTGGTATCGGCACCGGTTTCCCTTGGGGCCTGATGGACGGGCTGGCGGTTAGCGTGATCCCCAAAGAGCAGGCAGGCATGGCCGCCGGCATCTTCAACACCACCCGGGTAGCGGGCGAAGGTGTCGCCCTGGCGATCACCATCGCCCTGCTCACCGCGTTGGTAGGTAACAGTCTTGGGCGCGTACTGCCTGCCGGCGATTACAGCGAACTGGCGCAGCGCCTGGTGATGGGCGACCTGGGCCAGGTTCAGGGCGTCGATCCGTTGCTGCTGCAGGCTGCGTATCTGGACGGCTTCGGCACCTTGGTTCTGGTGCTGATCGGATTCACCGTGTTGTCGGCTGGAGCGGCGTTCTTCTTGCTTGGTCAAGACGAGCAGGCAAGGCGTGCCAAAGCGCCTCACAGCAGCCTGCCAGCCTCCGATTCGGTGCGGGGCTGACGACGGCATGGCGATTACACGCAACAACGGGATCTTGCCTAACGCTCAGGGGCCTGGCCGCTTCGCTCCATGACCTTCCCACACCGCTCACTGGCCAAACGGCTGATGATCCGGATCGCCTGATGGATACCGGCCGTGTTGCGAAAGCTCAGGTGGAGGTTGTGTTCGCACTCCAGCATTTCGCCGTGCTGGAGGGACTAGCGCGGTCCCTGTAGGAGCTGGCTTGCCTGCGATGGGCTGCGCAGCAGCCCCATAACCCTACCCGACAGGAATACACCACCAGAAGGCCATTAGCAGAAGGCCAGCCGCAAGCGTGATATCCGGCCCGCCGCTCATCAATGATCCTGCCTAACTAACAGGGTCCTGCCCGTTTCGCTCCATCACCTTCCCACACTGCTCACTGGCCAAACGGCTGATGATCCGGATCGCCTGGTGGATACCGGCAGTGTTGCGAAAACTCAGGTGGAGGTTGTGTTCGCAGTCCAGCATTTCGTCGTGCTGGAGGGACTAGCGCGGTCCCTGTAGGAGCTGGCTTGCCTGCGATGGGCTGCGCAGCAGCCCCATAACCGTACCCGACAGTAATAAACCACCAGGCGGCCTTGAGCAGAGGGCCAGCCGCAATGGTGATATCTGGCCCGCCGCTCATCAATGATCCTGCCTAACCAACAGGGTCCTGGCCGTTTCGCTCCATCACCTTCCCACACTGCTCACTGGCCAAACGGCTGACCGTGCCGTAGTGGCCGCCGCCGAACATGTCTTTCAGCGCCTGCGGCCCTGCGTAGCTCAATTGCCTGCCGTATCCGAAATTGCGGCCATCCCGCCTACCTACCAATGCCATGTCGATCACCTCATCGCCTGTTCTCTGATCCTCGCCCCACGTCATCCCGCCAAGAATGCTGAGTGTTATCAGGGATCAAGGCCCCTGCGACCTGTGGGGAGTGTCCACTACGCGGGACTGGCGGCTCCTTACGACCGGGAGCAAGGGCATCTCATGATCTGGCCTCCTGAGCACCGTTACCGGTGGGCGGGTGGAGGCAGCATTGGCTGACGAGACCAGTGCCTGAAGATCCTGAGCCATGTGCAAGCAGCACTGCGATGACCGGGGCATGCCTGACTGTCAATCAGGTGCAGTCCATTCCCTGGTCTGCGGCACCATCATCTACATGGCTGTTGCTGGTGACATCGGCGTTTGTCACGCCGATTGTCACGAGGGGGAATGCCGCAAAGCCTTGTGCGATCAGGGCTGCAGCAGTGGTAGAAGTGCCCGTCTCTTTCCAGAAGAAAGAGACGGGCACAGGTTGGCGCAATATTCGGTCAAGCGGATAGGTTGCTGCAGGGCAGCGAGGTACGGTGTGTCTGGCGCACGAGCGCCATAGGTGTAAGAGCATCCATCACATGGGTAGTGACCGGGCGAGCTGCCGGATGCGAATCGCCCTTGGGGAGAACCACCGCGAGAGCGGCGTGACCTTGAAGGCTCGGGTCACCTGGGGTGCTGTCAACGACAGCCTTTGCACTGTCTTTTCTACGCCCGCAATCCGAGGGGGTCAAGCGACTCGCCTGCAGGATTTTGTGGTTGAAAATGGCATGGGGCGTGTACGGAATCCCGTGGTTTCCAGTGGCCGATTTGGTGTTTTTGATATTTTTGGTGAGGTCCATCCAAACAGGGCGGCTTTGCAGCCCTGTTTGGATGGACCCGCATGGAAAGCGGATCACCGAACTTTCAAAGCCGTGCGCTCACTCGACTGCGCCACGCCTTGCTCTAAGGCTCGATACGTTTGCCCCGGTCTGATTCGCGAACTCATGCGGCGAGATATGCTCCTGCCGATTCGCTTCGAGGTAGCGGCTCCACCAACTCATGATCATTCGCCGTTCCTCCAGAAACTCGGCCTTGTGGATATACGCCGCCCGAACGTTGTTGCGCTCCCTATGGCTCATCTGCCGCTCAATAGCCGTCTCTGACCACAGCCCGGATTCGACCAAGGCACTGCACGCCATGGACCGGAAGCCATGCCCGCAGATTTCGGTCTTGGTGTCGTAGCCCATGTTCCGCAAAGCGCTGTTGACCGTGTTCTCGGACATAGGCTTCCACGAGCGAGCGTCACTGGTGAACACCAGATCGAAATACCCCGTGATCGCATGAATCTGTTCGAGCAACGCCACCGCTTGCGGTGACAGAGGGACAAGATGGATGTCTCCCGCCATCTTCGTTCCTCTGGTCGAATACGGTACGCCGTCCAACGCAGGTCGCGTATCCGGTATCTCCCATATGCCGCGCTTCAGGTCGAACTCACTCCAACGTGCGAAGCGCATTTCGCTGGAGCGTACGAACACATGCAGCGACAGCATGACTGTCAGCCGAGTGAGCGTGCGCCCTTTGTAGTTCTCGATGCGGTCCATCAACTCAGGCAGGCGTGACAGCGGGAGTGCTGGCCGATGCGTAACCCGTGGCGCGCTGATGAAGCCCTCAAGGTCATATGCCGGGTTCACCGTGATCAGCCGTAGCCTCTTCGCCTCACGCATGATGCTCTGCAGGTAGTTTTGTACCCTCAAAGCCACATCAATCGTGCCGCGCTTCTTTATCGCCTCAAGCGGCTGCATGAGGTCAAAGGTATCCAGATCAACGACGGCGCGTGCGCCGAGCAGCGGGAAAACGTGAGTCTTCAAACGACTCAGCACGGTCCTCGCATGGCCAGGCGCCCACTTCACGGACATTTCCTTATGCCAGTCCAAGGCAACGCGCTCGAATGTGTGGCCTCTGACAACCGCCTCGGCCTTGGCCTGTTGCTTGGACGCAATCGGATCAATGCCTTCAGCCAGCATCCGCTTAGTCTCCAGACGCTTCTGCCGAGCATCTGCGAGCCCGATGACGGGGTAGTTGCCAAACGAGGTCAGCCCCTCTCGCCCATCCGGTTTCACATACCGGAAGCGCCAGCCTTTGCGGCCATTGGGGTAAACGAGGAGGTAAAGACCGTCACCGTCGAAAAGCTTGTAGGGGCGGTCAGTAGGCTTGGCCGAGCGGCATGCGGTGTCGGTCAGGGGAGCAGTAGTACGAGCCATAAGGGTAAACCCCTTTATCGAATCGACTTTATCCCAAACGTTACCCCTAAATCGGCTGGCAGCTGTCGGAATCCGACGGAACGCCATAACGAAAAAACCCGCCAGAAGGCGGGTTTTACGGGGGTTCCAGAGATTTTGGTAGCCTTCACTGGAACCTGAACTGGTGCCGGAGACAGGAATCGAACCTGCGACCTTCGCGTTACGAGTGCGCTGCTCTACCGACTGAGCTACACCGGCGTGTAGCGCAACGTACCACTGCTCGCACCCGTTACGCAAACCCCTGTTTCCGCTAGTTTATTGCCCCCCCCTCAAGGCGCCTTGCACCCCTTCGGCGCCAGGTCTTCCTCGATGTTGGTCGTACACGCCCATCCGGTAGCCGAACGCGTCAGGGTCAGTGCCTTGCCCAGCACGGTCGCCGGCGCATCCACCAGCGTGCAAACGATGCTCCCAGTGCCATCCGCCGCCTTGCCGCTAGCCGTGATCGCACAATGCGCCGTCGCCGGCTGGCCACCCAACGCGGCCACATCCGCCACATCCTTCCCATCATTCAACCGCAGGTCCATCGCCGTCTTCAGCGCGCTGATCTCCAGCAACCCGGCCGCGGCCTTGGAGCGTGACTGGTGGTTGGTGTACATCGGTAAGGCGATGGTCGCCAGAATGCCGATGATCGCGACGACGATCATCAGTTCGATCAGGGTGATACCGCGTTGCCCTTTCATGAACGTTTTCCTTTTTGATACGCGTACTCGTTGAGGTCAGGCTCGACCCCGGCTGGCAGCGGCGCAGTAGGCCTGAACAGACACCTTTTGTCACCCCTGCCCGCTCGGGCGTCGTCTTCGCTGAACTACTCTAGTGAGCATCTCGGAAGCACGCCCTTGCATGGGCGCGGCAAGCTGTTTCCAGGCTTGTCGCACGGGCAGAAAAAGGACCTTGCATGACCCAACCCACACTCCTCTACACCTGGCACGGCACCGACGCCAACGGCGCGCCGGTCAGCGGGCAAACGTCCGGGCGCAGCCCGGCTTATGTGCGTGCCGGGCTGATCCGCCAGGGTATCAAGGTCGCCAGCTTGCGGCCTGCCGGTGGGCTGACGCTCAGTTTGCCGAAACGGCGGGCAAAGGCCGATCCGTCGGGGTTCAGCCGGCAGTTGGCGACCTTGCTCAAGGCCGGGGTGCCGCTGCTGCAGGCGTTCGAGGTGATGGGGCGCAGTGGCTGTGATGCGGCGCAGGCGGCATTGCTGGATAGATTGAAACAGGATGTGGCCTCGGGCCTGGGGCTGGCGGATGCGTTGCAGCGCCACCCGGGGTGGTTCGATGCGCTGTACTGCAACCTGGTGCGCGTCGGTGAGCAGTCCGGCACGCTCGACCGGCAGCTGGAACAGCTGGCAGGCATGCTGGAGCAGCGTCGGGTGCTGCACAAGAAGGTGCGCAAGGCGATGATCTACCCGTTGCTGCTGTTGCTGACGGGGTTGGGGGTGTCGGCGATCCTGTTGCTGGAGGTGATTCCGAAATTCGAGGGCATGTTCTCTGGCATGGGCGTGGCGTTGCCGGCATTTACCCAATGGGTGATCGACTTGTCCACAGGGCTGAGCCGCTTTGCGCCGCTGTTGCTGGTGATGGGCGTGGTGCTGGGTTTTGCCATGCGCCAGCTCTACCGGCAGCACGCGCCAGCGCGCCTGTGGATATCTCGCCGGGTGCTGGGCTTGCCGGTGTTTGGCACGCTGCTGGGGCAGGCGGCTCTGGCGCGGTTTGCGCGTAGCCTGGCAACGTCCTACGCCGCCGGGGTGCCGTTGCTGGATGCACTGGGCACGGTGGCCAGGGTCAGTGGCGGCGACCTGCATGAGCAGGCGGTGTTGCGGCTGCGCCAGGGCATGGCCAATGGGCAGGGGCTGCACCAGGCGATGGCCGCTGAGCCGCTGTTTCCGCCGCTGCTGGTGCAACTGACGGCCATCGGGGAATCCAGCGGCACGCTGGACCAGATGCTGGAAAAGGCCGCCAGCCATTACGAGGAACAGGTCAGCCAGGCGCTGGACCAGTTGACCAGCCTGCTGGAGCCGGCCATCGTGCTGGTCTTGGGCCTGCTGGTGGGCGGCCTGGTGGTGGCGATGTACCTGCCGATCTTCCAGTTGGGTAGCTTGATCTGAACATGACTTTATGGACTTTGCTGGCTGAGCAGCCGGCGTACTTTCTCACCTTGGCCACGGTGCTCGGCCTACTGGTGGGCAGTTTTCTCAACGTGCTGGTGTATCGCCTGCCGATCATGCTGGAGCGGCAATGGCAGCGTGAGGCGCAGGAAATGCTGGAGTTGCCGATCACGCCGCACGAGCGTTTCGACCTGTGGCTACCCGCCTCGCGCTGCCCGCATTGCGCGCATCGGATTCGCGCGTGGGAGAACATTCCGGTCATCAGCTACCTGGCCTTGCGCGGGCGTTGTTCAGCCTGCAAGACCCGCATAAGCCCGCGCTACCCATTGGTGGAGTTAGCCAGCGCGCTGCTGTCGCTGGTGGTGGCCTGGCGCTTTGGTGCTTCGCCCGAGGCCTTGCTGGCGCTGCCGCTGACCTGGTGCCTGCTGGCCCTGAGCCTGATCGATGCCGAGCACCAGTTGCTGCCGGATGCGCTGGTGCTGCCGATGCTGTGGCTGGGGCTGATCGTCAACGCCTTCGGCCTCTACATTCCGCTGACCAGCGCACTGTGGGGCGCGGTGGCCGGGTACCTCAGCCTGTGGACGGTGTACTGGGTGTTCAAGCTGGTTACCGGCAAGGAGGGCATGGGCTATGGCGACTTCAAGCTGATGGCGCTGATCGGGGCCTGGGGTGGCTGGCAGGTGTTGCCGTTGACCTTGCTGTTGTCGTCAGTGGTCGGGGCGCTGGCTGGGCTGTGCCTGTTGCGCTTGCGCCGCCATGCCATGGGCACGGCGATCCCGTTTGGCCCCTATCTGGCGATTGCGGGGTGGATTGCCGTGCTCTGGGGTGATGAAATATACGCCTCATACACAAACCTGCTTGGATTCTGATGACCACTGCGGCCTTTACCCCCTGGATTCTCGGCCTTACCGGCGGCATTGGTAGCGGCAAGAGCGCCGCTGCCGAGCGTTTCGTCGAGCTTGGCGTGCACCTGGTCGATGCCGACCAGGCGGCGCGCTGGGTGGTCGAGCCTGGCCGCCCGGCCCTGGCCAGCATCGTCGAGCGCTTTGGCGCCGGCGTACTGCAGGCGGACGGCCAACTCGATCGTTCGGCACTGCGCCAGCTGATATTCGCCGACCCGGCGCAGCGCAAATGGCTGGAGCAATTGCTGCACCCGCTGATCGGGCAGGAGATTTTCAGCTACCTGGCCAAGGCGGAGTCGCCGTATGCGGTGTATGTGTCGCCGCTGCTGATCGAGTCGGGCCAGCACCAGAAAACCCAACGGGTGCTGGTGATCGATGCGCCGCAGGAGCTGCAGGTGGCGCGTACCCTGGCGCGTGACAACACCAGCGCCGAGCAGGTGCAGGCCATTCTCAAGGCCCAGCTGGCCCGCGAGGAGCGCCTGCGCCATGCCGATGATGTGGTGGTCAATGACGGCGACCTGGCCGCGCTGCATGAGCAGATTGACCGCCTGCACCACTTTTACCTGACTTTACGAGGAGGCCAGCCATGAGCCAGCCGTTGACCGTCGATTGCCCGACCTGTGGCGCACCTGTGGAATGGAACGAGAAAAGCCCGTTCCGGCCATTCTGTTCGGACCGTTGCAAGCTGATCGACCTGGGGGCCTGGGCGGCGGAGGAGCACAAGATTCCGGGGGCGGAAGAGTCCGAGGATGAGCTGTACTCGGGGGATTTGGAGCCGCGGCATTGATCCGATAGCCAAGTGGCTGTGCGGGCCTTTTCGCGGGCATGCCCGCTCCCACAGGCAACCCCACAAGCTTCAAGACTGGCGCGGTACCTGTAGGAGCGGCCTTGTGTCGCGATGGGCCGCAAAGCGGCCCTCGATTTCAGCGTTAACCCAAAGTTCGCCGGGGCTGCTCCGCAGCCCTTTCGCGACACAAGGCCGCTCCTACAAGCAAGGACCGCACCGCTGCGGTGGCCTGGTTAGTTATCGATCATCCTCCTTCCACGGCGCCTGCAGATACCGCGTGCGGTTGAAGGTTTCCAGCCACTCCGGGCAAAACACCACCAGCGCGCTGATCACCGTGCCGTTGATGAACGCTTCGGGGAACATCATCAGCCACAGGTAGCCGACAAAATCGCTGAGCCACTCCGGCATGGCGAAGCGCCCGTCCAGCCACAACAGCCCCAGCGCGGTCGACAGGCAGGCCAGCACGGTCAGTGCCGCCGGGAAGAACCCTGAACAGAAGATATACACAAACAGGTTCCGCGGCTGGGCGCGCTCGACCCCTATCGCGCACGCCTCGGCGATCAGCACCGGCAGGCCAACCAGCAACAAGCCATTCACCCCCAGCGCCGCCAGGTCCTGACGCCCCAGCACCAGCAAACCGAGCTGGGCCATGAACCCGCCCAGCACTGCCAGTGGCCAGTCCAGCAACAGGGTTACCGCCGTCATGCCTATGAAGTGGTACGACACACCGGTATCGAAATCGCGCCGCACCAACCACAAGGCAAACAGGCAGAACACCGTGCCAAACAGCAGATGCTGGCGGCGCCGGTCAGTGAACAGCTCAACCCAGCGCACCTGGCTGACCGCCCAGATCAGCAACGGCACATATCCCAGCCAGCCAAGCGTAAGGGTGGTGCCCGACAACACCTGCGCGCTGATCACCTGACGAATGCCCCTTGCAGCCATGTGGATAAAGCCGAGTCTACACCCATTCTCCGTTTCATTCGGTTGCGCTAGGCTGGCACCCTCACTCAATGCAGGAAGCATTGCTCATGCCGGAAGGAATCAACCTCGCCCTGCTGCTGGCAGCAGCGCTCAACGCCATCATCGGCGTACTTCACCTGGTCATCATCGCCGTCGGGCCGCGCTGGTACCGTTTGTTCGGGGCCGGCGAGCGCATGGCCGTGGCCGCCGAAAACGGCCGCTGGTACCCAGGGCTGATCACCGCAGCCATCGCCTGCGTGCTGCTGGCCTGGTCGGGGTATGCGCTGTCAGCTGCCGGGGCCATCGGGCGGTTGCCCTTGCTGCTGCCGGCCATCTGCCTGATCACCTTGGTGTACCTGGCGCGCGGCCTGCTGGGGCCGATATTGCTGGCGGGTACCGGGCGCTCGCGGCGTTTCATCGTGGTCAGTTCGCTGATCTGCCTGGGGTTTGGCCTGGTGCACCTGCTTGGGGTGGTGCAGCAATGGCCAATACTGGGCTGATTTCTGCGCACAAACAGCATCTTATCGTCATCGATTAACAGCTAAGCTTGTCTGCATGGATGACTCAGACTACCTGCGCCTGCTTACCATCCAGGCGGAACAAGCCAATGCCTTTCTCTCCAACGCCCGCAAGTGGGAGCGGGAGCGTTGGGTGTGCCAACGCCTGTTGCAGGGGCTGAACATCCCCTATCGCAGCGAGGACTTCACCCCGGCCGGGCAAGAACCGCCAGACGTGCTGTTCCGCGACGCGGCGTTCGAGGTGTTTTTCGTGCTCGACGAGGGCCGCCGGCTCAACGATGAATGGCGCGAAGAACTGCAGCGCCGGCGCAGTGCGTTTTCCCTGGCGCAACTGGTGCGCCGCGAAGCGCGCCCGCGGCGCATCAGTGCCACCGAGCTGCTGGGGCGGCTGGCGCCGACCTTGCGCAAGAAGGCGCACAACTACCGGGAACGCGGGCTGGAACTGAACGAGCTGGATATCATTGCCTTCGCCAGCCTCAAGCGCGAAGTGCTCGACCTCAATACCCATTTCCCGCCGCCCACCGAATATCTGCGCCAGGGCTGGCGCTCGCTGTCACTGGTCGGGCCGACATTTGCCCGGGTGCTGTTCGCCCACCCCGATGCGCCGGACTTCCTGCGCGGCAACCTGGGCCGCAGCATTGTGTTCGACGTGGGCATCAGTCTTTGATCCACTGCAGCGAGTGTTTGCGATGGCGTACACTCGGCGCCAGAGATAGAAAGCCTTATCATTTGTTTCAAGCGCTTGCGTGAACGCTGTAGCGTTTACGCAGTCCCAAACGTCTACCTGACGAGGCCCCACCATGACCAGCCGCCTGAATCCGGAAGATCAGCGTCGTGTCGATGAGTATCTGCGAGCCCCCCAGCACCAAGTCGAGCGCAGGCCCTTCCGGCCGTGGCTGCTCCTTGTGCTGGTGGTGGCCGTGACCATCGGGTTGGGTCTCATCAGCCGCCTGCTCAGTGGACTGGTGCTATGAGCTGCTTCGCGCTCGCCCTCCCCTCGTGCAGTTTGCGGCCGGCCCCCGGGGCCACGAATTCCGTAAACCTTATGAGATATCCCCATGACTCATCGCATCGTGATTGTCGGCGGCGGCGCCGGCGGCCTGGAACTGGCGACCCGCCTGGGTAAAAGCCTGGGCAAGCGCAAGCAGGCCGAGATCACCCTGGTCGACGCCAACCTCACGCACATCTGGAAGCCTCTGCTGCACGAAGTGGCCGCCGGCTCGCTGAACTCCTCGGAAGACGAACTGAACTACGTGGCCCAGGCCAAGTGGAACCACTTCAACTTCCAGCTGGGGCGCATGAGCGGCCTGGACCGTGAAGGCAAACAGATTCAACTGGCCGCCACCCTCGACGAAGAGGGCCGCGAGCTGTTGCCTGCGCGCACCTTGGGCTACGACACCCTGGTCATTGCCGTGGGTTCCAACACCAACGACTTCGGCACCTTGGGCGCAGCGCAGCACTGCCTGTTCCTCGACACCCGCAAGCAGGCCGAGCGTTTCCACCAGCAGTTGCTCAACCACTACCTGCGTGCCCATGCCGGTGACGTGGCGAGCGAGAAGATCAGCGTGGCCATTGTCGGCGCCGGTGCCACCGGTGTGGAACTGGCAGCCGAGCTGCATCACGCGGCCCACGAACTGGCGGCCTATGGCCTGGACCGCATCCAGCCCAAGGACATGCACATCACCATTATCGAGGCCGGCCCGCGCGTACTGCCGGCGCTGCCAGAGCGCATCAGCGTGCCGGTGCACAAGACCCTGGAAAAGCTCGGGGTGAAGGTGATGACCAATGCCGCCGTCAGTGAAGTGACCGAGGATGGCCTGAAAACCAAAGACGGTGAAGTGATCCAGGCCAGTTTGAAAGTGTGGGCGGCTGGTATCCGTGCGCCGGCGTTCCTCAAGGACATCGATGGCCTGGAAACCAACCGCATCAACCAGCTGGTGGTGCGCCCTACCCTGCAAACCACGCGCGATGACAACATCTTTGCCTTCGGTGACTGCGCCGCCTGCCCGCAACCGGGTAGCGACCGCAACGTGCCGCCACGCGCCCAGGCGGCGCACCAGCAGGCTTCGATGCTGGCGCAGAGTTTGAAGGCGCGGCTGGAGAACAAGGCGCTGCCGACCTATGAGTACAAGGACTACGGCTCGCTGGTGTCGCTGTCGCGCTTCTCGGCGGTGGGCAACCTGATGGGTAACCTGATGGGCAGCGTGAAGCTGGAGGGCTGGCTGGCGCGGATGTTCTACGTGTCGCTGTACCGGATGCACCAGATGGCGTTGTACGGGTTCTTCCGTACGGCGTTGATGATGCTGGGTAGCAAGATTGGCCGGGGTACCGAGCCTAGGTTGAAGTTGCACTGACACTGAAGATTGCTGGGGGCGCTTTGCGCCCCTTTCGCGACACAAGGCCGCTCCTACAAACGACCGCGCAATATCTGCTTGCTGTAGGAGCGGCCTTGTGTCGCGATGGCCTGCAACGCAGGCCCAAAATTCTGGCAAAAAAAAAGGGCATCTCATGCGAGATGCCCTTTTTTTCATGGTGGGTCGTGTAGGATTCGAACCTACGACCAATTGGTTAAAAGCCAACTGCTCTACCAACTGAGCTAACGACCCGGAAAATGGTCGGGGTGAGGGGATTCGAACTCCTGACATCCTGCTCCCAAAGCAGGCGCGCTACCGGACTGCGCTACACCCCGTGATACTTAAAGAAAAAGGGCATCTCGCTTGAGATGCCCTTTTTACATGGTGGGTCGTGTAGGATTCGAACCTACGACCAATTGGTTAAAAGCCAACTGCTCTACCAACTGAGCTAACGACCCGGAAAATGGTCGGGGTGAGGGGATTCGAACTCCTGACATCCTGCTCCCAAAGCAGGCGCGCTACCGGACTGCGCTACACCCCGAGATTGGCTCCGCGACCTGGACTCGAACCAGGGACCCAATGATTAACAGTCATTTGCTCTACCGACTGAGCTATCGCGGAACTGAACTTCGGTACATCTTTACAGCTTCGAAGCTTGTGTTAGCTTCGGTCTCTTTGGCTATCCGCTTTCACGTTGCAGCTGCTGAGGCCGGCTATTCTACATTCTTCGTTTTGCTTGTCAACCACTTTTTTTCATTCAACTTACTGATTTGTAAGTTGTTTTGCGGTCACCGATGTTGCTGGTGATTCGCTTAGTGCCTGACAACGCGGCGTATATTAGGGGCACCCGATTTTAGATGCAAGCAAAAATTTCAAAAATTTCAGCTAGTTATCCAGAAGGCCGGAAAGGCCCGGATTTGCTGGGGCTGTGAGGGCCCCTTCGCGGGCATGCCCGCTCCCACAGGTACGGCACCGGTCCTCGGAATGTGTGTGAGGCCTGGGAGATACAGACAAAAAAAGCCCCGCAGATGCGGGGCTCATGGTGAAACAGATCAGCCGAAGACGATTTCGTCGCCTTCCACCTTGGCGGTAATCGCCGTCCCCGGCATGAACTTGCCTGCCAGGATCAACTGCGCCAACGGGTTTTCGATCCAGCGCTGGATCGCCCGCTTCAGTGGCCGTGCGCCGTATACCGGGTCGTAACCCACGGCAATCAGCTTGTCCAATGCCTCCGGGCTCAGGCTCAGCGACAGTTCGCGCTCCAGCAGACGGCTGCGCAGGCGGCCCAGCTGGATTTCGGTAATGCCGGCAATCTGCTCGCGGCCCAGTGGCTCGAACACCACCACTTCGTCGATACGGTTGATGAATTCCGGACGGAAGTGCGAACCCACCGCATCCATCACCGCCGCACGCTGTGCCTCGCGGTCACCCACCAGTTCCTGGATCTGCGCCGAGCCCAGGTTGGAGGTCATCACGATCACGGTGTTGCGGAAGTCCACGGTGCGCCCGTGGCTGTCGGTCAGGCGGCCGTCTTCCAGCACCTGCAGCAGCACGTTGAACACATCCGGGTGGGCCTTCTCCACCTCGTCCAGCAGCACCACCGAGTATGGCTTGCGCCGTACCGCCTCGGTCAGGTAACCGCCCTCTTCATACCCCACATAGCCTGGTGGGGCACCGATCAGGCGAGCCACGGAATGCTTCTCCATGAACTCGGACATGTCGATGCGCACCATTGCCTCTTCGGTGTCGAACAGGAACTCGGCCAGCGCCTTGCACAGCTCGGTCTTGCCCACCCCGGTCGGGCCGAGGAACAGGAACGAACCACTCGGCCGGTTCGGGTCGGACAGCCCGGCACGCGAACGGCGCACCGCGTTGGCCACGGCGGTTACCGCCTCGTTCTGGCCGATCACACGCTGGTGCAGCAGCTCTTCCATCTTCAGCAGCTTTTCACGCTCGCCTTCGAGCATCTTGGCCACCGGGATACCGGTCCACTTCGAGACCACTTCGGCAATTTCTTCCTCGGTGACCTTATTGCGCAGCAACTGGTTTTCGGTCTTGCCGTGCTGGTCGACCATCTGCAGGCTACGCTCCAAGTCCGGGATCACCCCGTACTGCAGCTCGGCCATGCGGCTGAGGTCGCCTTTACGACGGGCAGTTTCCAACTCCTGGCGGGCCTGCTCGATCTTTTGCTGGATCTGCGCCGAGCCCTGCACCTCAGCCTTCTCGGAGGCCCAGATTTCTTCCAGGTCGGCGTATTCACGCTCCAACCGGTCGATTTCCTCGGTCAGCTTCTCCAGGCGCTTTTTCGCCGCTTCGTCTTCTTCCTTCTTCAGCGCCTGCGACTCCACCTTCAGCTGGATCAGGCGACGGTCGAGGCGGTCGAGCACTTCCGGCTTGGAGTCGATCTCCATGCGGATGCGGCTGGCCGCTTCGTCGATCAGGTCAATGGCCTTGTCCGGCAGCTGACGGTCGGTGATGTAGCGGTGGCTGAGCTTGGCCGCAGCAATGATGGCGCCGTCGGTGATGGCCACCTTGTGGTGCACTTCATAGCGCTCTTTCAGGCCACGCAGGATGGCGATGGTGTCTTCCTCGCTCGGCTCCTCGACCAGCACCTTCTGGAAGCGGCGCTCCAGGGCAGCATCTTTTTCGATGAACTGGCGGTACTCGTTCAGCGTGGTGGCGCCAACGCAGTGCAGCTCGCCACGAGCCAGGGCCGGCTTGAGCATGTTGCCGGCGTCCATGGCGCCCTCGCCCTTGCCGGCGCCGACCATGGTGTGCAGTTCGTCGATGAACAGGATGATCTGGCCTTCCTGCTTGGACAGCTCGTTCAGCAGGCCTTTGAGGCGTTCTTCGAACTCGCCGCGGTACTTGGCACCGGCAATCAGCGCGCCCATGTCCAGCGCCAGCAGGCGCTTGCCCTTGAGGCCGTCCGGCACTTCACCATTGATGATGCGCTGGGCCAGGCCTTCGGCGATGGCGGTTTTACCTACGCCAGGCTCACCGATCAGCACCGGGTTGTTCTTGGTACGGCGTTGCAGCACCTGTACGGTACGGCGAATTTCGTCGTCACGGCCAATCACCGGGTCCAGCTTGCCTTCTTCGGCACGCTTGGTCAGGTCGACGGTGTACTTGTCCAGCGCCTGGCGCGATTCCTCGGCGTTGGCGTCATTGACCGCCGCACCGCCGCGCAGGTTGTTGATGGCGTTTTCCAGGGCCTTCTTGCTCACGCCCTGGCTCAACAACAGCTTGCCGAGCTTGCTGTTCTCGTCCATGGCAGCCAGCAGCACAAGTTCGCTGGAAATGAACTGGTCGCCCTTCTGCTGGGCCAGGCGGTCGGCCTGGTTGAGCAGGCGCGCCAGGTCCTGCGACATGTTTACGTCGCCGGTGGGGTTCTGGATTTTCGGCAGCTGGTCGAGTTCTTTCACCAGTGCCTGGCGCAGGCTGTTGATGTCGAAGCCTACCTGCATCAGCAGCGGCTTGATCGAGCCGCCCTGCTGCTCGAGCAATGCCTGCAACAGGTGCACCGGCTCGATGGCAGGGTGATCCATGCCAACCGCCAGGGATTGGGCATCGGATATCGCAAGCTGCAGCTTGCTGGTCAAACGGTCTATTCGCATGGGGGTACCTTCCTTTTAAAGGGCAGGTCGGAGCGATGGACAGCGCCTGTTTGTGAAGAAACCTGCCTGAGATGACCTTATAGATAAGGCTGATTCTGGAAGATTCAAGCGTAGCGGGGTTGACCAGGATCAACCTGTTGGATTAGTGCTGGGCCATTCGCGGGCATGCCCGCTCCTACAGGGAATCCGCAATGTTTGAAACCTGTGGATCGGGCGTGCCCGCGAAAAGGCCGGTGCAGGCTAGCGCGGCTCCAGCCACACCAGGGAAGCAAAGCGCCCCCCCTGCGGAGTACGGCGATAGGAGAAGAACCGCTCGTCGCTGACCGTGCACAAGCCACCGCCATGAACAGCAGTCACCCCACGCGCCGCCAAACGAATACGCGCCAGCTCATAGATGTCGGCCATCAACTTGCCCGGCCGGGCACCATCGACAAAGGCCCGGGCCGCTTCCGGGTGCACCGCAGTAAAGGCATCACGCACTTCCAGCCCCACTTCGAACGCCTGTGGGCCAATCGCCGGCCCCAGCCACACCAGCACCTCTTCGGGTGGCAGTGCCAGGCGATCCAAGGTGGCCTCCAGCACACCACCGGCCAGCCCGCGCCAGCCAGCATGCGCGGCCGCCACACGGGTACCGGCCCGGTCGCAGAACAGCGCTGGCAGGCAATCGGCAGTCATCACGGTGCAGGCAATGCCAGGCTGGTCGGTCCAGCTGGCGTCGGCCTCGGCCACCACAGCCGGGTCGGCATTTGCCACCACCAGCCCATGCACCTGCTTGAGCCAGGCCGGCTGGATGGCGAATTCGTCGCTCAGGCGACGACGGTTTTCGGCCACCGCGGCAGGGTCGTCCCCTACATGGTCGCCAAGGTTGAAGGTTTCATAGGGCGGCAGGCTGATGCCGCCCTGGCGGGTGGTGACACAGGCGCGCACCGAGGCCGGGGCCGGCCAGTCGGGGAACAGCAGCGACTGCGTCAGGCCACTCATCCGACAAAGCTCTCGCGGTCCTGGTTCAGCAGCGACAGCAACCAGACGAAGTCATCCGGCAGCGGCGATTCCCATTTCATGACTTCACCGGTAATCGGGTGGGCCAATGCCAGGAAGCGCGCATGCAGTGCCTGGCGCGGGAAGGTTTTCACCGCCTCGACCATGGTCGGGCTGGCTGCCGGCGGAATGCGGAAGCGCCCGCCGTAGGTCTGGTCGCCGACCAACGGGAAGCCAACGTGAGCCATGTGCACGCGAATCTGGTGGGTACGGCCGGTTTCCAGCTTGACCCGCACGTGGGTGTGCGAGCGGAAGCGCTTGAGCACACGGTAGTGGCTGACCGCCGGCTTGCCGCCGTCGGTGACCGCCATGCGCTGGCGCATGCCGCCGTGGCGGCCGATCGGGGCATCGATCTTGCCGCCGGCAGTGACCACGCCAATCACGATGCACTCGTAGATGCGGCTGACCTTGCGCGCCTGCATCTGCTCGACCAGCCGGGTCTGCGCCTGCAAGGTCTTGGCCACCACCATCAGGCCGGTGGTGTCCTTGTCCAGGCGGTGGACGATACCGGCGCGCGGTACGTTGACGATGTCAGGCACGTGGTGCAGCAGTGCATTGAGCAAAGTCCCGCTGGCATGCCCGGCGGCCGGGTGCACAACCAGCCCGGCAGGCTTGTTGATCACCATGATATGGTCGTCTTCGTAGACGATATCCAGCTCGATATCTTCGGCGACCCACTCGCCCTGGGCCTCTTGCTCGGCCTCCAGGACAAGTTGCGAGCCACCATAGACGAGGTCTCGAGGGCGCACCACGGCACCATCGACCGTCAGGCGGCCTTCTTTGATCCACGAAGTAAGCCGGGAACGCGAGTACTCGGCGAACAATTGGGCGGCGACCTGGTCGAGGCGTTGACCGCCCAGTTCGGACGGGACCTCTGCGCTAAGTTGAATGATCTCGGACATGCTCGATTCGGCGGGCGCACAGCCTTTGGTTTCGGCTGCGAGCTTGTGGTTAAATACGACTTCTTTTGTCCCGGGGTTGGCCGGGGCGCTCATCATAACAGGACGGCACCGCCCAAGACAGCGGCCGTCAAAGGGACGCAAGCCGCCATGCAAGTGAAACACCTGCTGCTGATCGCCATCCTCGGGCTCACCGCGGCCTGTTCCTCCAATAAAGAAGTGATTGACGAGAACCTCAGCGAGGCCGAGCTGTATCAGCAGGCGCAAGCTGACCTGGACAACTCCAGCTACACCAGCGCCGTGAACAAGCTCAAGGCCCTGGAGTCGCGCTACCCGTTCGGCCGCTATGCCGACCAGGCGCAGCTCGAGCTGATCTACGCCAACTACAAGAACTCCGAGCCCGAGGCTGCCAAGTCGGCTGCCGAGCGCTTCATCCGCCTGCACCCGCAGCACCCGAACGTCGACTACGCCTACTACCTCAAGGGCCTGACCTCGTTCGACCAGGACCGTGGCCTGGTGGCGCGCTTCCTGCCGCTGGACATGACCAAGCGTGACCCGGGTGCTGCCCGCGACTCGTACAACGAGTTCGCCCAGCTGACCAGCCGCTTCCCCAACAGCCGCTACGCCCCCGATGCCAAGCAGCGCATGATCTACCTGCGCAACCTGCTGGCGTCGTACGAAATCCATGTGGCCGACTACTACCTGAGCCGCCAGGCCTATGTAGCCGCTGCCAACCGTGGCCGCTACGTGGTAGAGAACTTCCAGGAAACCCCATCGGTCGGCGACGGCCTGGCGGTGATGGTCGAGGCGTACCAGAAGATGCACCTGGACGAACTGGCCGCCACCAGCCTGGAAACCCTCAAGCTCAACTACCCGGACCACCCGAGCCTGGTAGATGGCGAGTTCCAGCCAAAGCAGACCGAGTCTGACGGCCGCGGCTGGCTGTCCAAGGCGACCCTGGGCCTGATCGAAACCGAAACCCCGCTGCCACCGGGTGAAACCCGCGCCAACCAGGACGTGGTCAAGCAGTTCCAGGATGCACGTGACGAGATGCCGCGTGAGCTGCTGCCAACTGACGAGAACGGTGACCCGATCGTGCCGGAAGGGCCGAAGGAAGCCGAGAAGGACCGTTCCTGGTTCAGCTACATGACCTTTGGTCTGTTCGACTGATACGTAGCGGTACATGAAAGGGAGGCCCTGGGCCTCCCTTTTTTATTGGCCGCGTCCTAGACTGTCGGCTTCTTCAACCGACAAGCTGGACACCATGGTTCGCCTACTTTTCTGGATCGCCCTGATCGCCGCCGCGTTCTGGCTGTGGCGCAGGTTCAAAGCCAGCCAACAGTCGCACCCCGAGGCCAAGCTGGATGCGCCGCTGAAGATGGTGCGCTGCGCCCATTGCGGCGTACACCTGCCCAATGACCGGGCGCTGCAGCAGGGCAACGAGTGGTATTGCAGCCAGGCACACCTGCAGCAAGGGCCGGGGCAATCCCGTTAGAAACTGGGGCTGCTTTGCAGCCCTTTCGCGACACAAGGCCGCTCTACATGGAGTACGCGGCCCCTGTAGGAGCGGCCTTGTGTCGCGAAAGGGCCGCAAAGCGGCCCCGGCAATGTCAGCTCAACCGCCCGGCTGGCGCATACGGCGCCGGGTCAATGATCGGTTCTGCCCCGGTCAACAGGTCGGTAAACAGCTGGCACGAAGCCGGCGCCAGCACCAGCCCGTTGCGGTAATGCCCGCAGTTCAACCACAGCCCCGCATGCCCCGGCACCGGCCCGATGTACGGAATACCTTCCGGCGACCCCGGCCGCAGCCCGGCCCAATGCGCCACCACCGTGGCCCCCTCGAGCTCAGGCAACAATTCCACCGCCGAGGCCTTCAGGCTCTCCAACGCCTCCTTGGTCGGCGTCTTGTCGTACCCGGCATGCTCCAGCGTGCTACCCACCAGAATATGCCCGTCGCGCCGCGGGATCGCATAGCGCCCCTTGGCCAACACCATGCTCGGCAGGAAGTCTTCGGCACATTTGAACAGAATCATCTGGCCCTTCACCGGTTCCACAGGCAACTCCAGGCCGAGCGTACGCAGCAGGTCGCCACTCCACGCGCCAGCACTGAGCACCACCTCATCCGCCGCCAGAACGCCGTCTGCCGTCTGCACCCCGGTCACGCGACCGCCTTGCTGGACAAAACCGGTAACCTGGCAGTACTCACGCAAGGTCACGTTGGGCAACGCCAGCAACGCCGCCTTGAGCGACTTCACCAGGCGCGGGTTGCGCACGTTGGCCACGCCGGCCATGTAGATGGCACGCTTGAAGCCCGGGCCCAGCACCGGCACCGCGTCATAGGCCGCCGAAATATCCACGGCACTCAGCGGCCGCTGCTCACGCTCGGCCCAGGCCAGCGCTTCGGCCTCGTCGTCCAGGTCGAGCCAGTACAGGCCGGTGGTGTGCACTTCGGGGTCGACGCCGGTGCTGGCGAACAAACGCTCGCCCAGCTGTGGATAAAAGTCTTGCGACCAGTGTGCCAGGGCGGTCACGGCCGGGCTGTAGCGCCACGGGTATAGTGGCGAGACGATACCGCCGCCGGCCCACGACGATTCGCGGCCGACTTCACCCTGATCACACACCACCACCTGCCCGACCTTCGCCGCCAGGTTGAATGCCGTCAGCAGGCCGATCACCCCGCCGCCGACCACCACTACTTGCTTGTTCATCTGTCGATCCAACACCTGAAGTAAATCCGCGATGCACCGGGCATCATTCAATCTTCAGCTTCCCCAGCAGTGCACGCTGTCCTCGACGGCACCCGGATTGCGCTGCACGCCGGCCTGGTCGAGCTGGAAATCGCCACAGCGGTCCTGCGCCATCAGCCCGCTCGGCAGCCGCCGGGCGCGCAGCGTGAAGGTGTCGCTGTCGCGCTGGGCCTGCAGGCTGTAATAGCGGGTACCGTCGGGCAACGCCGGGTCGCCCTCGGCGTATTGGCCAGTGCGTACGCGGTGGCGCTCCAGGCGCAGGGCGGCATCATGCAGCAGGCCAACCACTTCGCTGCGCGCGGCTCGCCGTAGCTGGTCGCTGTAACTGGGGTAGGCAATGGCTGCCAGAATGCCGGTCACGGCCAGCACAATCAACAACTCGATCAGGCTCAAGCCTTGCTGCATGTCAGTCTCCTCGCAATCTCTGCCGCCAGGCAATGCGCCGGGTTGTGTCGCCGGCCATGGCGTAGACCGCTTCCAGCACATGCCGCGACTGGGTTTGCAGGCTGACGGCGGTGACGCGGTACAGGGTGACCTGCTGCCCTTCCGGCATATGCGCCGCGTGTTCGCTGGTACCTAGATTCTGCAAATGGAAATAGCCGGTTCGCGTACGCTGCCACTGCCCGCTCAGGTCATGCGGTCGAGCGGGTGGCGGGCACGCCTCGCAAGGGTCGGGGGGAGCCCGCTCGAGCTCGCCTGCCCCTGCCAGCAGCGTGGCCTCGGCCTGCTCCAGCGCCAGCAGGCCTTCGCTCAGATAGCCGGTCATTCGCGTTTGCGCCAGCGCATCACGCAGGGCGGACGCCGCAAGCAGCCCAAGCAGCAGGCTCAGGACCAAGGCCAACAACAGGACTATGCCACGCTGACGATTCATGAGGCCGGCACCGGGTTGCGGATTGCGACGCTCAGTTCATGGTGCTGTTCAAGTTCGAGCGTGGGTTCGTAAAGCGTCAGGGCAATATCCACCCCCTCACCCTGTGCCATTTGCACACGCTGGAAACGTATTGAGCGCACATTTTCAACCAGCGGCTGGAAGTTGCTTTTGTTGCGTTTGAATTTCAGCGTATTGCCCTGGAGTTGGTAGACATATTTGCTGATGGGGTAAACCTGTGGGTAGCCCTCCTTCAACTCATCGTCCACAGACACTTTGCTAGTACAGTCCGTGTGCAGGAACCACTGCGGGCCCCCGGCTTGCCCAGGTAACTCCGCAACGACCAGGCTAAGGGTGGATGCTTCGACTTCCATCGGCCGGGCGAATGCGTGCTCTGCGCTCGAACTGCCGAAGTGCTTTGGCCGCAGTCGCAGGCAGCCGAACATCCCGGTCATGCGGATATCCTGGGCCATTCGCAGCAATGCCAGGCGTGCCTCATCCTGCATGCGTACTGCCGTGCTTTGCAGCCGCCAGGTATGGTGGGCCGAGGCGAATAGCTGGCTGGCCGCCGCCAACAGCAGCAACCCGATGGTCAGCGCCAGCATCACCTCAAGCAAGCCGAAACCACGCTGGCCGCGACTCATGGCCGCCCCCTTTCATGCTCACTGTGCGCCGCCATTGCCGCCTTCCCATCGCGGCGCGCGTCCTCCGCAGCCTGCAATGCCTGCAGTTGCAGGCCTGCCGCTGCGAACATACCCACGGCCACCACACCCACCGCCAACAACACTTCCAGAAGCGTCATGCCCCGTTGTCTTGCGTGCATCCCTGCACCTCCTGCGACTTTTCCTGCAATTGCATTGAACCCGGGCGACTGGACCGCCGGTCCAACGACCGTGAAGCTACAGCCAAGCACTTCCAGGGAGGAATGCACGGTGAAGCAACGAGGTGTAACACTGATACAAATGTTGTCGGCCCTGGCGGTGGCCGTATTGCTGACACAGCTCGGCATGCCGGCCTACGCCAGATTGAGCGACGACCTACACAGGGCGGCAGCTGCGCGTGACTTGGCGCAGGCACTGCGCAGTGCGCGCAGCCATGCCATGTTGCAAAGCCAGCCGGTGCTGGTGCAGGCGTTGGACGGTAACTGGGGGAATGGTTGGCAGGTGATGCTGGAGCATAACGGGCAGGTGCTGCGCGAGCAGCGTCTTTCACGGCCGCTGAAGATCACGAGCAATCGCGGTGAGCAGCTGAAATTCAGTGCGCAGGGTGTTCCGCTTGGGGCCAACGGTAATTGGTTAGGTTCAACGATGGAGATTTGCGAGCGCTTGACCGCAACTAGCCAGTATCAAGTGGTGATGGCATCGACTGGCAGGGTCAAGGTACAGATGGGAGAGCCAAAAAAATCCCGATGCAAAGACACCACTAGCAGATCAGCGCGGTCAATGTAGGAGCGGCCTTGTGTCGCGAAAGGGCCGCAAAGCGGCCCCGGCAATATCAGCTCTAACGCTGAAATCCTGAGGCTGCTTTGCAGCCCGTTCGCGACACAAGGCCGCTCCTGCAGGGGATCGCGCAAACTGCGGTCAGATCAGCGACCGAACCCGCAGTTC
Source organism: Pseudomonas sp. S1(2024) (assembly GCF_046557535.1). NCBI lineage: Bacteria > Pseudomonadati > Pseudomonadota > Gammaproteobacteria > Pseudomonadales > Pseudomonadaceae > Pseudomonas > Pseudomonas sp. S1(2024). The sequence goes on from NZ_JBKGFP010000087.1 coordinate 74,020, forward strand.
CTTGGGCATGGAGAAGGTGATGTTCTCTTCCCGCCCATCCAGCTCTTCAGCACCGCTGGCGCCCCAGGCCTTGAGCTGCTCGATCACGCCACGCACCAGCACTTCGGGAGCCGAAGCGCCAGCGGTGATGCCGACCCGCGCCGTCTGGTCGAACCAGCCACGCTGCAGGTCCTCGGCACCGTCGATCAGGTAGGCCGGGGTGCCCATGCGCTCGGCCAGCTCGCGCAGGCGGTTGGAGTTGGAGCTGTTCGGGCTGCCAACCACCAGTACCACGTCGCACTCGTCCGCCAGTTGCTTGACCGCGTCTTGGCGGTTCTGGGTGGCGTAGCAGATGTCGTCCTTGCGCGGGCCGCCAATGTTCGGGAAGCGCGCACGCAGGGCGTCGATCACGCGGCTGGTGTCGTCCATCGACAGCGTGGTTTGGGTGACGAACGCCAGGTGGTCCGGGTCCTTCACCTGCAGGTTGGCAACATCCTCCTCGTCTTCGACGAGGTAGATGGCGCCACCGTTGCTGGCGTCGTACTGGCCCATGGTGCCTTCGACTTCCGGATGCCCTTCGTGGCCGATGAGAATGCACTCACGGCCGTCGCGGCTGTACTTGGCCACTTCGATGTGCACCTTGGTCACCAGCGGGCAGGTGGCATCGAACACTTTCAGGCCACGGCCAGCAGCTTCCTGGCGCACGGCCTGGGAAACCCCGTGGGCACTGAAGATGACGATGACGTCGTCCGGTACCTGGTCCAGCTCTTCGACGAAGATGGCGCCACGGTTGCGCAGGTCTTCCACCACGAACTTGTTGTGCACCACTTCGTGACGCACATAGATCGGCGGGCCGAAGACTTCCAGCGCGCGGTTGACGATCTCGATCGCCCGGTCGACCCCCGCGCAGAAGCCGCGAGGGTTGGCGAGTTTGATTTGCATGCTCGGCTCCAGGCTTACAGGGCCTTCACCTCGAGGATCTCCACCTCGAAGGTCAGGGTCTTGCCAGCCAATGGGTGATTGAAGTCGATGGTCACCTGGTCGTCATCGAACGCTTTGACCACACCCGGCAGCTCGGTGTTGGCGGCGTCGTTGAAGATGATCAACAGCCCTTCGGACAACTCCATGCCCTCGAACTGGGACCGCGGCATGACTTGCACGTTCTGCGGGTTTGGCTGGCCGAATGCGTTCTCCGGGGCCACCACGACGGTACGCTTGTCGCCGCCCTTGAAGCCGAACAGGGCGTTCTCGAACCCTGGCAGCAGGTTGCCATCGCCAACCTTGAAGGTGGCCGGGGCCTTGTCGAACGTGCTGTCGACGGTGTCGCCGTTTTCCAGGTGCAGCGCGAAGTGCAGGGTGACTTCGGTGTTCTGGCCGATACGGGTGTCAGTCATGGACCGGATCCTCGGACTTCTTGCTCTTGAACATATCCAGCGCCAGCATCACCGCACCAACGGTGATGGCGCTGTCGGCCAGGTTGAAGGCCGGGAAGTAATGGCGGTTCTGCCAGTGCACCAGGATGAAGTCGACCACATGGCCGAGCACGACGCGGTCGTACAGGTTGCCGATCGCGCCACCCAGCACCAGCGCCAGCGCCACGGCCAGCCAGGTCTCGTTGCGCCCCAGGCGCTTGAGCCACACTACCAGCACGGCACTGACCACCACGGCGATCAGGGCGAACAGCCAGCGCTGCCAGCCGGAGCTTTCAGCCAGGAAGCTGAACGCCGCGCCCGTGTTGTAGGCCAGGGTCCAGCTGAAGTAGTCAGGGATGACGACAACCTGCTGGTACATGGTCAGGGCATTGTTGAAATACAGCTTGGTGGCCTGGTCGAGGACCAGTACCACCAGGCTCAGCCAAAGCCATGCAAGGCGCCCGAAGCGCCCCGCTGCAGGGTTAGGCATAGTGGCGCACCTCGCCGGAACCGCTCAGGTTGTCGACGCAACGGCCGCAGATTTCCGGGTGCTCCGGGTGGCTGCCGACGTCGGCGCGGAAGTGCCAGCAACGGCCGCACTTGGTGTGGCCGGACTTGACCACTTGCAGCTTGAGGCCTTCGACTTCGGTGGCCACCGCTTCGGCCGGCGCTTGCGCGAATGGCACCACGCTGGCAGCCGAGGTGATCAGCACGAAGCGCAGTTCGTCGCCCAGCTTGCCCAGGTCGGCGCTCAGGCCTTCGTCGGCGTACAGGGTGACTTCGGCCTGCAGGTTGCCGCCGATGACCTTGGCGGTACGCTGGTTTTCCAGCTCCTTGTTGACCGATGCCTTGACGGCCATCACGCGGTCCCAGTAGGCGCGGTCCAGTTCGGTACCTTCCGGCAGCTCGCTCAGGCCCTCGTACCAGCCGTTGAGCATTACCGACTCGTTGCGCTCGCCTGGCAGGTACTGCCAGATTTCGTCGGCGGTAAACGCCAGGATCGGCGCGATCCAGCGCACCAGCGCCTCGCTGATGTGGTAGAGCGCGGTCTGGCAGGAGCGGCGAGCGACACTGTTGGCGCCGGTGGTGTACTGGCGGTCCTTGATGATGTCGAGGTAGAAGCCGCCCAGTTCCTGCACGCAGAAGTTGTGCACCTTGGAGTAGACGTTCCAGAAACGGTACTCGCTGTAGTGCTCTTCCAGCTCGCGTTGCAGCAGCAGGGTGCGGTCAACCGCCCAGCGGTCCAGCGCCAGCATGTCTTCCGGGGCCAGCAGGTCGCGGGCCGGGTCGAAGCCGGACAGGTTGGAGAGCAGGAAGCGTGCAGTGTTGCGGATACGGCGGTAGGCGTCGGCGCTGCGCTGCAGGATCTGCTCGGAAACGGCCATTTCACCGGAATAGTCGGTAGCGGCAACCCACAGGCGCAGGATATCGGCACCCAGGGTGTTGTTGACCTTCTCCGGCTCGATGGTGTTGCCCAGCGACTTGGACATCTTGCGGCCGTTCTCGTCCACGGTGAAGCCGTGGGTCAGCAGCTCGCGGTACGGCGCGTGGCCGTCGATGGCGCAACCGGTCAGCAAGGACGAGTGGAACCAGCCGCGGTGCTGGTCGGAACCTTCCAGATACAGGTCGGCACGCGGGCCGGTGGCGTGGCCAATGTCATGCGAGCCACGCAGCACGTGCCAGTGGGTGGTACCCGAGTCGAACCACACGTCGAGGGTGTCGGTAATCTTGTCGTACTGCTCGGCTTCAGCGCCCAGCAGTTCGGCGGCGTCCAGCTTGAACCAGGCCTCGATGCCTTCCTGTTCGACGCGCTTGGCCACTGCTTCCATCAGCTCGACGGTGCGTGGGTGCAGCTCGCCGGTCTGCTTGTGCAGGAAGAACGGGATCGGTACACCCCAGTTGCGCTGACGGGAGATGCACCAGTCCGGGCGGTTGGCGATCATCGAATGCAGGCGCGCCTGGCCCCAGGCCGGGACGAACTTGGTGTCTTCGATGGCTTTAAGTGCGCGCTCACGCAGCGGCTCGCCGGTGGTCGGCTGCTTGTCCATACCCACGAACCACTGCGCGGTGGCGCGGTAGATCAGCGGGGTCTTGTGGCGCCAGCAGTGCATGTAGCTGTGGCTGATGGTTTCGGTGTGCATCAGCGCGCCGACTTCGCTCAGCTTCTCGACGATGGCCGGGTTGGCCTTCCAGATGAACTGGCCGCCGAAGAATGGCAGCGAGTCCACATACACGCCGTTGCTCTGCACCGGGGTGAGGATGTCGTCGTTGACCATGCCGTAGCGCTTGCAGGTAACGAAGTCGTCTTCACCGTAGGCTGGCGAGGAGTGCACCACGCCGGTACCGGCGCCCAGTTCGACGTAGTCAGCCAGGTAGATTGGCGACAGGCGGTCGTAGAACGGGTGGCGGAAGTTGATCAGTTCCAGTGCCGAACCCTGGGCGGTGGCGATGACCGAGCCTTCCAGGCTGTAGCGCTTGAGGCACGACTCGACCAGCTCTTCGGCCAGAACCAGCAGACGCTCGCCGGTGTCGACCAGGGCGTACTTGAACTCCGGGTGGATGTTCAGCGCCTGGTTGGCCGGGATGGTCCACGGGGTGGTGGTCCAGATCACGATGGCAGCCGGCTTGGCCAGCGAAGCCAGACCGAAGGCAGTAGCCAGCTTGGCGTCATCGGCTACCGGGAAGGCAACGTCGATGGTCTGCGATTTCTTGTCGGCGTACTCGACTTCGGCCTCGGCCAGGGCCGAACCGCAATCGAAGCACCAGTTCACAGGCTTCAGGCCCTTGAACACGAAGCCTTGCTTGACCATCTCGGCCAGGGCGCGGATTTCGCCGGCCTCGTTGGCAAAGTTCATGGTCTTGTACGGGTTGTCCCAGTCACCCAGCACGCCCAGGCGGATGAACTCGGTCTTCTGCCCCTCGATCTGCTCGGCGGCGTACTCGCGGCACAGCTCGCGAGTGCGGTCGGCGGACAGGTGCTTGCCGTGGGTGACCTCGACCTTGTGCTCGATCGGCAGGCCATGGCAGTCCCAGCCCGGCACATACGGCGCATCGAAGCCGGCCAGGGTCTTGGAACGGACGATCATGTCCTTGAGGATCTTGTTCAGCGCATGACCGATGTGAATCTTGCCGTTGGCATAGGGCGGGCCGTCGTGCAGGACGAACTTGGGACGATCCTTGCCAATTTCGCGCAGCTTCTGGTACAGGCCAATGCTGTCCCAGCGCTGCAGGATCTGCGGTTCGCGCTGAGGCAGGCCGGCCTTCATGGGGAAGGCGGTGTCCGGAAGGTTAAGCGTGGCTTTGTAGTCGGTCATTTCAGGCTCTTCGTTAGCGGTTGAGCGTGCCAATGTGCACGTGCGGCGGCGATATCCGCATCGATCGCCGACTTCAGCGCCTCCAGGGAGGCGAATCGCTGCTCTTCTCGCAGCTTGTGGTGGAACTCCACCGTCAGGCGCCGGCCGTAAAGGTCGCCGGCATAGTCCAGCAGATGAATCTCCAGGTGCGGGCGCCCGTCACCGGCAACGGTGGGGCGCACGCCGATATTGCCGACACCCGGCCAGGCCTTGCCGTCGATTTCTATGCTGGCCAGGTAGACCCCGGACAGCGGCACGCGGCGGCGCTTGAGCTGGATGTTGGCGGTAGGTGTGCCGAGCTGGCGGGCCAGCTTCTGGCCATGCAGCACGCGGCCGCTGATGCGGTACGGGCGGCCCAGCAGGTGCTCGGCCAGCTCGAAGTTGCCTTCGGACAGGGCCTTGCGTACTTCGGTGCTGCTGACCCGCAGGCCGTCCTGGATCACCGTGTTGGCAGCCTCGACGGTGAAGCCGTACTGCTTGCCGGCCTCGACCAGGAAGGCGAAGTCGCCGGCGCGGTCGCAGCCGAAACGGAAGTCATCGCCCACTTCGAGGTGGCGTACACCCAGGCCGTCGACCAGGATGGCCTTGACGAAGGCATCGGCGCCGAGCTTGCTCAGGCGCTGGTTGAATGCCAGGCACAGCACCCGGTCGATACCCTCGGCCGCCAGCAGCTCGATCTTGTCGCGCAGCCGGGCCAGGCGGGCCGGCGCGGTGTCGGGGGCGAAATACTCGCGTGGTTGCGGTTCGAAGATGACCACGCAGGTCGGCAGGCCCAAGGCGTGGCCGCGCTCGCGCAGGCGCGCCAGGATAGCCTGGTGGCCGCGGTGAACCCCGTCGAAGTTGCCAATGGTGGCGACACAGCCCCGGTGCTCGGGGCGCAGGTTGTGAAGACCTCGAACCAGCTGCATAACGCGCTTCTTGCTCATAAAGTGGCCGATTATAACCACACCCGGGCGCCGGTGACAGGCAGCAGCGCCCAAGGGCGGCGTGGAATGCGAAAAACCGACGCCTGACCCGCCCGATGCCTCAGTGCAAGGCCTTGCGGGCGAAATGCCGAGGCCGGAAGCCGCACAGGTACAGGCAGCCGAAATAGGTCACGACGCCCGCCAGTACCAGAGCCCCCAGGCGCACCAGGCGCTCGAGCATGTTGCCCTGTTCCCAGGCTGGCAGATAATGCATGCCGGCCAGCAACACCGCCGACATCAGCCCCACCGCCAGCAACAGCTTGAGCAGGAATATCGCCCAGCCTGGTTGCGGCTGAAACAGCTGCTGACTGCGCAGTTTCCAGAACAGCAGGCCGGCGTTCAGGCAGGCCCCCAGGCTGATCGCCAGGGCCAGGCCGGCATGCGCGAGCGGCCCGATCAGGACCAGGTTGAACAGTTGGGTGCAGACCAGGGTGAATACCGCGATCTTCACCGGTGTACGGATATTCTGCTGCGCATAGAAGCCCGGTGCCAGTACCTTGACCAGAATGATCGCCAGCAAGCCCACCGAATAGGCGATCAGCGCCTTCTGGGTCATGGCTGCGTCGACGGCAGTGAACTTGCCGTACTGGAACAGCGCCACGGTCAAAGGCTCGGCGAGGATGGCCAGGGCCAGGGTGCAGGGCAGCACCAGCAGGAAACACAGGCGCAAGCCCCAGTCGAGGATCCGTGAGTACTCCTCGCGGTCCTTGTTGGCGTAGGTCTTGGCCAGGGTCGGCAGCAGTATGGTGCCCAGGGCCACGCCCAGTACGCCGGAAGGCAGCTCCATGAGGCGGTCGGCGTAGTACATCCACGACACCGAGCCGGCTACCAGGAAGGAGGCGAAGATGGTGTTGATGATCAGCGAGATCTGGCTCACCGACACTCCGAGGATCGCTGGCAGCATCTGCTTGAGCACCCGCCACACGCCGGTATCACGCAGGTTCAGGCGCGGCAGCACGAGCATGCCGATCTTCTTCAGCGCTGGCAGCTGGTACAGCAACTGTGCCAGGCCTCCGGCCAGCACGCCCCATGCCAGGGCCATGATGGGCGGGTCGAAATACGGCGTGAGCAGCACGGCGAAGGCAATCATCGCCACATTCAGCAAGGTCGGGGTAAAGGCCGGCACCGAGAAACGGTTCCAGGTATTGAGGATTGCCCCGGCCAGGGAGGACAGCGAGATCAGCAATATATAAGGAAAAGTCACCCGCAACAGGGCGCTGGTCAGTTCGTACTTTTCGGCACTGTCGACAAAGCCTGGTGCGGTCGCCCACACTACCCATGGCGCCGCCAGGATGCCGATGGCGGTCACCAGCGCCAGAACCAAGGTCAGCAGGCCACTGACATAGGCGACGAAGGTGCGGGTCGCCTCCTCGCCTTGCTGGGTCTTGTATTCGGCCAGGATCGGCACGAAGGCCTGGGAAAACGCGCCCTCGGCGAAGATGCGCCGCAGCAGGTTGGGCAGCTTGAAGGCGATGAAGAAGGCATCGGTGGCGATGCCGGCACCGAAAACACGCGCCAGGATGGTGTCGCGGACAAAGCCCAGCACCCGCGAAATCATGGTGATCGAGCTTACCGCAGCCAGGGATTTGAGCAGGTTCATCGAAAAGATTCACGCCAAGGGCAGAGGACGCTGCCAGACAGCGTCCGAATGTGCGATACTCCCGCGCCTTCGCAGGGGAGCCAAAAATTCCCGAGTTTACAGGTCGCGCAGCAGAAAGGAATATTTCCCTCTTGTTGGCGCACCGCTCGGCGGAACCTTGCAGGTGGCCTTGACATCCGTTCGACTGATCGGCATGATTCGCGGCCTATTTTGTTTGCTATTTACCTAAAGTCTTTCGAGGAGCTCGACGGTGGCCAACACACCTTCCGCCAAGAAACGTGCAAAACAGGCTGAGAAGCGTCGCAGCCACAACGCCAGCCTGCGTTCCATGGTCCGCACCTACATCAAGAATGTAGTCAAGGCCATCGACGCAAAAGACGCCGAAAAAGCGCAAGCCGCTTACGTTCTGGCTGTGCCTGTAATCGACCGTATGGCCGACAAGGGCATCATCCACAAGAACAAGGCTGCTCGTCACAAAGGCCGTCTGAATGGCCACATCAAGGCGCTGAAAGAAGCTGCAGCTGCCTAAGCGACGCGCTAGTCGAAAAACCGACCCTAGGGTCGGTTTTTTGTTGCCTGCGATTTGTGCACATCGCCGGCCCGCTGCTGCGACCTATGCAACATCGCTGATCCGCTTTTGTAGGAGCGGCCTTGTTTCGCGATCGGGCTGCGCAGCAGCCCCAGCAATATCAGCATCGACGCTGAAACCGAGGGGCTGCTGAGCAGCCCGATCGCGAAACAAGGCCGCTCCTACAAAAAGCAGGGCCGCGTTTGCCCAGTGCTACTTCGCTATCTGAATCTTCGGCGCCCACTGCAGCCATTCATCCTCGGCCTTGTCGAACAAGGCGAACGTCTGCTGCGGCCGTGCCGGGTTGCCCATCTGCTCGCCATCCGGCGTGGCAAAGGCGATACCGCCGTCGATCATGGTCTCCACCGACTCGGTACGCACCGTAGCCCCCTTGAACAGCCCCCAGTCGAAACCGAAGCCGCTACTGTTCCAGAAACGGCTGCCGCTGCGCACCAGGGCCGCGTAGCGCGGCTCGATCAGGATATGGATCAATACGCGGTCAGCACTCTGGCCCAACTCGAAGCCCGTCACCTTGCCCACCGCAACCTCACGATAGGTCACCGGCACGCCCGGCTTGATCGAGCCACGGCGCGGGGCGCTCAGCGTCAACGGCAGCCCGACTTCGGGCCCTGCCACCTGCGGGGCGTCGGCCAAGGCGATGAAATCGCGCTGCGGGCCACGGTCCTTGGCAGCCGGCTGCACTTCCAGGTACTGCCCACCCACCAGAGTGTCGAGGTTCTGCGTGCGCACCAGGCCAAAGGCTGGCTTGACCACCCAGAACTGCGTACCGACGCGGGCGATACGGTCCGCCGCTTCGGTAATGCGCGCCCGCAGCAGCACCGCCTGCAGGTCATCGGTCAGGTCGACGCTCTCGATGCTGCCCACATCCAGGCCACGGAAGCGGATCGCCGTGCCTGGCTTGAGGCCGTCAGCACGGTCCACACGAATGGTGATCAACGTTCCTGCGCGGTTGACCGCCTCCTGGCTGTCATGCAGGCGGAAGCGTGGGATGTGGCGTTTGAGCGGCACATCGGGCCGTGGCGTGTCGAACGCGATACCACCAGCCATCAGGGTCTGCAGTGATTCACTCTTGATCTTGATGCCCGACAGGCCGCCCGTCAGGGTGATGCCACTGACATTCCAGAAGCGCGACGAACCGTTGACCAGCTTTTCGTATTCCTTCTCGATATGCACACCGATCAGGATGCGGTTGCTGTTGCGGGCGAACTGGTAGCTCTGCACGCTACCCACCTTCACCTGGCGGTACATGACCGGGCTACCGACTTCCAGCGAACCCAGGGTGTCGGCGAACAGCACCATGTGCAGGCCTGGTGCCTTGAGGTCGAGCGGAGGCGCCTTGGCGCGGGCTTCGAACTCACGCTCGGGCCGCGCCCCTTTCTCACCAGGGCGAATGGCAATGTAATTACCCTTGACCAGCGCCTCCAGGCCAGTGATACCCGCCAGGGAAATTGACGGTTTGACCACCCAGAACTGCGTGCCCTCGACCAGATAATCCTCGGCCAGTGGGTCCAGCGTAAGCTCGGCCGACGCACTGGCCAGGTTGTCTGCCATTGTCAGGGCTTTCAGCGAGCCTACCTGGATGCCCTTGTACATGACCGGTGTACGGCCCGCTTGCAGGCCCTCGTAATCGCTCAATTTCACCTTCACTCGGATACCGGCCTGGGCCGCATCGAAGTCCTCATACAGACGGAACGGCAGGTTCGAGTCGGTGGGTGGACTGTCCTTGCGGTGTTCCGGCGTGGCAAAGGCGATACCACCGGCGACAATGCTCGACAGCGATTCGCTACGCACTTTCACGCCCGAGAGCGAGGCATCGATGCTGACGCCGCTGGCATTCCAGAAACGCGTGTGCTTGCGCACCAGGCTGGCATAGGCCGGCTCGATGAAGACCTTTATCTCGACAGTGCTCTGGTCCTCGGACAGGCGGTAGCTTTTAACCCGGCCAACCTGGATCTGCTTGTAGAACACCGGGCTGTCACGGTTGAGCGACCCAAGCCGCTCGGCCTTGAGGGTAAGATGCAGGCCCGGCTCGGTGTCCGACAGCGGCGGCGCAACCTTCAAGGCAGTAAAACGCTTGGTGCGCTCCCCCTCCCCTGGACTGACGGCGATGTAGTTGCCTGACACCAGAGTTTCCAGGCCGGAAATACCCGCCAGGCTGACGCTCGGCTTCACCAGCCAGAAACGCGTGCCTTTGGTCAGATGCGGCTCGGCAGCCTTGTTCATCTCGATGGTGGCGATCACCCCCTGGTTCTCACCCTTGGCGTCGAGCACCAGGCTCTTGACCTTGCCAACCGGCATGCCCTTGTAGATCACCTCGGTCTTGTTGGCGACGATACCCTCACCCGACTCGAAGCGGACTTCAATTTCCACACCGGCATCACGGTAAGCCTGCCACGCAAGCCAGCCACCGATCATCAAGGCGATCAAAGGCAGGATCCATATGGCCGACCAGTTCGAGGCTGGGCGGGTTTTAGCCGTTGGCAGGTCACTCATGGTCGTCATCCGACTCCGTGTTATCCCAAATCAGTCGGGGATCGAAAGTTAAAGCGGCAAGCATTGTCAGGATCACCACAGTTGCAAAGGCGACAGCGCCCAGGTTGGCTTCGACACTGGCTATTCGGCCGAAATTCACCACCGCCACCAGGATGGCGATGACAAAGATATCGAGCATGGACCAGCGCCCAATGAATTCGATGAAGCGGTACATCAATATCCGTTGCCGTGCCGAAAGCGGCTGACGACGCTGAACGGAGTACAACAGCAAGCCGATGCCCACCAGTTTGAACGTGGGCACCAGGATACTGGCAATGAACACCACGGCAGCAATGGGCACCATGCCATGCTTGAGCAAGGTGATGACACCGGACATGATCGTGTCGGGGCTGCCTTGGCCCAGGGTGCTCACGGTCATGATCGGCAGCATGTTGGCCGGGATGTACAGGATCGACGCGGCAATCAGCAGCGCCCAAGTACGCGCGATGCTGTTCGGCCGACGGGCATGCACGATGGCACCGCAGCGTGTACAGGTTTGTGAAGTGCTGTCTGGCTGTTGCCGGTTCAGCTCGTGACATTCATTGCAGACAAGAATGCCTGCATCAATCGCCCGCATGCAGGTCCTCCCCTGATAGCGCACTCCAGATCTGGTGCGGTGACATCACCACCTCGAGCCACACCTGGATCAATAACAGGCTGATGAAGCAGAACAGCCCCAGACCTACCGTCAGCTCGGCCAGGTCCACCAGCTTGACGATGGCTACCAGCACGCCCATGAAATAGACCTCGAGCATGCCCCAGTCACGCAAGTGGTGATAGATGCGGTAGAACAGCAGGCCGAAACTACGCCCCACGTTCAGACGGATACTCAAGAGCACGACCAGCTGACAGAGCAGTTTTGCCAGAGGGATGGCCATGCTGCACAGGAAAACCACGACGGCCACACCGCGCATTTCCGAGTTGTACAGGCCCAGCACGCCGCTCCAGACAGTATCGTCCGATGTCTGGCCAAGCAGGTGCAGCTGCATGATCGGCAGGAAATTGGCAGGCACAAACAGCAGCAAGGCGGTGAGCACCAGGGCCAGGCTGCGGTTGACCACATTGTGCCGATGGGCATACAGCTCATAGCCGCAGCGCGGGCATTGGGCTTTCTCATCATGCTGGAGCACGGGCTTGCGCAGCAGCAGGTCACATTCATGACAGGCGACAAGCTCGTCCAACGGCAACTGGGCCAGGGTTTCAGGTTCGACAGGATTGGGCATATAGCGCTTCTGAATAGGTGCGTGGGCCTATTCTAGTGTTCTGGCTCGAATTGTGGGAGGCGACGATTGAACGGAGACCAGTGCGGGCGAGTCGAGGCGTCGAACCGCCACACCGGCGAAGCCGGTGCCATACACCGCGTCGTCTGCTTCGCGGCGGTTCGACGCCTCGACGCGCCCGCTCCTACAGCGGAGGGTTGTGCAGGCCTGGGACTTATTGGCCAGAAAGACAAAACCCCTACCTGCATGCGCAGATAGGGGTTTTGCGAAATTAATCTTGACGATGACCTACTCTCACATGGGGAAACCCCACACTACCATCGGCGATGCATCGTTTCACTGCTGAGTTCGGGATGGGATCAGGTGGTTCCAATGCTCTATGGTCGTCAAGAAATTCTGTTGCCAGAATGTCCAGATGGACAGCCCAGCGAATTCGGATATGCGATATTTGTGATGTTGCGAACTTTCGGTTGTTTCGTCTTCACCACCGCAATCTGCGCTAGCAAATTGCTTGGGTGTTATATGGTCAAGCCTCACGGGCAATTAGTATTGGTTAGCTCAACGCCTCACAGCGCTTACACACCCAACCTATCAACGTCGTAGTCTTCGACGGCCCTTTAGGGGATTCAAGATCCCAGTGAGATCTCATCTTGAGGCAAGTTTCCCGCTTAGATGCTTTCAGCGGTTATCTCTTCCGAACATAGCTACCCGGCAATGCCACTGGCGTGACAACCGGAACACCAGAGGTTCGTCCACTCCGGTCCTCTCGTACTAGGAGCAGCCCCTCTCAAATCTCAAACGTCCACGGCAGATAGGGACCGAACTGTCTCACGACGTTCTAAACCCAGCTCGCGTACCACTTTAAATGGCGAACAGCCATACCCTTGGGACCGGCTTCAGCCCCAGGATGTGATGAGCCGACATCGAGGTGCCAAACACCGCCGTCGATATGAACTCTTGGGCGGTATCAGCCTGTTATCCCCGGAGTACCTTTTATCCGTTGAGCGATGGCCCTTCCATACAGAACCACCGGATCACTAAGACCTACTTTCGTACCTGCTCGACGTGTTTGTCTCGCAGTCAAGCGCGCTTTTGCCTTTATACTCTACGACCGATTTCCGACCGGTCTGAGCGCACCTTCGTACTCCTCCGTTACTCTTTGGGAGGAGACCGCCCCAGTCAAACTACCCACCATACACTGTCCTCGATCCGGATAACGGACCTGAGTTAGAACCTCAAAGTTGCCAGGGTGGTATTTCAAGGATGGCTCCATGAGAACTGGCGTCCCCACTTCAAAGCCTCCCACCTATCCTACACAAGCAAATTCAAAGTCCAGTGCAAAGCTATAGTAAAGGTTCACGGGGTCTTTCCGTCTAGCCGCGGATACACTGCATCTTCACAGCGATTTCAATTTCACTGAGTCTCGGGTGGAGACAGCGCCGCCATCGTTACGCCATTCGTGCAGGTCGGAACTTACCCGACAAGGAATTTCGCTACCTTAGGACCGTTATAGTTACGGCCGCCGTTTACCGGGGCTTCGATCAAGAGCTTCGCTTGCGCTAACCCCATCAATTAACCTTCCGGCACCGGGCAGGCGTCACACCCTATACGTCCACTTTCGTGTTTGCAGAGTGCTGTGTTTTTAATAAACAGTCGCAGCGGCCTGGTATCTTCGACCGGCATGGGCTTACGGAGCAAGTCCTTCACCCTCGCCGGCGCACCTTCTCCCGAAGTTACGGTGCCATTTTGCCTAGTTCCTTCACCCGAGTTCTCTCAAGCGCCTTGGTATTCTCTACCTAACCACCTGTGTCGGTTTGGGGTACGGTTCCCAGTTATCTGAAGCTTAGGAGCTTTTCTTGGAAGCATGGTATCAACCACTTCGTCGCCTAAAGGCAACTCGTCATCAGCTCTCGGCCTTGAAATCCCGGATTTGCCTAAGATTCCAGCCTACCACCTTAAACCTGGACAACCAACGCCAGGCTGGCCTAACCTTCTCCGTCCCTCCATCGCAATAACTGGAAGTACAGGAATATTAACCTGTTTTCCATCGACTACGCTTTTCAGCCTCGCCTTAGGGACCGACTAACCCTGCGTCGATTAACGTTGCGCAGGAAACCTTGGTCTTTCGGCGTGCGAGTTTTTCACTCGCATTGTCGTTACTCATGTCAGCATTCGCACTTCTGATACCTCCAGCAAGCTTCTCAACTCACCTTCACAGGCTTACAGAACGCTCCTCTACCGCGTCATCAAAGATGACACCCGTAGCTTCGGTGCATGGTTTGAGCCCCGTTACATCTTCCGCGCAGGCCGACTCGACTAGTGAGCTATTACGCTTTCTTTAAAGGGTGGCTGCTTCTAAGCCAACCTCCTAGCTGTCTAAGCCTTCCCACATCGTTTCCCACTTAACCATGACTTTGGGACCTTAGCTGACGGTCTGGGTTGTTTCCCTTTTCACGACGGACGTTAGCACCCGCCGTGTGTCTCCCATGCTCGGCACTTCCAGGTATTCGGAGTTTGCATCGGTTTGGTAAGTCGGGATGACCCCCTAGCCGAAACAGTGCTCTACCCCCTGGAGTGATACATGAGGCGCTACCTAAATAGCTTTCGAGGAGAACCAGCTATCTCCGAGCTTGATTAGCCTTTCACTCCGATCCACAGGTCATCCGCTAACTTTTCAACGGTAGTCGGTTCGGTCCTCCAGTCAGTGTTACCTAACCTTCAACCTGCCCATGGATAGATCGCCCGGTTTCGGGTCTATACCCAGCGACTAAACGCCCTATTAAGACTCGCTTTCGCTACGCCTCCCCTATTCGGTTAAGCTCGCCACTGAATATAAGTCGCTGACCCATTATACAAAAGGTACGCAGTCACCTAACAAAGTAGGCTCCCACTGCTTGTACGCATACGGTTTCAGGTTCTATTTCACTCCCCTCTCCGGGGTTCTTTTCGCCTTTCCCTCACGGTACTGGTTCACTATCGGTCAGTCAGTAGTATTTAGCCTTGGAGGATGGTCCCCCCATATTCAGACAAAGTTTCTCGTGCTCCGTCCTACTCGATTTCATTGACAAGAGATTTTCGTGTACGGGGCTATCACCCACTATGGCCGCACTTTCCAGAGCGTTCCACTAATCTCAAATCAACTTAAGGGCTGGTCCCCGTTCGCTCGCCACTACTAAGGGAATCTCGGTTGATTTCTTTTCCTCAGGGTACTTAGATGTTTCAGTTCCCCTGGTTCGCCTCTTGCACCTATGTATTCAGTACAAGATACTCAGCTTGTGCTGAGTGGGTTCCCCCATTCAGAGATCTCTGGATCACAGTCTGTTTGCCGACTCCCCAAAGCTTATCGCAGGCTACCACGTCTTTCATCGCCTCTGACTGCCAAGGCATCCACCGTATGCGCTTCTTCACTTGACCATATAACCCCAAGCAATCTGGTTATACTGTGAAGACGACATTCGCCGAAAATTCGCATGTTGCTCTTTCGAGCAGAACTCACAAATTTTACCTTAGCCTGATTAACCAGCAGTGAAACTGGCCATCAGTCTATATCTATCACATATCCGAATTTTTAAAGAACGATCTGACAAAAG
>NZ_JBKGFP010000088.1:0-88937 GCF_046557535.1 Pseudomonas sp. S1(2024)
GCGCCCGGTTCTGCGATGCCACTGATCGTGGTGCCATTGCTGGCGTTGACCACTGGTGCGGCCGGGGCCTGCGAATCCACTGTGGTGCTCGACGGAATACTGCTGTTGCCGGCTGCGTCCTGGGCCACCACATTGATTACTGTGCCATCAGCAATCGGCGTGACCGGGGTGTAGGTCCAGTTGCCACTGCCATCGGCCGTCACCTGGCCGATCGGATTACCGCTGCCATCGGTGAGGGTCACCGTGCTGTTTGGCTCGGCGGTACCGTTGAGTACGGCGCCATTGCTCGGGTTGACCACCGGCGCAGCGGGTGCGAGCGCATCCACCGTGGTGCTGCCCTGCGGGCCGGTATTGCCGGCCGGGTCCTGGGCCACGGCGTTGACCACCGTGCCGTTGGCCAGCGGTGTGGCCGGGGTAAATGTCCAGTCACCGTTGCCGTCGGCAATAGTCTGGCCGATCAGGTTGCCGCTGCCATCGGTCAGGGTGACCGTGCTACCCGGTTCTGCGGTGCCGCTGATTTCGCTGCCATTGCTGGGGTTGACTGCCGGTGCCGCCGGGGCCTGCGAATCCACTGTGGTGCTCGAGGGCATGCTGGTGTTGCCGGCTGCGTCCCGAGCCACCACGTTGACCACTGTGCCATCAGCAATCGGCGTGGTCGGGGTGTAGATCCAGTTGCCACTGCCATCGGCCATCACCTGGCCGATCGGATTGCCGCTGGCATCGGTGAGGGTCACGGTACTGTTCGGCTCGGCGGTGCCGCTGATCACGGTGCCGTTGCTCGGATTGACCGAGGGGGCCGACGGCGCCACGCCATCGATAATGGTGCTGGCGGGCGGGCTGCTGTTGCCGGCGGCATCCTCGACCACCGCATTGACCACCGTGCCATCAGGCAGTTGGCTATCCGTGGGATACGACCAGTTGCCATTGCTGTCGGCTGTAGTGTGGCCGATGGGATTGCCGTTGCCATCGGTGAGGACCACAGTGCTGCCTGGCTCGGCGGTGCCGCTGAGGCTGCTGCCATCGCTCAGGTTGATGGTGGGCGCGCCCGGGGCCACGCCGTCCACGGTGGTGCTGCCCTGTCCGCTGGTATTGCCGGCCAGGTCGGTCGCAGTGGCGTTGACCACGGTACCGTCAGGCAGCGGTGTCGCGGGGGTGAAACTCCAGCTGCCGTTGCCATCGGCGGTCGTCTGGCCGATCGGATTGCCGCTGCCATCGGTGAGGGTAACGCTGCTGCCCGGCTCGGCGGTACCGCTGAGTTCGGTACCGTTACTCGGGTTGATCACCGGTGCCGACGGCGCCACGCCATCGATGATGGTACTGGCGGGCGGGCTGCTGTTACCGGCGGCATCCTCGACCACCGCCTTGACCACCGTGCCGTCTGGAAGCCGGGTGTCCGGGGTGTATGACCAGTTACCGTTGCCGTCGGCGGTAGTCTGGCCGATAGGGTTACCGTTGCCGTCGGTGAGCACCACGGTGCTGCCCGGCTCGGCGGTACCGCTTAGGCTGGAACCATTGCTCGGGTTGATCTGCGGCGCATCAGGAAAGTCAGGGGCCTGCACGGTCACGGGCGGGCTGCTGTTGCCGGCCGGATCGGTCACCACTACAGAAACCGTTTCGCCGTTGGTCAGTGGCGGGTTCAGCGGAATCTGGAAGTTGCCATCAGGGCCGACCACCACGCTTACATCCGTTTGCCCGTCGCCGTTGCTGTCGACGCCCACGGTGGCGCCCGGCTCGGCCTTGCCGCTGATGCTGCTGCCATCCGTGGCAATCTGCAGGCCGCTAGCCGGGGCCGGGGCCGTGGTGTCAGGCGGCACGCTGCCTTCACCACTGCCACCGCCACCACCACCATCGTTGCTATTGGCGATCGCAACGCCGCCACCGATGATCGCTGCGCCGGCCAGCAGTGCACCGCCAGGGCTCAGCCCGGCAACGGTGCTGTCGGCAGCAGTGAGCGAGTCGAACCCGGCAAGGCTTTCCTGGGGCACATAACCCGCCACCAGCGGCCCATCGGCAGCAACCGGCGGCAAGTCGACGGCCAGTAGTTTGTCCCGGTCAACCAGGTACAACTGGCTTGCAGGCTGCCCCTCGACATAGAAGTTGGCAATGCGCAGGCTTTCGCCGGACTTCAGTTGTACGATCAGATCGGGACCGCTTTTTGTGTAGCCCGTCACGCTTTCAGGAGCAATATCCAGAACAACGTTACTGCTCTGGGTGAGTGTCAGTATTCCGTTGTTGGGGATTGCGATGGGGGCGGCAGAAGAAACACTTTGAGCGAGGGGAGATACCTTGGCCTGAATCGACATACCTGACAGTCCCTTTGTCAACAGCACGACCGAGCAGTCGCACTCGTATATCCAGAAATAGCATGCCCTCCCTAAAACGCCAGTCGGTTTTCTATAAATAACTCGGAAAGACTTACAACGCTGACGACTACGCCAACACGGCGACCCGAGTGCCCTGCTATTCCGAATTAAATAGTCAAAAATAGTTTCTTGATCAATAAAATAAAGTTGACCTTATTTGGGAAAGCGTACGTAAAAGTACCTTCGGCCATGTTGATGGATGCAAACGGATGGCACTTCCCGGTCAGACCCACTCAACTGGACGCAGGCAAAAAATTGGCAGTCTCCTGGCCAAACTTGAGTTTGGCCACTTTGCTCAGAGACCAGCCACTGGTTTTGAACACATCAGCGCGGCGTCCAGCAGCCTGCCGTGGTCGTACCAGGCATCGCGTTGATAAGCCCTGAACTGTTGCCGGGCTCCCGTGCCCCGCACCTCGACCAAGCCACCCGCCTTGTTGGGGTCGGTGCTATCGACGAACAGTTTGACCGAGTTGTCACCATCGACCTGGTAGGTTTTCACACGCCCTGGAAGTTCGCTTTTGACGCACCCCAGGTACGCCGGCGTACTTCTTTCCGTGGCTCCGGACGCATACCCATGGCCCTCACGTACATCGGGGTCATGTGCGCAGCCTGCCATGAACAGTGTGGCGAAAGTAGACATCAGTATTGCGCCTGCTACCGACCTTGAGCTCTTCACGCGACACACTCCTGCTACCCCATCGAGTAACCTGGTAAAGTGTTGCCAAGCCGCATGCCCTTTTTTTGTTTTGGTTTGCCCATGTTACTGCTCAATGTCACCCGGGCATTAGGCTTGTTTGCTATATCGGTTCAAGGGGCGGGCTCTCCCCGCGAAGATAACCTGGTTCGTGGGTTACTCGGCATGTTCCAGATCGGCCAGCCTGGGCGAGCTTCCCTTGTTTTCCAGTGGGCTCGCACAGGCATGGCCGCAAGCGCATGGTCTTCTTGCGCGAGATTTCAGCTGGCGCTCGACTCGGGGCCTGCAGTGCCGTGTGGCCATGACCCCGACAGAGAGCGGGCAAGGCTTGCCCGAGCCGGGTTGTCACCCTGCCGAAGACCCCGATTTCGGGTGCAACTGGGCCCACAAACGGGGATCAGGCGATGGCCTTCAGAAACACAAACGTCGCTGCCAGATCCAGGACCAGCACAGCAACCACAACGAAGATCATGTAGTAGCGGTCATTCTGAGTCATTTCTGCGTACCCCGCATGATCGATGCCTCAGGGGCGCAGCAATTCCCGTTCCAACATCCTGACACTGGACTGTCCCGCAAAGCTCTACATACAAGCTAAGCTCCACGTTCGGGCGCTTTTTCGATGGCCTCAGTACCCTGCATCTGCATCGTCGCTCTAGCGATCCATACCATCTGGCCAGAACCGGCCTTGAAGAGGATGCACCCATGGCGACAATCGAGACTCAAGCCCTAGCACAAGGGCTCTCGCAAGTAGAAAACAGCTGGCAAAAATATGTAGTTTCCCAAAAAAAAGCTGAAGGCCTGAACGGAGACGAGCTGAACGCAGCCCTGAAAGCAAGTGCGCAGAACTATAAAAGATTCCAGAATCACAGCCAGCAATTTTATGCCGAGGTTCGCAAACGGGTGACGGATGCCGAAAAGCTGGAACACGACATGAAGCTTTATCCTCACCACTACACTTAGAGGGTTTGTTTGCGCTTATGTCCCAGGGGGCACGGCATTTTGCATTCCCTCCCTGGTGCCCTCGGGGGCGGGTTCAGGCCGACCTGGCCTGCCGGATGGGCAGTTCGACCTTGAATGTCGTACCGACACCCACCTCGCTGTCTACGCGGATCTCGCCACCATGACGCTTGATGATTCCGTACGAAAGTGACAATCCCAGCCCGGTGCCCTGGCCGATGGGCTTCGTCGTGTAGAACGGATCGAAGATCTTTTGCAGGCTTTCGGCAGGAATGCCACACCCATTGTCTGCAACTTCGATCCACACCCAATTGTCACTGGCGCCGGTTCGCAGGGTAATTCTGCCACGCTCGGCGCCCATCGCTTGGGTGGCATTGACCAGCAGATTCATGATTACCTGATTGATCTGCGAAGGCAGGCACTCGACCTGCGGCAATGCGCCGTAATTCTTGACAAGGTCTGCCTTGTGCCTGAGTTCGCTGGCAACAATGTTCAATGTTGACTCTATGCCTTGATGCAGGTCTGCCAGTTGCCAGTCATGGCTGCTGTCTACTCGTGAAAAGTCCTTGAGGTCCTTGACGATCCGCGCAACGCGGCTGATACCGTCCTTGGATTCGCGGATCAGCGCCGGAATGTCCTCCAGCAAGTAGTCCAGCTCGATTTCCGTGCGCAATTTCGCCAGCTCCGCGCTGAGCCCGTTCGGAATCAGGGTATTTTCCGCGTCAGCATATGCCTTGAGCATGTCCTGCAAACGGTTGAAATAATCATCCAGTGCGCCGAGGTTGGACGAGACAAAACCAATCGGGTTATTGACCTCATGGGCGACGCCGGCTGCCAGCTGACCGAGCGAGGCGAGCTTTTCCGACTGGACCAACTGGTTTTCGAGTTGCCGGCGTTCATCCACCTCGCGCTGCAGTGCAGCGCTGGCTTGGGTGAGTGCCTGGGTGCGCCGTTCAACCCGCTGTTCCAATTCGTCGTTGGCGCTCACCAGCGCTCGGTTTACACGGTTAATTTCGGCATAGCTGCGCATTAGCCATATCCCCATGTACAGCAACAGCAACACCAGCAGGGTGGAAAACACCAGCAGGTAGAAATGGTATCGCTGAGCCGTTAGCGCTGCTGCTTGCTCGTCGCGGTCCAGCATCAGGGCAATGGCGTCCAGGCGCTCGGCGATCGGAACCGCCTCGATCGCTTCAAGCAGCTGATCGACCTTGGGTTGCTCACGAAGAATCAACTCTATGTGTTTGCTGATGGTATCGATGGGCACCTGAAAGTCGACAGGCAAGCGCTCCTTGTTGACCGAAAGATTGTTGAGTCCAACCAGGATGTCGGCAGCTTTTTCATCGGTTGTGGTCTGGGCAAACTCAAGGCTGCTTAGCATCAAGTCATAGGTATCGCTGGTGATTCTGCGCAGGCGCAGTGTATCGGCATCGACCAATTGACGAAGGTGCACCTGTATTACATCCGCTGCAGCCGGGAGAAAAGCCAGGGAGTTTCGCAGGATCGCATTGTGCGACTTGAAGCGCGAGACCAGCAGCACCTTGTCGTCGAAGGCTTGTTGGTAATCGCGAAAGGCCGTTTGCCAGGCAAGCATATCTGTTTGCGGGTGACGCCCCTCCAGCGTGCCGAATTCCCGCCAAAGACGTTTCATTTCCAGCAGCGGCAGCACCAGCGGGTCATAGTTGTAATTGGTAGTGGTGCGCGACTTGAGCACTGCGCCTTCCCACTGGGCATCGTACTGCTTGATCTGGCGAATCAGATCACGCGCCTGGGCGTAGGTACCATTCTCATCGGATTTGGACATCCAGTACAAATAGACCAGCACCGACGCCAGCGACATGGCACATGTAGCCAACAGCAGAAGACTGCGCCGCGCGTTCAATCTCATAGCGGCTTACCCTCCCACTGGCCAGTGAGCGTCTGCAGAAACTTGATGATCAGCGCTTTATCATCGTCGCTCGGATTACGTCCCAACTGATAATGAAACATGGCATCGACAGCGGCTTCCAGGGTAGACGCCGAACCATCATGAAAGTAAGGGGCAGTGACCGCTACGTTTCGCAGGCTGGGAACTTTGAACAGATAGAGGTCATCCGGATCACCGGTCACGTTGTAGTGCCCCCGATCCGCCTCGGCAACATTGCCACGGTTGGCGAAGTAGTCATCGAAAACACCGAACTTCTGCAGCATATTGCCGCCGATGTTCACGCCCTGATGGCAGGCTATGCAACCGTATTCCTGGAAGCGCTGATAGCCATGCTTCTCTT
Source organism: Pseudomonas sp. S1(2024) (assembly GCF_046557535.1). Taxonomy (NCBI): domain Bacteria; kingdom Pseudomonadati; phylum Pseudomonadota; class Gammaproteobacteria; order Pseudomonadales; family Pseudomonadaceae; genus Pseudomonas; species Pseudomonas sp. S1(2024). Next base: position 6,282 of record NZ_JBKGFP010000088.1, read on the forward strand.
CCAGGCTGAGGCTGCTGGTATCGCCCTTCAGATAGCGATCGAAGCGTGAATCGGGTGTCAGCAAGGTACGCTGGTACGTGACGAGGGCATCCCTGGCATCGAGGGTAGTCACTGGCTTGCCATAGGCTTGGGCAAAACCAGCCTGGTAGGCCGGATCGCCAGCAATTCGTTGAACCACGGCAGACCAGCCATCTCCTTTGTCGTCCGCACTACCGGTTGCCAGGTGCACCAGGCCGTCAAACGATTGCGCACGCCCATCCCAGAACTGCAGGAAGTTCAGGCTGGCGTTAAAAACGCTGGGGGTGTGAACGGCCAAGGGCTTGCCATCTGCACCAGGCGAGCGCACCTGCCCGTCCGCGCCACCACGGTCCAGGCGATGGCAATCAGCACAGGACTGGCTGTTATCGGGGGACAAACGCGGGTCATTGAACAGTTTGCGTCCCAGCTCCACCCGGGCAGGGTCAAGCTCAGGCACCGCCGGCAATGGCGTCAACGGCCCACCGATGCTCTGGGCAAACGCCAATGCTGGCAAAACCACAAGCATCGCGGAAACGATGCGAACCTGCAGACAGATCGGCACAGCGCAACCCTCCCTGGCGAGAAGCACCTGTCTCCGAGCATAGTGAGGCCAACCGACAAAAGCTAACAGCCGGGGCAAATATCATCTAGGCTGTGGCCAGGGACTAGTCTGGCTGAGACCGGCAAGGAGGGACCCATGGAGCTACCCGTTACCGATGGCACAGCAGACAAAGCCGTGATACTTCTGGTTGACGACGAACCCTCGATTCTCAACAGCCTTCGACGTCTGCTACGCAACCAACCCTACGAACTCCTCCTCGTTGAAAACGGCGCCGATGCCCTGCAGTTACTCCAGCAGCGCCCGATCAACCTGGTGATGAGTGATGCACGCATGCCAAACATGGACGGGGCCACGCTGCTGGCGCACGTACATGAGCGTTTTCCCGACACGTTGCGCATTCTGCTTACGGGTTACGCTGACACGGACACCATCGCAAAAGCCATCAATGATGGGCATATCTATCGTTACATCAGCAAACCCTGGAATGATGAAGAGCTGGTGGTCACCTTGCGCCAGGCGTTGGCCCACCAACATTCGGAAAGCGAACGTAAGCGCCTGGAACAGCTTACTCAGGTTCAGATCAAGCAACTCAAGGCGCTTAACGAAAGCCTTGAACAGCGTGTAGCGGCCCGCACCGCCGAGTTGCAACAAACTGCCGACATGCTTGACCTTGCCTATGAAGAACTCAAGCGCAGTTACGTGACCAGCACCGAGTTCTTTTCGCAGTTAGGCAACATGCGCCTGCCCAAGGCCAAGCAGACGAACCGGCAGGTCATAGAATTGATACGGGTGTATTGCGCCAGCCATGGGCTGGACGAAGGTACCTGTCGCAACCTGACCATGGCTGCAGCCCTCTACAACATCGGCAAGATGAGCTGGACCGACAACATGCTCACCTGCCCCGCCGATCTCATACCTCCACAAGAGCGCGAACTGTACCGGTCGTACCCGAAACAGAGCGAAGCGCTGGTCATGACCCTGGAGCCAATAAAAGAAGCCGCACAACTCATACTTCACCACCAGGAGCGCTGGGATGGCAGCGGTTTTCCGGATCACCTGAAGGGAGTGGCAATTCCACTGGGCGCCCGCTGGTTGAAAATGGCTGTGGATTTCATCGAATTGCAGCGCGGACTGGTTCTGGATCGCCAGCTCAATAGCGATGAGGCACTGCTCTACATACGCAAGCATGCTGGAAAGCTGTATGACCCAGATCTGGTGGAAGACTTCGTCAATGTCTGTGCCGCGTACATGCGCGACATTACCTTGACCGACCCGGCGATCAAGGTGTTGAGCACGCACGAACTGGCAGAGGGCATGATACTGGCCCGCAACCTAAATGCCGACAATGGCATGCTGCTATTGAATGCCGGCAAGGTACTGAGCGGTCCGCTGGTGAAAAAACTGATTGCCTTCGAAGAAATGGAAGGTGGCAGATACAGCGTGTTCGTCAGGGTTCCCGAGCAGGCAGGCAGCCTGCAGCCATCGCCCGCAACGGCAGGCTGACCCCGTTGCGGGCAGGTGCTGAAATCCGTTCGTCATGCATCGTGGCAAGCGGGGTGCCTGGCCGTCCCCGTATGACTGCCGGCACTACTACCAGCCAACGGCTATCCTTCAGGTTTCGGTAGGAGGGCGTATGTGCGGAAGGCTCAGCCAGTACCGTGGCATACATGACTTCGTTGAAACCCTGAGCCTGCCAGAGGCCTGGCGGAACAACGTCGGCGACCAGCCGCTTGGCCGGTACAACATCGCGCCGACCACGCCGGTGGCAGTACTGCGGATGGATGATGCAGGCCCACGAGCGGACCTGGTGAAGTGGGGATGGCGGCCGCACTGGGCGAATGATCGCGCTGCGCCGATCAACGCCCGCGTCGAGAAGGTGGCGCATGGCCCATTCTTCCGGGCGATCTGGCCGCACCGGGCCATCACCCCTATCGACGGCTGGTACGAATGGGTTGATGAAGGTGGGCCGAAGAAGCAGCCGTACTACATCCGCCGCCAGGATGGGCGCCCTGCCCTTTGTGCCTCGATCGGCCAGTTCACCGGCACAGAGCGCGACGGGTTCGTCATCATCACCGCCGACGCTCAGGGCGGAATGGTCGACGTTCACGACCGCCGGCCTGTCGTGTTGTCGCCAGAACTGGCGTACGAGTGGATCGCGGCAGCAATGCCGAGCGAGCGCGCAGAACAACTGGTGCTCAACCTGGGTGAGCCGGCCGAAGCCTTCGACTGGTACCGGGTGGGTATCGCCGTGGGGAATGTGCGTAACCAAGGTGCCGAGCTGATAAACCCGCTTCAGTGAATGGAGGCAAATCCTTTCCGCGCGCTTTGGTATCAGAAATCAACCTGTACGGAACCCGTTTGAACAGCTTGGACAGATACCACGGGCCAATCACCACTTTCGGGCGACTGCTCTTTCCCCCAGCACCAACGTCAATCCCGCTCGGCTCTTTGGCTGGCCTCCGGAGGGGAGTACGCCATGCGATACTCGCCAAGTCGACGAAAAGGTGACTGCTTTATCCAGGGCTGAGCCTTGTGCAGAATAAACAGCTGTAAAGCCCAGAAGCCAAGGCAGAAGGTTGTTCTTCCGCCATTCTCCAACGGCATTTCATAAGACAGTGCCACGCCAGCGAACATGATGCTGACAAAGAAGAAACCGCTGGCCAGGGCATTCGCCAGAAAATTGAGCCTGTACCATTGTTCTGGAAGCAGCTCCAGCGGCCCCAGCGCGATCAGAGCAATGCCGAAAGGCACCGAATACATGATAAATGACGCGGATGGGTCCCCGTATCGCAGGATCGCTATCCACATCGCTAGGTAAACGAACGCTGCCGTCGGAGATCTAGTCGGCTTTATTCGTAAGCCAAACGTCCTGAACCTTCGCAACAAACCCATTACCAATCTCCCTGTTTGGTAAGCGGAGGAAGCATATCACCCCCTTTCAACCAATGACTCCTCCCCGATGAGGCCAACGCCTGGAGCATCCATGACGATTGAGTGGACCGCGCGCCAAACGGCGTGCTCAAGGCAAAGCGCATTTCGCCGAATCGCCATTGGTCATCCCGCCCGGTAAGAACGGTGAGCACGTAAAACCAGCACCATCAGTAGCGCCCGATCGTCAAGGGTCCGGGGATCAGATACCGCCCCCGTATAACTGCCGTCGCACCTATGCGACAATGTGCTCAATGTCTGGTCTCAACCCCGCATTCATCGCCCATCAGCTCGGGCATAGCGTGCAGATGCTCTTATCGACTCATGCGCGCTGGATTAACTCGTCCAACGACTGGCAGGAGCTGGAAAAGCTCCCGATTGGTCCAGAATGGGTCCGACGCTGCGAAGAAGTCACGTAAGTTATTGATAGGTAAGTCTCTTGATCTCCACCGCCAACATCACCATGCAGTTCGGCTCCAAGCCGCTGTTCGAAAACGTTTCCGTCAAATTCAACAACGGCAACCGCTACGGCCTGATCGGCGCCAACGGTTGCGGCAAGTCGACCTTCATGAAGATCCTCGGCGGTGACCTGGAGCCGTCCGGAGGCCAGGTCATGCTCGAGCCGAACACGCGCCTGGGCAAGCTGCGCCAGGACCAGTTCGCCTACGAGGAATTCACCGTGATCGACACGGTGATCATGGGCCACGGCCAGCTGTGGAAGGTCAAGGCCGAGCGCGATCGCATCTACTCGCTGCCGGAAATGACCGAGGAAGACGGCATGGCCGTCGCCGAGCTGGAAACCGAATTCGCCGAGATGGACGGCTACACCGCCGAATCCCGTGCCGGTGAACTGCTGCTGGGCCTGGGTATTCCGCTGGAACAGCACTTCGGCCCGATGAGCGAGGTGGCACCGGGCTGGAAGCTGCGCGTCCTGCTGGCCCAGGCGCTGTTCTCGGACCCGGACGTACTGCTGCTCGACGAGCCGACCAACCACCTGGACATCAACACCATCCGCTGGCTGGAAACCATCCTCACCGCGCGTAACAGCACCATGGTGATCATTTCCCACGACCGGCACTTCCTCAACAGTGTCTGCACCCACATGGCCGACCTGGACTACGGCGAGCTGCGCGTGTTCCCGGGCAACTACGACGAGTACATGACCGCTGCCACCCAGGCCCGCGAGCAACTGCTGTCGGACAACGCCAAGAAAAAAGCCCAGATCGCTGAACTGCAGACCTTCGTCAGCCGCTTCTCGGCCAACGCCTCCAAGGCCAAGCAGGCCACCTCGCGGGCCAAGCAGATCGACAAGATCCAGTTGGCCGAGGTCAAGCCGTCGAGCCGGGTGAGCCCGTTCATCCGCTTCGAACAGACCAAGAAGCTGCACCGCCAGGCTGTTACCGTCGAAAAAATGGCCAAGGCCTTCGACGACAAGGTGCTGTTCAAGGACCTGGGTTTCACCATCGAGGCTGGCGAGCGCGTGGCGATCATCGGCCCCAACGGTATCGGCAAGACCACCCTGCTGCGCACCCTGGTCGGTGAAATGACCCCGGACAAGGGTGAAGTGAAGTGGACCGACAGCGCCGAAGTGGGCTACTACGCCCAGGACCACGCCCACGACTTCGAAGACGACATGACCCTGTTCGACTGGATGGGCCAGTGGACCTCCGGCGAGCAGGTGATCCGCGGCACCCTCGGGCGCATGCTGTTCTCCAACGACGAGATTCTCAAGTCGGTGAAGGTGATTTCCGGTGGTGAGCAAGGCCGCATGCTGTTCGGCAAGCTGATCCTGCAAAAGCCGAACGTGCTGGTGATGGACGAGCCGACCAACCACCTGGACATGGAATCGATCGAAGCGCTGAACCTGGCGCTGGAGAACTACCCGGGCACCCTGCTGTTCGTCAGCCATGACCGTGAGTTCGTGTCTTCGCTGGCCACGCGCATCATCGAGCTGTCGGCTGATGGCGTGGTGGACTTCAGCGGTACCTACGACGATTACCTGCGTAGCCAGGGTGTGCTCGTCTGATTGATGGAGCGGCCTGGCCATCTTGTATTGGCTGGGCCGGACTCTTCGCGGGTAAACCCGCTCCCACAGGGGCTGCGTAGCACTTGAGGCCTATGCAAATCCTGTGGGAGCGGGCGAGCCCGCGAATGACGATTACCTGCGTAGCCAGGGTGTGCTGGTCTGATTGATGGGGCGGCCTGGCCATCTTGTATGGCTGCGCCGGCCTCTTCGCGGGCATGCCCGCTCCCACAGGGGCTGCGTAGCATTTGAGGCCTATGCACATCCTGTAGGAGCGGGCTCGCCCGCGAAGAATTCACCGCCGATCCCACGGGCTGGCACTGCCCGACGAATAATTCGTTAGCCTGCTTTCATTTCCTTCGCGCAACGGCCATGATGGGGCCACGCCCAACCGCCCGCCCGCGAACGAGCCCATGACCGCGCAACAACCCGCCCCCGCCAGTAACACGCTGCAAATCACCCTGCAGATCCTGTCGATCGTTTTCTACACCTTCATCGCCTTCCTCTGCATCGGCCTGCCGATCGCCGTGCTGCCCAGCCATGTGCACGACCAGCTGGGGTTTGGCGCGGTGGTCGCCGGGCTGACCATTGGCCTGCAATACCTAGCCACGCTACTCAGCCGCCCGTTTGCCGGGCGCGTGGCCGATACCCTGGGGGGCAAGCAGGCCATTCGCTTCGGCTTGCTGGGGATTGCCGGCTGCGGGGTGTTGACCCTGCTCTCGGCCTGGACCCTGACGCTTCCGCTGCTGAGCCTGGCGCTGTTGCTCGGCGGGCGCCTGCTGCTGGGCATCGCCCAAGGGCTGATCGGCGTAGCCACGCTGAGCTGGGGCATCAGCCAGGTCGGGCCCGAACACACCGCCAGGGTGATTTCCTGGAACGGTATCGCCTCCTATGGCGCCATCGCCATTGGTGCCCCCTTGGGTGTACTGGCCGTCGACGGGCTGGACTTCAGCGTGCTGGGGCCGGCATTGCTGGTGCTGGCGGTATCTGCCCTGCTGGTACTGCGCAAGCGGCCGGACGTGGTGGTGGTGCGCGGCGAGCGCCTGCCCTTCTGGTCGGCCTTCGGCCGGGTCGCACCGTGCGGTCTGGGCCTGACCCTTGCCTCTATCGGCTACGGTACCCTGACCACCTTCGTCACCCTGTATTACCTGGAACGCGGCTGGGTGGGCGCAGCTTGGTGCCTGAGTGCCTTTGGCGTGTGTTTCATCATTTCCCGGCTGCTGTTCGTCAATGCGGTCAACCGCTTTGGTGGCTACAACGTGGCGGTCGCGTGCATGGCCACCGAAGTGCTCGGCCTGAGCCTGCTGTGGCTGGCACCGTCGCCGCCGTGGGCGCTGATCGGTGCCGGGCTTACCGGTTTCGGGCTATCGCTGGTGTACCCGGCGCTGGGAGTTGAAGCGATCAAGCAGGTACCCAGCAGCAGCCGTGGTGCAGGGCTGGGAGCCTACGCCGTGTTCTTCGACATGGCCCTGGCCATCGCCGGGCCGGTGATGGGCGCAGTGGCCGCACATCTGGGCTATGCCTCGATCTTCTGTGTGGCCGCTCTGCTTGCCCTGGCCGGTGTCGGCCTAACGCTGTTGCTGGCGCGGCGCGCCACTCGCGGCTGAACGCTCGGCCGGCTCCGGCGCGCCCAACGCCTGGCTGAAGAACACCGCGGCTTCATGTTGCAGGGAATGGTGGATGTGCCGACGATCCACACCTGCGGCGTCCTTGCACAACGCCGGCATCCGCACGGACTGCTCGGCATCGCAATGGGCCATGAACACGAAGTGCCCGGCGCCGGCCAGCAGGCGATAGTCCGGTGTCACCGGCAACTTGCGGGCCAGGGCTTCGGCGTTGCGGTCCACCGCCACCAGCTGGTCGCTGTCGCCACTGTAGATCAGCGCCGGTACCTGCACCCCGGCCAGGGCATGGCGCCCGAACAGCAGGCTGAGCGGTGCCATGAGCATCACGGCCCCCACCCGCTGGTCGGCCTCTGGCACCAGCTCGCTGCGGTCGGCAATCAGTACACCGTGGGTCTTGCAGGCGTCGGTGTCGTCAGGGCGCTCCAGGCAGTACTTGCGCAGGCGGTCCAGGTCCGGGCGCGCGCCTGAGAGGATCAAGGCAGTTTCACCACCGGCCGAGTAGCCGATCACCCCAACCTTGCCACCGTTCAGGTAAGGCCCCAGCAAGGCATCATCGCGGGCGGCCGTAATTGCGGCACTCACTTGCAGCGGCCGGCCGTACAGATTGCTCAGGGTGCCTAGGCGGCTGTGGTCGCGGGCGTTATCGCCGGGGTGCACCACCGCCACCACGATAAAACCCTGGCGCGCCAGCGACGTCGCCAGGTAGTGCAAGGCCAGCGGGCTGCCGGTATTGCCGTGGGACAGCACCAGCAACGGGAACTGGCCCAATGCTACCGGCGCCTCTTCACTCACGTCGACCGGGTAGCCGTCTATCCGGCTGCTGCGGGCCTTACCAATGGCCGGGTAGAACGCCAGCGCCTGCATGGGCCGGGCGTCGACCGGGTCGGCCAACGTCATGTGATGCAGGCCGACAACCCAGGGTGCGGCCTCGGCATGGGCCAGAAGGCTACCGAGCAGGGCCAGCGCCAGCATGCAGCGAGAAAGAGTCATCGGCCGGCGGTTCCTTGCAGGGCGAAGAGATAGCCCAGCATAGAACCGGCCTGGGCTGCACAGGATGAAACCTGAATGAAACCGAAGTCATGCACTTCACGCCCGCGCCCTATGCATTTGCGCTTTTCGTCGAACCCGTGGCATAGATGCAGGTCCACGTCTCTACGTGACCGTTTCGCGCCATTTAAGGAGATTCACGCATGAGCAAGCCCGCCTACGTGCCACCCAAGGTCTGGCGCAACGACGCCGCGTCCGGTGGCCAGTTCGCCAGCATCAACCGCCCGGTTGCCGGCCCGACTCACGACAAGGACCTACCGCAGGGCAAGCACCCGCTGCAGCTGTACTCCCTGGCCACGCCCAATGGCGTGAAGGTCACCATCGCCCTCGAAGAGCTGCTTGCCCTGGGCCACCTTGGTGCCGAGTACGATGCCTGGTTGATCCGCATTGGCGAGGGCGACCAATTCTCCAGCGGCTTTGTCCAGGTAAACCCCAACTCGAAGATCCCCGCCCTGCTCGACCGCAGCGTCGAGCCACCGGTGCGGGTGTTCGAGTCGGGTTCGATCCTGCTGTACCTGGCGGAAAAGTTCGGTGCCTTGCTGCCGAAAGCGCCAGCTGCACGCACCGAAAGCCTGAACTGGCTGTTCTGGCAAATGGGCGCGGCGCCATACCTGGGCGGGGGCTTTGGCCACTTCTATGTGTATGCGCCAGAAAAGTTCGAGTACGCGATCAACCGCTTCACCATGGAAGCCAAGCGTCAGCTGGATGTGCTCGACCGGCGCCTGGCCGAAAGCCGCTACCTGGGCGGCGAGGAATACAGCATCGCCGACATTGCCGTGTGGCCTTGGTATGGCCAGCTGGTGCGCGGCAACCTGTATGGCGCGGCGGAGTTCCTGGCGGTGGACGAGTACAAGCATGTGCAGCGCTGGGCCGAGGAGATTGCCTTGCGCCCGGCGGTGCAGCGTGGCACACGGGTGAACCGGACCTGGGGGGATGAGGCCAGCCAGGTGCCGGAGCGGCATGCAGCGGCAGACCTGGACGAATAACACGGCCTCTTGTGGGAGCGGGTTTACCCGCGAATACCGGCGTAGCCCGGTGCCATCCACCGCAGCGCCTGCTTCGCGGGCATGCCTGCTCCCACAAGGCTCGGGCACGGCCGAGGGCTGCTGCTCAGCGAATCTGGTGCTTGTGCAGCAACCGATAGAAAGTCGGCCGCGATATACCTAGCACCTTGGCCGCCACACTCATGTTGTCACTGTGCCGGCTGAGTACATCGCACAGCGCCTGGCGCTCGGCTCGGTGCTTGTACTCTTCCAGCGTGCCCAGCGGTTGCTGTACCTGGTCCAGGGGCTGCAAACCAAGGTCCTGCGCCTCGATTTGCCGGCCTTCTGCGAGCACCAGCCCGCGCCTTACCCGGTTGGCCAACTCGCGGACATTACCCGGCCAGTCATGCCGGCCCATGGCCGCCAGGGCATGCTCGCTGAACGAGCGCGGTCGACGCCCGGTTTCAAGACTGTAGAAATGGGCAAAATGACTGGCCAGCATCGACAGGTCGCCATGCCGGTCTCGCAGTGGTGCGGTCACTACCTGCAACACGTTCAGGCGGTAATACAGGTCTTCGCGAAAGCGCCCTTGCTCGATGGCCCTTTCCAGGTCCACGTGGGTAGCCGCCAGCACCCTGACATCCACCGGGATCGGCTGGCTGCCCCCCACGCGCTCGATGTGCTTTTCCTGCAGAAAGCGCAGCAGGTTGGCCTGCAACTCCAGCGGCAAATCGCCAATTTCGTCGAGAAACAGCGTGCCACCATGAGCCGCTTCGATGCGCCCGGCCTTGCGCTGATGAGCACCCGTGAAAGCGCCCTTTTCATGGCCGAACAGTTCCGACTGGATCAGGTGCTCGGGGATTGCCCCGCAGTTGATGGCAACGAACGGTTGCTCGCTGCGTTGCGACTGGCGATGCAGGGTGCGGGCCACCAGTTCCTTGCCGGTGCCGCTTTCTCCACAGATCAGCACCGGCGATTCAGTGGGCGCCAGCTTGCCCAGCAGCTTGCGCAGTTCGCGGATCGGGCGGCTATCACCGAGCAGTTCGTGGCTCGTTTCATCCACCCTCGCCATCCCTTTGCCGCGCAGGCGCGCCATACCGAAGGCCCGGCCCAGCGTGACCTGAACGCGGGAAACGTCGAACGGCAAGGTGTGGAAGTCAAAGAACCATTCACAAACAAAATCGCCGACGGCCGGCATGCGCAGTTGTTCGGCGCTGAGCACGGCAATCCATTCGGTGTTGCTGCGTTTGATCAAGTCCTTGACCCCGTCCGGGCGCCTCAGGTGCGACGCCTGCAAGCGCAACAGGCCCACATCGCAGGGATGATCCAACGCGGCGCCGAGCATGCAGCTGTGCACATCCCAGCCTGCGCTGCGCAATCCGGGTAACAAACGATGGCAGTCATCGCAGGGGTCGACGATGAGCAAACGGCGTTGGGCGGCAGGCTGCTGCATGACCAATCCTTGGCGCCAGTTTTCAGTTTTTTGAAATAAAACAGTAAGTTGTGGCGCCCGATTAACAGTAGCAACTAAGTTGACGGTTCCCAGTACCGTCTGTCTGCCGAATCATTTTTTTACAATGCGTGACGGGAATTTTCGCACTTTATCGACATCACATGGCGGCATGGGCAAGAACGGATTCGACCTTGGCAAATTTTTTTACAACCAATGTGTGACTCGCCCCCGGACAACGAGCATCAGTACACATAACCCCGCGCTGCACTTCGCGATAACCGAGGCGACTTCGAAGCAACGCGGACTTTAACTGGATGTTTGGGACCATAGAGAGACCGAACCATGAATGCCCCGCTCCGTGTCAACGAAGCACTGCTGATTGCCGACCACGCCTTCGAACCTTTCCAGTGCGTAGCCTGGGATGCACCCAACGGTACTGGTGAACTGAGCCTGGCAGTGATCGACCGGACCAGCACCCGCATCGGCAGCAAGCAAGTGTCTTCGCGCATCTATTCCGACCCGGCCCAGTGGGCCAGCCTGATCGAGGAAGTGCGCGCCGAACTGTGCGAAAAAGGTTACGACCTGCAACCGTGGTCAATGCCGAAATAATATCGGCCGGCAAACCAAGTGCGTGCGTCGCCACGCACTTGTACAACTTCCGGGTTGCTGTTCTGGCAACTTTTCTTATTGCGGCATAGTGTCGCACCGGTGCTTTTTCAATCCACCAACCTGAACTGTTGCAGGTGCTGGTAATCCGCCTGAAGTTGCTGCGCCAGGCGCTGCGCACGCCCCAGGCGCACCGGCGCCAGTTCCATGTCCACCAACAGAGTGGCGCACGGCATCGGTTGCACGGTATTCCAGTGTTGCAGGCGACCGTCGGTGAACACCAGGCAGCGTAACGCTTCTTCGGGGTGGGCCCGTTGCCGAGCCTGCAACCAGTGCCGAGCCTGCTCCAATGCAGCGATCAACGGCGTGCCACCACCAGCTCCCAAGGCTTGCAGCCACGGTTGCAAGGCGGCCGAGGCCTTCAGGCCGTGGCGCTGCCACTGCGGTGAGCGCCCGCTGGCGGTAAGCAGGGCCAACCGGGCACGTTGGCGGTAGGCTTGGTCGAACAGCGCCGCCAGCAGCCCTTTGGTTTGCGCCAACGCCTGGTGGCGACGGGTCGAGGCCGAAGCATCGACGATTACCAGCCACAGTTCTGCGGGCCTGGCCTGGCGTTGCTGCCAGCACAGGTCCTGGCGCTGGCGTGGCCGGCCCTTGAGCAGGGTCGGCAGCCAGGCCACCCGCCCGGCCGCAGCACTGCGCGCCCGGCCTCGGCTGGCACCGTATTGCTTACCTGCGCCTGCTTTGGCATCCGCCCCTTTGGCAGGTGACTGGGGGATGCTCAGGGCTTTTTTGCCCAGTTCGGCACCTCGCGGCGCGCGCCACTGGCCACAGGCTGCGCCGGCATTGCGCCCCAGTCGCCCTGCCCGCCCTGTTCGCCAGGGTTGCCCGCGCCTTGCCGACCGGGCTGCTGTTCAGGCTGCTGCGGCGCCGCAGGTGGGTTGGCCTGGGGCGAAACGCGGCGGCGATGGCGCAAGGCGAACTCGGCCACTGCATCGACATCGGCCTCCTCGATGGCCTCACCACCACGCCACGCACAGTGGGCGCGTGCGGCGCGCAGCCAGACCAGGTCGGCGCGCAGGCCGTCGACCCCGGCGGCGTAGCAGCGTTCGGTAATCCAGGCCAGCGCCTGGTCGTCCAGGGCAATGCCGGCCAGGGCCTGACGCGCCGCCTGGCAGCGCTCGCGCAATTGCGCCTGGGCCTCGGCCCATTGCGCGCAAAAGGCCTGCGGGTCGCTGTCGAAGGCCAGACGGCGGCGAATGATCTGCTGGCGCGCCTCAGGCTCGGGCAAGCCTTCCAGAGCCACGTTGAGGCCAAAGCGGTCGAGCAACTGCGGGCGCAGTTCGCCCTCCTCCGGGTTCATGGTGCCGATCAGTACAAAGCGAGCACTGTGCCGGTGCGAGATGCCGTCGCGCTCGATGCGGTTGGTGCCGCTGGCTGCCACATCGAGCAGCAGGTCGACGAGGGTGTCGGGCAGCAGGTTCACCTCATCGACGTACAGCACGCCACCATCGGCCTGGGCCAGTACCCCAGGGGAGAACTGCGCCTTGCCCTGCCCCAGTGCGGCATCCAGGTCGAGGGTGCCGACCAGCCGCTCTTCGCTGGCGCCCAGTGGCAGGGTCACGAACGGGCCCTCACCGAGCAGGTCGGCCAAGCCACGGGCCAGAGTACTCTTGGCCATGCCACGTGGCCCCTCGATCAGCACGCCGCCGATCTTCGGGTCGATTGCGGTCAGGCACAGCGCCAGTTTCAGGTCATCGGCACCGACCACGGCTGCCAGTGGAAATTGCACGGGTTCACTCATTTCAAGCCTGTTCCTCGCCGTCGAGCAGTTGTTCCTCGAGGGCTTCGCGGTAGTCACCCGGTGCCTGCCACAGACCGCGCTGCTGGGCCTCCAGCAAACGCTCGGTAAGGTCGCGCAGGGCCTCGGGGTTGTGCTCGCGCATGAAGTCGCGGGTCGCCGGGTCGAGCACGTAGGCATCGGCCAGCGCCTGGTAATGATGGTCGTCGATCAGTTCCGTGGTGGCGTCGAAGGCGAACAGGTTGTCGACCGTCGCCGCCATCTCGAAGGCGCCCTTGTAGCCGTGGCGCTTGGCCCCGTCGATCCATTTCGGGTTCAGCGCCCGGGCGCGGATGACCCGGTTCAGCTCTTCCTTGAGGGTACGGATGCGCGGCCGGTCGGCCTGGCTATGGTCGCCGTGATAACTGGCAACTGCCGCACCGGACAAGGTTTCCGACGCCGCCAGCATGCCACCCTGGAACTGGTAATAGTCGTTGGAATCGAGCAGATCGTGTTCGTGGTTGTCCTGGTTCTGCAGCACCGCCTGCACCTTGGCCAGGCGCTGGGCGAACTGGGCTCGGGCCGGGGTTCCGTCGTCGCTGGCGCCGTAGGCATAGCCGCCGTGATTGAGGTAGACCTCGGCCAGGTCGTCGCGGCTGTGCCACAGGCGCCCGTCGATGGCGTTCTGCACCCCGGCGCCATAGGCCCCGGGCTTGGCACCGAACACCCTCCAGCCAGCCTGGCGCGCGGCCTGCTCGGCGTCCACGCCCTGCGCCTGCAGCGCGGCACGCTCGCTACGCACGCGGGCAGCCAGGGGGTTGAGATCGTCGGGCTCATCCAGCGCGGCCACGGCCTGCACTGCGGCATCGAACAGGCGGATGAGGTTGCCGAAGGCATCACGGAAAAAGCCGGAAACGCGCAAGGTCACATCCACCCGCGGGCGGTCGAGCAGGCTGAGTGGCAGGATCTCGAAATCGTCTACCCGCTGGCTGCCCGTGGCCCACACCGGACGCACGCCCATCAGCGCCATGGCCTGGGCGATGTCATCACCGCCGGTACGCATGGTTGCCGTGCCCCACACCGAAAGACCGAGCTGGCGCAGGTGATCGCCGTGGTCCTGCAGATGGCGCTCCAGGATCAGGTTGGCGGAGGCGAAACCCAGGCGCCAGGCGGTGGTGGTGGGCAGGTTGCGCACGTCCACGGTATAGAAGTTGCGACCGGTGGGCAGCACGTCCAGGCGACCACGACTGGGTGCGCCACTGGGGCCGGCGGGCACGAAACGCCCGGCCAGCGCCGCCAGCAGGCCATCCATTTCGGCGCTGCCGCAGGCGTCCAGGCTGGGTGCCACCGATTCTCGCAGCGTCCGTACCACATCGTGCACCGGCTGCCATTCGCTCTGGGCAGGTAAATGCACGGTGCCGCACAGCGCCTGGTCGATCAACTGCAGCGCCAACAGTTCAAGGCGTTCGCGGGTATCGCCACAGGTGCGCCAAGGCTCGCTGCTCATGGCCTGCAGTTGTTCCGGGCGTGGCCCTTGCCACGGCTGGCCAAGTTCACAATCGAGCGGATCGAAGCCTGGCACCAGCGCCTTGGCCAGGGCCCGTAACAGGCTGGCATTGCCACCGCGACCGTCGCCACGCTCGACCCGTAACAGCGCCAGCAAGGTATCCAGCCGCAGCCGGCCTTCCGGGGACTGGCCGAACACATGCAGGCCATCGCGAATCTGCGATTCCTTCAGGTCGCACAGGTAGGTATCCAGGCGTGGCAGCCATACGGCGGCATCGTCCAGCTGGCCTTCCAGCTGCAGTTCACGGTCAATGTGATTGGCCTTGACCAGTTCGAGAATGTCGCGCTGCAACTCGCGAGCGCGCCGCGGGTCGAGCAGCTGCGCTTCGTAGAACTCGTCGGCCAATTGCTCCAGGTGGCGCAACGGGCCGTAGGTTTCGGCACGGGTCAGCGGCGGCATCAGGTGGTCGATGATCACCGCCTGGGTGCGGCGCTTGGCCTGGGCGCCCTCGCCCGGGTCGTTGACGATGAACGGATAGATGTTCGGCAGCGGGCCGAGCAAGGCGTCCGGCCAGCACTGCGCCGACAACCCGACGCCCTTGCCGGGCAGCCATTCGAGGTTGCCGTGCTTGCCGACATGGATCACCGCGTCGGCGGCAAAGGCATGGCGCAACCAGAAGTGAAATGCCAGGTAGCCGTGCGGTGGCACCAGGTCCGGGTCGTGGTACACCGCGCTGGGGTCCACCTGGTAACCGCGCGCCGGCTGGATGCCGACAAAGGTCAAGCCAAAGCGCAGGCCGGCCACCATCAGCCGGCCACTGCGGTACATCGGGTCCTGCTGCGGCGGCCCCCAGCGTTCCAGCACGGCCTGGCGGTTTGCCTCTGGCAGGCGCTCGAAGGCGGCCTTGTAGTCGGCCAGGCTCAGGCTCTGCGCGCACGGGCGCAGGTCCAGCTGGTCGAGGTCGTTGGTCACGCCACCGAGCAACTGATGGATCAGCTGCGTGCCGCTGCCCGGCAAGTCGGCCAGCGGATAGCCTTCGGCCTGCAGGGCCTTGAGTATGTTCAGCGCGGCCGCTGGCGTGTCCAGGCCAACGCCGTTGCCAATGCGGCCATCCCGGGTCGGGTAGTTGGCCAGCACCAGGGCCACGCGCTTTTGCGCATTCGGCAGGCGCGCCAGTTCGACCCAACGGCGGGCCAGTTCGGCGACAAAGTCCATGCGCTCGGGGTGGGCGCGGTAGCAGACCACGTCGGACTGGCTGCGTTCGCTGCGCCAGGCCATGTCCTTGAAACTGACCGGGCGGGTGATGATGCGCCCGTCCAGTTCGGGCAGGGCAATGTGCATGGCCAGGTCACGCGCCCCCAGGCCCTGCTCGCTGGCTTCCCAGCCGGGCTGGTTGTCTTGCGCGCAGATGGCCTGCAGCACCGGGATGTCGCGACGGAACGGGCGCAGGTTGGGGCGCTCCGGGCTGGACAGGGCAAAGCCGGTGGTGTTGACCAGCACTTCGGCACCCACCTCGTCCAGCCAGGCTTCGACCTGCTCCAGGCAGGCGCTTTCCTTGAGGCTGGCCACGGCGATCGGCAACGGGTTGAGCCCGGCGGCCTGCAGGCGCTGGCAGAACACATCGATGAACGCGGTATTGGCCGCCTGCAGGTGCGAGCGGTAGAACAACAGTGGCGCCACCGGCTGCTCGGGGTGCCACTGCGGGTACCAATCCTCCAGCGTGGCGCTGCCCTTGGCCGGGTGATACACGGCAGTGCGCGGCAGCGGCTGCGGCTCGTCCCAGGCATAGTCGCGGCCCAGCCACTGGCTGGCCAGGCAGTTGAACAGGTTGATGGCGTTGGCCTTGCCGCCCTGGCGCAAGTAGTGCCAAAGGCGTTCGGCCTGCTCGCCGCTGACACTGCCCAGGCTGGTCAGCTCCGGGTCGGGGCGGTCGTCACCCGGCACCAGGATCAGCTGCACGCCACGGCCGGCCAACTCGACCAACTGCTCGACGCCATAGCGCCAGTAGCCGACGCCGCCGTGCAGCGACACCAGGATGACTTTGGCATGGCGCAGCACCTGGTCGACGTACAGGTCGACCGAGGCATGGTTCTGTACCTGCATCGGGTTGGCCAGGCGCAGGCTGGGGTAATCCTCGGGCAATTGCTCGGCGGTATCGGCGAGCAATGCCAGGTGCGAATCGCCGCTGCAGAGAATCACCAGCTCGGCGGGCGTCTGGCCGAGGTCGGCAATGCTGTCATCCGGCACGAAGCCGCCGGGCTGGGTCCGCAGCAGGTGCATGCGTCAGGCGCCCAGTGCCTGGCGCAGGCGCGCTTCCAGCTGGGCGGCGTCAAGGTCCTGGCCAATCAGCACCAGGCGTGTGATGCGCGGCTCGTCGGCGCGCCAGGCGCGGTCGAAGTGCTTGTCGAAACGGGTACCCACGCCTTGCACCAGCAGGCGCATCGGCTTGCCCGGGATGGCAGCGAAGCCTTTGGCGCGCAGGATGCCGAATTCCACCACCAGCTGGGTCAGGGCATCGAGCAGCAGGCTTTCGTCGGCTTCGGGCAGGTCGATGGAGATGGAGTCGAAGGCGTCGTGGTCATGATCGTCATGGTCATCGCCGTCATGATGCGAATCGTGGTGGGTACGGCGGCCATCGATGTGCGCCTCGGACTCGGCGCCCACGCCCAGCAGCACCTCCAGCGGCAGCTTGCCGCTGCTGGCCTCGATCACCTTGACCGCCGGCGGCAGTTCTTCAGCCACCTCGGCGCGGACCTTGGCCAGGCCTTCGGCGTCGATCAGGTCGGCCTTGTTCAGCACCACCAGGTCGGCGCTGGCCAGCTGGTCGGCGAACAGTTCGTGCAGCGGCGACTCGTGGTCCAGGTTGGGGTCGAGCTTGCGCTGGGCATCGACCTGGTCCGGGTAGGCGGCGAAGGTGCCGGCGGCCACCGCAGGGCTATCGACCACCGTGATCACCGCGTCGACGGTGCAGGCATTGCGGATTTCTGGCCACTGGAAGGCTTGCACCAGCGGTTTGGGCAGGGCCAGGCCGCTGGTTTCGATGAGGATATGGTCCAGGTCGCCACGGCGTGCCACCAGCTCGCGCATCACCGGGAAGAACTCTTCCTGCACGGTGCAGCACAGGCAGCCGTTGGCCAGCTCGTAGACGCGGCCGGTGGCTTCTTCTTCGGTGCAACCGATGCTGCACTGCTTGAGGATTTCGCCGTCGATGCCCAGTTCGCCGAACTCGTTGACGATCACCGCAATGCGGCGGCCCTGGGCGTTGTCGAGCATGTGGCGCAGCAAGGTAGTCTTGCCCGAGCCGAGGAAGCCGGTGACGATGGTGACGGGGAGCTTGGCCAGTGTTTTCATGTCGCATTGCCCTTGGCAGATTGGCGCGGGCATGCAGGACGACAGCCGCAGGCCAGGCCGGCCGGGCTTGTTCGCCACCGGATCACCCCGCCCGGTTGAAAGTCGAAAACGTGACGAGGCAGGTCTCCTGGCTCGCACCGTTCCATGTACCCGCTGGTGCAGCGGGCTGGCGGGATGACGCCTTCCCGCGCGCGGGCGCAGTGGCTGTGTCGATCCGTTGTCGGTGCTTACAGTTGCGGGGGCAGCCGCGGCTTGTACCGCGTTCCCGTCTTAGCTTCGGCCTGGCCGAAGAACCTCGAAGTGGCAAGGCTACGCAGTGGCTGGCGGGTGGTCAACCATTGCTGTCGGGCTGGCCGACAGCAAGTGGCGCAACTGCGTTACAGTGGTGGCTTTGAGCAGCGAGGCCCACCGGTGAAACCCCTGAACAAGCGCGATATGGCACGCCTGGAGCGTGAACTGGTGGTTTGCCTGACCGAAGCCTGCGAAACCGCCAAGGCGGAGATCGTCGGTTTCAGCTGGCTTACCCATCGTCTCGCGCCCGAGAATTTTCCGGCCAGCCTGCGTATTACCTGGGTGTTCGAGCGAGAGGCCGACAAGGCCGCCGCCGTGGCGGGCGACGCGAAGGTGCGCATGCTGGCACTGACAGGCCTTGCGCTGGAGCAGGCCGGCATTCAGCTGGATCATCCGGCCTGGCATGTGCGGTTTGACAGTGAAGAGGCCTGCCAGCAGAGCCACGGGGGCGACTGGACCAGGCGCTTGATGGGGCGCTGAACCAGGGGCATGCGCGGCCCTGGCTCTTGTAGGAGCGGCCTTGTGTCGCGATAGGGCTGCGAAGCAGCCCCAGGGTTTCAGCATAGTGGCACAAATTGCTGGGGCTGCTTCGCAGCCCTATCGCGACACAAGGCCGCTCCTACAGCGCACGCGGCGCACTCGCGGAATCTGTTTTCCCGCGACAACGATGCCTCTATCCGTTAGGCTACGCATTCCCCTGTCACGAGGTGTTCGTCCAATGCGCCATTGATGCCGCCGTCCCTTCGACGGCCAGTCTTCAGCCTCCGGCTCGCTCCGGAGATGTCGCGGCATTGGTGGAGTTGTGCATGACGAACACGTCGATCCTGACGCTGGACAGCGTCTCCTTGGCCTTGCCTGACGGCAGGCTGTTATTTACCGACCTCAGCGAAACCTTCGACCAACGCCGCACCGGCCTGGTCGGGCGCAACGGTGTGGGCAAGAGCCTGCTCGGGCAGGTACTTGCCGGCCAGCGCGAACCAAGCAGCGGCCAGTGTCGGCGCCTTGGGCGCATCCATCTTCTGGACCAGCAGGTGATCGAGCACAGCGCCACGGTCGCCGACCTGGCCCAGGTGGGCGCGGTGCTCGCTGCGCTGGAGCGCATCGAGCAAGGCAGCGTCGCACCCAGTGACTTCGACACCGTCGGCGAACGCTGGGATATCCGCGAGCAATTGCAGGGGCACCTGCAACGCCACGGCCTGGGCCAGCTCGACTGGCACCAGCCCGCCCACAGCCTGAGCGGTGGCCAGGCCATGCGCGTGGCGCTGGTCGGCGCCTGGCTCAGCGAAGCGGACTACCTGATCCTCGACGAACCGAGCAATCACCTGGACAGCAACGCCCGCGCCCAACTGCTGAGCATGATCGAAGCCTGGGACCGGGGCTTGCTGGTGATCAGCCATGATCGCAGCCTGCTCGCGCACATGACGCGCATCGTCGAATTGTCCAGCCTGGGCTTGCAGGCCTATGGCGGCAACTACAGCTTCTATTCGGCCCAGAAAGCCAGCCAGACGGCGCTGGCCCAACAGCAACTTGCCCGGCTGAAACAGGAGCAGCAACGCCAGGCGCGCGAACTGCAGCGCCAGCGCGAAGACCTGGAACGTCATCAAGCCCGCGCCGGGCGCAACGCCAGGCACGCCAACCAGGCCAAGATCCTGGTCGACCGCCAGCAGGAACGCAGCCAGGCCACTGCGGGCAAGCAGTGCCGCGACCATCGCGACGCCCGGCAGACGCTGCAGGGCAAAGTGCGTGACGCCGCTCACGAAGTCGAGCAGGACTGCGCCATTACCCTGCATGCACCCACGCCGCAGCGTCATCCGGGCCGCGAAGTGCTGGCCTTGCAGGCGCTGCACCTACCCCGCGGCACGCGCAAACCATTGAACCTGCGCTTGTGCCTGGGCCAGCGGGTGGGCCTGGTCGGCGCCAATGGCAGTGGCAAGTCCACCCTGCTCAAGCTGATGAACGGCGAGTTGCCAGCACCGCCCGACAGCCTGCGCCTCAGTGGTGAAACCGCCCTGCTTGACCAGCACTGCAGCGCACTACCAGGCCATACCAGCGTGCTCGACCACCTGCACCAGGCAAACCCGACATTGGCCCAGGGCGACTTGCGCAGCCGCCTGGCGCAACTTGGCCTGGATGCGGCCCGCATCGAACTGCCCAGCGGCCTGCTCAGCGGCGGTGAACGGATGAAGGCAGCACTGGCCGCCGTGCTGTACCGCGAACGGCCGCTCGACCTGTTGCTGCTGGACGAACCCGGCAACCACCTGGACCTGCCGTCGCTGGCCGCACTGGAACACATGATCGGGCAGTTTCGCGGGGCGCTGGTGGTGGTGTCCCACGACCAGGTACTGCTCGACCGGCTGGCGCTGGACGAGTACCTGCACCTGTAGAAGCCGCAATAAATGCATTGCAGGCTATCAATTCGTGACTGGCCGTTCCCGATCTGCCACGGATGTATTATGGTGGCGTGGTGCGCATATAACAGCAGCCCGAGCAATCGGGCACTTGCAAGACAATGAGGGTGTCATGAGCAACGAAAGCATTAATTGGGACAAGCTGGGTTTCGACTACATCAAGACCGACAAACGCTACCTGTCCGTATGGCGCAATGGCGTGTGGGACAAGGGCACCCTGACCGAAGACAACGTACTGCACATCAGTGAAGGCTCCACTGCCCTGCACTACGGCCAGCAGTGCTTCGAGGGCCTCAAGGCCTACCGTTGCAAGGACGGTTCGATCAACCTGTTCCGCCCGGACCAGAACGCCGCCCGCATGCAGCGCAGCTGCGCCCGCCTGCTGATGCCGCAGGTGCCGACCGATGTGTTCATCGAGGCGTGCAAGCAAGTGGTCAAGGCCAACGAGAAGTTCGTGCCACCGCATGGTAAAGGCGCCCTCTACCTGCGCCCGTTCGTGATCGGCACCGGTGACAACATTGGCGTGCGCACCGCCCCCGAGTTCATCTTCTCGATCTTCGCCATCCCGGTTGGCTCGTACTTCAAGGGCGGCATGAAGCCGCACAACTTCCAGATTTCCAGCTTCGACCGCGCAGCCCCGCAAGGCACCGGCGCGGCCAAGGTCGGTGGCAACTACGCCGCCAGCCTGCAGCCGGGTGCAGAAGCGAAGAAAGCCAACTTCGCCGACGCCATCTACCTCGACCCGCTGACCCACACCAAGATCGAGGAAGTCGGTTCGGCCAACTTCTTCGGCATCACCGCCAACAACGAGTTCGTCACCCCGAAATCGGCTTCGGTGCTGCCAGGCATCACCCGCCTGTCGCTGATGGAACTGGCGCAATCGCGCCTGGGCCTGAAAGTGATCGAAGGCGATGTGGAAATCAACAAGCTGGACCGCTTCATCGAAGCCGGCGCCTGCGGTACCGCTGCGGTGATCACCCCGATCGGCGGCATCGAGTACAACGGCAAGCTGCACGTGTTCCACGACCTGGAAAAGGTCGGCCCGGTTACCCAGAAGCTCTACAACGAGCTGACCGGTATCCAGAGCGGTGACGTGGAAGCACCGGCTGGCTGGATCGTCAAGGTTGCCTGAGGCGCTTTAACGGTTTGAAAAACGGGGCATGCCAGCGATGGCATGCCCCTTTTTATTGGGTGCACCGGCTGCACCGGTGTTCGCGGCTAAAGCCGCTCCCACAGGTACAGCGCAAGCCTGAAGCCTGCGCCATCCCTGTAGGAGCGGCCTTGTGTCGCGAAAGGGCTGCGAAGCAGCCCCAGGATATCCGCGCAATGCACAAATCGAGGAGCAGCGCAGGCTGGTGGTTTTCATGCAAGGCGACGCTGCATCAGCAGGTGCCGGGCTTTGTCGAAGGCCCAGTTGTACAGCACGGTGTAGGGCAGGATGATCACGAAGAAGCCCAACTCCACCATGAACGCCTGCAGCAACGAAATTTCCAGCATCCACGCCGCCACCGGCAGGCACCACACCACCAGCCCGGCTTCGAAGCCCAGGCCGTGTGCAAAGCGTGCGCTGGCCTTCCAGTGGATGCGCTCGACCCGCACGTAGCGATCGACCAGCGCGTTATAGACCATGTTCCACAGCATGGCGATCACCGAGAGGGTCACCGCCAGCGCCCCCGCCGTCGCCAGCGACTTGCCCATGATCCAGGACAACAGCGGCGCACACAGCAGCACGGCGAACACTTCATAGCCGACGGCGTGAACCAGGCGTTCGGTGAAAGAGACATTTTTCATTGCAGATTCCATCCAGTGCGTGAGTCGTGCTTCCTATTTTATTTGATAGAACTGATACTCGCGACATAGCTACCATCGGTTTTATCAATACCATGCGCTACTCACCCGAAGCTCTGGTCGCCTTTGTCCTTCATTTTCACGATAGTTTGAATTTTTTTCAGGTTTTTTGAACTTATTTGAATAATGGCCGCATTGTACCGTGCGTGAAATCAGATCTACCCATCAGATGTGATTGACACACGTGTCAACGTCTATAGCCTTGTAATTGAGGGCTGCAATTGCGCATTTGTCGGGACTGGGTACCAGCAAGAGCCCCCCCGGAATTTTGGCAGCTGAGAAAGCTGGTTTCTCTGAAGTAGTGACGACGGGCATAGCCGGTCGGATTCTGAACCCAAGGTCGCAAGGCTGGGAGCTAAAGGATCGCTGCGACTACTCCTCAAACCTACCGAGAAGGCACCTTTGGGTGCCTTTTTGCTTGATGCTTGGCGTCAGCTGCATCGTCCAAAGGCTGCGTGGCTAGGCTCAACCGGGCTCAGTTGCACAAGCTTGAGTAGAGCATTATCCCAGCTCGGGTGATCAGAGAGTGAAAGCGCGAGGCCTCAATTTGGGACCGCCTAGCAGTATAGGATTCAGCATATCGACATGAATGGAGGCCTTCCCCTTCCTGGTTTACAGCGCCTGATAGGCTGTATTTTTCGACCCCATGTAAACCACTTTTTTTCACTGTAAAACACAGTGGTTTACAGTGAAAAAAAGTGGTTTACAGCTGAGCTCGTAATCGGTGGAGAGACTCTTTTCCGTCCCTAGACAGCGGCCTTCATGGACTGCTGGAAGGGCGAAGAGCTGTTTAACGCCAAAAAGGGGGTTAGCAATGATCCTGAACTATCGATTTCCGGGGCGGTTCGGGTGAGTGTTTCCGGAATCAGTTTCTTGACCATGGCGTCAGTCTTGTAGGCTTCTTCAGCGTCGTCGGACAGCGCCGCCCAGCGGGACGGGGTGATGCTAGGGAAAAAAATCGAGCGGATGGAGACCGGGACAAAGCCTGACAAGTCGAATGAAGTAATCTCTCTAGATCCCGATTAGCTGCTATATTTAAATCTTATCCGATCTTATTTGTTTAAATCTAATAATATAGTACGTTGAACGTATAAAAAATACACATCAACTAAATTGAGCTGTGTAAAAGTCTGCTGCGGCGGGTACTGTCTCAACAAAGGAATCGTCGTACCACGGCGCGCGTAGCTGCTGGCGTAGAAGCGCGCGGTCATCGTCACTCAGCAGTGATTGCGAGCCGGCTTCATGCCAATTATGTCCGCGGCGGTCGATCAGGAGTACAAGTGTGCCCCCTGAGAAATTTGACCCTGTGCTAATGGTTGGACGGCGCGAGGACGATCGCGCAGAGAGGTTGTGGTGAAACTGATAACAGTTCGAGACGTACGCCTTGCATCACACGAGGCAGCCACGGAATGGATACAGGCATGCAGCGCTATGTGGAGGAAGGAATGATTTGTTAAATTTGCAACCTGAAGGCTTGAGCCTGATGCTGGGCACTGCTAAGAAGCTTGCTCTCTCTTTGGAGTGGCCAGGGTGAATTTGCAGTGGCTTATTCTGCGAGCCAGACGTTGTGAGGCTCAATACAAGGCACGGGATGATCACGCCGCTGCTGTGCAAGCCACTTGCGAGTCATTTCAACATCGAATATTTGCCCCTGCTCCATCAATGTCAGGATGAGAGCGTCGGCTACACGGTAGCGTCCGCAGGCAGGACAGTCCCGCTCCTCCCAAGGGCCTTCGCATGTAGGTCCAGATGCAATTCCAGCGCAAACCAAACACTTCATAAGCGAACCCCATTCCCGTAGGTTTAATCCATTTTTTACTGAGGAAGGCACGATTAAGCATCGAACGCCTAATTGCATAACTCTGTCGTCGGCCGCGGGTAAGGCACCCAGAGGCAACAACATACCCGTCCGAAGCGCCAGTTGAGGAAAACTCTTAGCCAGACGCCTGTTAACAGAATCCCCTACAGACTTGTGATGCTTACAGACCTGTGTCTAGCGAGGAAACAGTAGAGTAATAGCAGCCCGCCCTCCCCATCCTTCCGGTCCATCGGTTGCACTTTCGACCCAGTAACGCGGTCCGACTTGGATCGTCATGGGCTGGTTGCCAACCTTCAAGAGTTGGGTGACTGTGAAGTTGATTGGAATGGACCATTCATGGCTCTTCCAATTGTACGTCGACTCGCTGTTGATACCGAATGTCGTGAATGTGCTGTTGGTATAGGAAAAGAATGGCTGAAGGAAGGTATGGTTGATTCTTTCTTTGTTATCTGCCGGCGCGGTCTCCAATCCCCACAAATGATTAGCCAGCATCCCGTGGGTCCATCCGTTGGATTGTTTCAGTGCCACGGCTGTAGGACCCGCAGCCCATTGTTCTGCGCTGAGCAAATCATCACTGCCAGTCGGAAATAGCAGCGCTGGGCCGGCGCCCCAGATCCAACCATTTGACGTTGGCTTTTTCGGTGAGAAGAAAAAGCTTTGCGTAACATCTCCTATCCCGGATTTGTCAGCCCCGCCGCCCCTCACTAAACCGTGCTGATCAATCACTGGCAGGATCGTTCGGGAAATGAGGTTCCACTCCGAATTCAATGAAAAAGGAAGCACGGGCTGGATATTGGTGACGCTATGCATTCCGTCCCCGGAGGGCCCGATTTTTTGATCCCAGTTGTACTGAATGGGTAGGCTATACATGGCCGCGATGGGATTCTGGGCTTTCTTAGCTAGTTCAGAATTGTCATCTGCCTCTGCACTGAAAGGGATGAACGGGACAAGTCCGAGCAGCGACAACCCAATGAGCGTTTGGTGATTCCGCATTTTCAGACTCTCCATGAGCGATCTGCGCGCCGCTGCGCGCTCACTGGGCTAGATGATATTGATTACGGTGTCGCTTGGCTTCATACATCGCCGCATCGGCTGTTTTGATCAGTTCGGCGGGATCCGTTGAGTGGCGAGGCGAGTTTGCAATACCGATGCTAGGTGTCACGAAATCGATGACCAGTTCGCCAATGCGGACTGGTTTACTCAAAACACCGAGCAGTCGCGCAGCCAATCGTTCAGCAGCCTCGACGTTATCGCCCAGCACTAGCAGAGTGAACTCATCCCCCCCCAGTCGAAACGCACGATCCGGCTTTCGTACGGAGTTCTCCAACCGGCGTGCGAGACACACGAGTAACTCATCACCCGTTTCATGGCCGAAGGTATCGTTGACCTGTTTGAAACGATCCAGGTCAACGAAAAAGAGGGTCAAAGGCTGAGGTTGCCCTCCCAGAAGCTCTCTTAGGTAATGGTGGAATGCCTTGCGATTGCCCAGGCCTGTTAGGGCATCATTGTGCGCCATGGCATAAAGCTGATTTTGATATTCCACGTGCGCGCTGACGTCATGCAGAATGCCACGGTATCCGCGGAGGGTCTTCTGCCCATCAACGATTGGGGTAATGCGGGCTTGGTAATGGCCTACGCTACCGTCAGCGCGTCGCAATCGAGCCGACAGTGCCGGGCTTTCGCCTCGCTGCTGGGGATGCAGAATACTGTCCAGCACCTCCTCATTTTCCATCAGGGTGGCAAACGCCATCCCCGATAGGGTTTCGGCTGGGTAACCCACTTGGGAACAAAAGGCAGGATTCATGGACTGCAGGTAACCGGCTTCATCTAGCTCAAAATAGCCTTCCTGGATCTCTGCAAGAATCGCGGCATCACGTGCCTCACTTTGTTCCAGACGGTCCAACGTCCGGTTTGCCTCGCGTCCCAAATCGCCTAACTCATCCTTTCCGCATTCCTGTAAACGGGAGTGCGGATTGCCAGGTCCGATCGTCGCTAGCTCCGCATGCATTTTTCGAATTCGGCGCAGCAGAAATCGTTCCAATCCGAGATGGATTGCTACCCAGGCCAGCACCAGGCTTGCGGTCAGGAAAGCCATAAAAAGATTCAGCTGAGCTAATCCCTCCTGATAGAGGTGCCTATCACGTATCACCCGCAGGCTTAGTTGTGCGTTTCCAAGGCTGTCGTGAAAAATCAGATCCACATTGTGATGGGCGGCGTTCATCACGTGCCGCCTCGAAAGACTCATCTGACTGCTGTCGGAACTACCGAGCATCACAGGGTCGAAGTCACCGGGCGGAGCCCAGATAAGCGCGCCACCTAGCTGCCTTTGCAACTGCTCTACCCGCTCGGCATCGAGCAGCGTTCCTCCGAACAGGTAGCCGGAAGGCGAACCAACGCTAACTAGGAGCATCGGAACGTCTTGCACAGTGATCAGTTGCGCACGTGGGGTTGCGCTCAAAGCCGGGCGCAATGATCCCAGACGATCAACTATGCTCGCTTGAAAATCCATGCTCACTGGATAGACTTCCGAGAGTTTTGAAACCCGTTCAGCGTCCAGGGGATGCAGAACTGTGAACGTGTCTGAGCGGGTTTGGATCAGGAAATCAAAACCCGACGCCCCCAGTTGAAGCGTCGGGCCAGCTCGTTGAATAAAAGTGCTGAGATTGGTTAGCCGGTCAACGTCGCGCTCGAACAGTACATCCATCATCGCCCTCAACCGATTAGCTTCGACCAGGAGCAATTGCTCATCCTCATGGTCTAGCCGGCCGAGCAAGACGTTATGTCCCCACCCCCACATCAAGAACATTACCAACAGCATGGGCGGCGCAAACAGACATAGGAGTTTCTTGCGCAGGCTCATGGCCGGTTCACCAAGACGGCATGCATCTTTTGAGCCTCAACCTGCCGGGCAACGGGCAGAGCCGTTGGTAGCGCTCGCCTGAACCGCGTCAGCAAACTTGCGCAGGTTTGCTTGTTGAGCGCTAACCAAGCTTGCGATGGTGTTCTGCGCTGGCGTTTGTACCGTCGTGCGGCACGTGAGCTCATCCAACCCTGGTCGTTTCAGGCGCCATACCGCATCGAGCAAAGCATAGTGGTCAGGTACTGAATCAAAACGCTGTACGTCGACTCGCAAGATTGCCTTGCGCCCCCCTCCAACCGGCCCACCCAGTAAGTCCTGTAGCGCACTGCCAAACTCATCAACGAGGTTTGCACCCCACCATTCCGTTTCAAGAATGACCAGGCCGCTGTCGCCTTGTCGCACCACCAATTGCGGACGATCAACTTGAGGGGGTACGGCCACCCGCTCAACCTGAACCCGCTCCCCTGCGACCCGGCTCGCCTGTGCAGGTACAAGGGTGTGGTAGTTGTTAGGCGTACTGCTGCAACCAGCAGCCATCGTTAGTAACAAAGCCAGCGAGGTCCGGTATAGAGGGGGCATCATATATAACTCCTTGGCCGAGTGTTCCAATCAACGCTGCAGATTTTCCGCACCTGCTGCTTTAGGTCGGCCGCGGATCAGCGACTCAGGATGACGACCCAGGTAGTCCGCTAGGTCTCGTAGCGAACGGGACATGCGTTCTAGCTCCTGCAATGTGTCCCCAAGTTTCTCACGCTGCGGAGAATCATCAGCGATCGCTGAATTGGCGGAGCGCAGGGTTTTCTGTAGCTGCTCCAAGGTAGCAGTCACGCCAGGTAGCGTTTGACCGTCGACGCGTTTCAGGGTGTTGCGCATTTCGCGGAGTGTCCCATCCAGATTCCCCGCGATGCTCTCCAAGGGAAGCTTGCCAAGCCGCTCGACAACGTGCTGCAGCTGCTCTTGCAGTTTTTCCAGACTGCCAGGCACCGTCGGAATGACGATAGGTTGTGCACTGCCGTCAAACTCGACCTTGGGGGCGTCTGGATAGAAATCCAACGAAATGAACATCTGCCCGGTAATCAGATTTCCACTGCGAGCCTGTGCCCTAAGCCCATGCTCAACAAAGGTACCAATGAGGCGCCGTGCGCCGGCATCATCCTCAGGGGTGTGATTAAATGCCTGCAGCATCTTCTGGTGAACAGGCCCTAATCGTTGCGGATAGATAACCGCATCGACCACGACTGGAAAGACCTGCTTTTTCGCATCGTAATCCAGAGTCACCGACGTAACTTTACCGAACTCCACCCCCTTGAATTCCACCGGTGCGCCTGGTGAGAGCCCTCGCATAGACTGATCGAATCGTAATCGCAGGTATTGCGCCTTGCCTGTTGGCGGAGCTAAGGCAGCATCACGGTCTGCAAAGAGCGTAAAACTTTGCTGATCGGCGGCCGGCTCGCCTCGGCTGAAGCTTTCGGGAGCAGCGAACGCCAAACCGCCCATGAGCACGGATGACAAAGACTGGGTCTCTACTTTCAAACCGTTGGCTCCCACCTCCATATCGATGCCGCTTGCATTCCAGAACCGAGTATTCGTGGTGACAAAAGCGTCGTAGGGCGCTTGTACAAACACGCCAATGTCGACCCCTTCGCCGTCTTCTTTCAGCGCATACGAAACAACCTCTCCGACAGGTATTCGGCGGTAGTAAATAGAGGAACCGATATCGAGCGAGCCCAGATCATCAGCGCTCAAAAGAAAGCGCTTCCCCTTTTCTCCATACGTCACAGGGGGCGGAGATTCCAGGCCAGTGAAGGTTTTCTCCGGATTTTTGGATTCACCGGCGTCGGCGCCAATGAAGGCTCCAGACAGCAAGGTGTCTACGCCTGACACCCCTCCGGCGCCGATACGCGGGCGGACCACCCAATATCTCGCACCTTGAGTGGCGAACGACTCGGCCTCTTTAGATAGTTCCACCTTAGCCACAACGCTCTTGCGGTCATCAGCGAGTTCCACGGACGATACCTCGCCTATCACCACGCTGCGATAACGTACCTGAGTTTTATGCGCCACCAGACCTTCGCCGGTGCGGAAGGAAATAGAGATCACCGGCCCCTTCTCCAGATAGTTGCGCACTACCAGCGAGGCTCCCACAAGTAGAGCCAGGATGGGCACAATCCAGACCAGTGAGAAATTGAGACGTCTAGTGCGCACTTGGGCCTGACCTGCACTGCGTTGTTCAGTCTCCTGCGCCATCACTGCGCTCTCCTTGTTGTGACGGACTATCCCAGATAAGACGGGGGTCAAAGCTCATGGCGGAAAACATGGTCAAGACCACCACCATGCCGAAGAACAGAATGCCTGGACGCGGTTCAATGGTCCCCAAGCCGTGCAATTGCACCAGTGCTGCTACCAAGGCCACCACCATGACATCTAGCATTGACCAGTAACCGATGAGCTCCACGAACCGAAACAATTGGGAGCGCTGGCGTCTTGCCCAACTGCTGCGGCGTTGCGCGGTGATCAGTAACAGGGCTAAAGAGCAGAACTTGATGGCCGGCACGCCAATACTGGCGATGAAAATGATGAGCGCGATGTCCCAGGCTCCTGCTTCCCAGAACTCCAACACACCACCGCCAATGGTGCTGTCACTACCTTGCCCAAGCATCTCGGTGCGCATGACTGGCAACACGTTGGCTGGAATGTAAAAGATCAATGCAGCGAACAGAAATGCCCAGCCACGCGCAATCGGATTGGTTTTGCGACGGTGTAAGGGGGCGCCACATCGAACACACTCATGGGCCGATTCACGCAGATCACAAGTTTGGCCGCAACCATGGCATAAACAGACATGAAGATCGTCAGCCAGAATCGATTCGCTCATACCTGACCCCACAGATCGCGAATGTCTCGACCAGCAACGTAGATCAGCAGCATGCTCAATGCAGCCAGTGCGATCAAACCGATACCCGGGATCACATCGAGAAGACCGGCTAGCTTGATAACTGCGACCATGGCACCGAGCAGGCATACCTCCAGCATGCTCCAGGGCCTTAATTTCTCTAGCGCCTGCATACACCCAGCAAACCCAGGGGCTCGGTGACCCCGCATAGCGAAACCAAGAACCCAGCACAGCACGGCAATCTGCAGGATCGGGGCGAAAATGATCGCCAGCGCCAAGACAAGTGCAATGAACGTGATGCTGCCAGAGCTGAGCACCATCACAGCGTCCCAAAGGGTCGCCGAGTTAGAAATACCTTTCATGCTGATGGTCATCACCGGATAAGCGTTGGCGAAGATCAACAACACTCCACCCGTTACGCTCAGAGCCAAGCGCTGCTCCACACTCAAGCTATTGTGGCGGTACAGCACTCCCCCGCAACGGGTGCACCGGGCGCTCTGATGACGCAGCAAGGGAGTACGGTGATACACCGCATCGCAGTACTCGCAAACAATGAGTTCATGTAGGTGAGTCATGGTGAGATTTCGTCTGTCGTCCAAGGCTCAAATGGGCGTCACTTTGCACGCCAGCCTCATCACTAAAGCACACGAACGTGGCTAGAACCGATGCACATTTGATGACACCCCTATATCGCCAGAGGTATCGCCGCAGGATTTTGCTAATACTCAAAAGTGATCAAATGATCATGAATGGATGAGGAAAAGGTGATGATGGACCTAGCCCTTGGCGCTTTGCGTGCCAATCCTGAGATTGCAGTTTTTTTGGCGATTGCGTCGGGAATACTGCTAGGACGAGTGCAGATAGGAAGCTTCCATCTGGGGTCCGTCGCAGGTGCGTTGCTGATGGGACTACTGATCGGCCAAATCGGCTTGCAAGTTCCTCATGAACTAAAAGCTGTGTTCTTCGCCTTGTTCATCTATGCGGTGGGTTTCAAGAGTGGGCCCGAGTTTTTCGGCAGCCTTAACCGGGGCACGCTAAAACTAGTCCTGCTCTCAGTGATCTTATGCGGCACCGCATTGGCCACCATCCTCGCCATGAATGCGCTTTACGACTTTGACGCAGGCTTCACCGCGGGCCTTGGAGCGGGGGCATTGACTGACACGGCGATCATGGGCACTGCGAGCAGTGCTATCGCCCAATTGCCATTGGACGCAGCTGCGAAGAACGAACTTAACAGTCACATGGCTGTGGCTTACGCCATTACCTATGTGTTCGGTACGGTCGGTTTGATCGTTTTTGTCGGAAGCATCGCTCCACGGCTGTTAGGGGTGGATCTGAAAGCCAGTGCCCAAGAACTTGAGAGGCAGCTCGGTATTGAGAGGCATGAGGAAGCGATCAGCATTCCCTACACGCGCATTGTGGTGCGCGCCCATCGCCTCAATCACGCTCAAAAGTTGGGTGATACGATTGCAGATCTCGAAGCTCGCTACCCCTCCCTTAGCATTGAACGTGTCATTCGGGGAGAGCAAATTTTTGAGCGTAGTCCGGCACTGCTTATGCAGCCAGGGGACATCTTAGGTATCTACGCGCTACGCGACTCGGTGGGTCACCTCGCTAGCTGGATCGGGCCTGAAGTTGATCACCCGCTAAGTCTCTCTTTCCCTACACGCAGCGCCGACATCGTGCTAACTAATCGTCTTATGGCTGGGCGTACTATCCATCAAATCAAAATGGCGTTGGTGGGTGCTGAGCGAATGGGATGCTTTCTCACAGGCATCTCACGCCAAGGACTGTCATTGCCCCTTTTACCGGAAACGGTGCTGCGTCGTGGCGATCTGATCAGCCTGACAGGGCGCGCCGCTAGCGTGGACGCACTTGCGGCTCAATTGGGACGTGAACGGAAACCAAGCCATCGCACCGACATCGCTATCCACGCTCTGGGTTTGGTTGTTGGCTCTTTGCTCGGCTTGCTTTCGACCCATATCGGCATGATACCGGTCGAACTAGGGATTGGAGGCGGCATCCTGCTAACTGGTCTTGTGATCGGTTGGTACAACTCGCGACACCCAGAAATAGGCGCTCTTCCGCCCGCCGCACAGTGGGCATTCTCCGAATTTGGCCTGACTGCGTTTGGAGCAGTTGTGGGCCTGCTCGCAGGTCCTGCAGCACTTACGGCCATCGTGGAACAAGGGCTCGCGCTCGTGATAGCAGGCGCCTTAGTCACTCTCATTCCTCCTTTGGTGACGCTCTATTTCGGGCGCTACGTGCTCGGACTTCACCCGATGATCTTATTCGGAGCTTTGGCGGGAGCCCAGACCGAAGCCGCTTCGATGAACAAGATCATCGAGCAATCAGGCAGTAATACTCCCGTGGTAGGTTTTACCGTCTGTTATGCGGTTTCCAACGTTTTGCTAGCTGTATGCGGACCGATAATTATATCGCTAGCGTGACATCAAATCGCTACCAACTGCGATTTTTGGAGCACTTTTCGAATTTTTTTAGAGTTTTTGCTTGAAAGCCGTTTGATGTCGCCTAGTGTCTAGAGTCAGCCATGTAGTTTTGCGTCTCATTCATGGATGGCGATGTCGTGATAGGAGATCAGCAATGTAGGCATTGGTACATGCTCTTTTTCGCTGTGAGAAATCTTACGCTGGCAGTTACCGCCACGGTACAGCGCATGGCGTTAGCGGACGAAGGCAGGGCTCTTGGCAGTTATGGAGACCTCGCCCAGTCCAATGGGACGAAGGCCTGGTAAGCCTCCCTGCCTCACAATTCGGAGTCAGCGACCATGGAAACTTATCGAGCCGGCTCAGCGCACGGCGTGCAATTGCGTCCTCTCTGCGTACCGGTACTCGCTCTCGTAGCCGCCATGCATGCCAACCCCAGTTGGGCAGGCGGGATTCTCATTTATGAGGCGGGACAGGAAGGCAACGGACTGGCAAACGCAGGGTCGGCCGCCCTGGCGAACGATCCCAGCGTACTAATGAGTAACCCAGCGGGAATTACTCAGCTCAAGGGCACGCAAATCAGTGCAAATGCGCAGGTCATTCTCGGAGACCTGCGATTCTCCCGTGACAGTAGCAACCAGTTCGATGGCAACGAAGGGGGCAACTCGCTTGAGTACCTGCCAGGGGCCAGTCTCTTCGTCAGTCACCAAATTGATGAACGCTCGGCGATCGGGTTTGGTATGTACGGTAATTTTGGTCTCGCACTGGATTACGACGACGACTGGGCAGGCCGCTACTTCACCCAAGAGGCTGCGGTTATCGGGGTGTCGTTGCAACCGACGTGGGCCTACAAATTTACAGATGACCTGTCTATCGGCATCGGACCACGCATCATGGTCGGCTACTACCGTACTGAGATGGCCATCAATAACAACCTGCTGGGCCTGGCCGATCGACCGGACGGACAGTTGGAATACAAGGACACTGATGTCGGTGTCGGCGTCAACCTAGGCGTGCTTTATCAAGCGGACCCAAGAACCCGTGTCGGCCTGGCATACACCAGCAAGGTCAAACTGGAGTTTGAAGACAAACCCCACCTGAAAGACATTAATAATCCGCTGCTCCATGCTGCATTACGCCGTTTGGATGTCGACTCTTTGGAGCTCGACTTGAACGTCCCACAGACGCTTACAGCCAGCATTGCTCATGAATTGGGGAACCAATGGACGCTGTTGGGGAGCCTTGGTTGGCAGGATTGGAGCGATTTCGGAGATGTAGGTGTGGATGTTGACGCCAACGGAGGCGGCACCAGCCGTACCGTTGACCGTAAATACAAAGATACCTGGCATGCCTCAGTCGGGGCCTTGTATCAGGCGACTCCGCAATGGCGCTGGAGCGTCGGCCTGGGGTACGACAGTTCGGCCGTGGATGATGAAGATCGTACCGTCGACAATCCGATGGGTGAAGCGTGGAGGTTGGCAACTGGCGTCAACTACACGGTAGATGAAGGACTGGACTTACACCTTGCCTACACCCTGGTGTGGCTGGGCGACATGGATGTTGATCAGACCAAGAGCCGATCCGATACCACATTGTCTGGCAGTTACGACAACAGCGCTCTACACATCATCGGCGGGGGCGCGACTTGGCGTTTCTGAGTGACTTGACATCGCTAACGTAAGGAAGGAGATCCTGCATGAAAACCAAGGTATTGGCCGCAAGTCTTTGCCTCGCCACGCTAATGCTGCATGGCTGCGCGAGCAAATATGTGGAAGCCGATCAATATTCAGGCTTCCTCAAAGACTACAGCGCCTTAAAGGAAGATAAATCGCCGTCAGGGGCGGCGGTTATGCGCTGGATCAAACCGGGAGTAGATGCAAAACGCTACACAAGCGTGTACCTGGAGCCCAGCCAGTTTTACCCAAAGCCACAGCCCACTGAAAAAATTCCGCAATCGACGCTGCAGGGAATAACCCAATACTACGATCAGACACTCAAGAACCATTTCTCTCAAGCGCTGCCTTTGGCAACAAGCCCTGGCCCCGGGGTTCTGGTGGTACGACCGGCGATCACCGCTGTAAGTGCCAAGACAAAAAGCCTGCGACCTTATGAAGTTATCCCGATTGCCTTGGTAGCCGCTGGCATCAGTACGGCCACTGGCATCCGTGACCAGGATACATCCATTGCTACTGAGGCAGCTTTCTTGGATGGCGAAACCAACCAAGTGGTGGCAGAGGTCGTACGTAAAGGGGCAGGCGCAGAGTTGGACAACTCATCACAAGTCATGCAGGCCAAGGATGCGAAGGCAGTTCTGGATGGCTGGGCCAAGGACATGGTCAGCTCGTTCCAAGCGCTCAAGAAATAATCGCAAGCGCCCCATTTAGAACACAGATGGGGCGTTTTCAATTAACCGATATAATTTATAGGCGCGAAACCATGGAAAGCATTCGCGATGAAGACAATGTTAAATTAACTGCTAGAGCCAGGCTTAGTAAAACCAACGACGTCGCTTTATCTCAGAACCCTTTGGCAATATTTGGCAGAAATGACGAAAGCGAGTCTTTTAATGGTAAGCCCCTACAGATATTTAAATACGATGTACAGACGCTGGGGCTGCCCTATTTGAATTGCGGCCTGCCTACAATGCAAGGCGCACCGTTAGACGGGCCTTTACGATTTCTTGCTACCTCGGCCCCCACTGTCGGACACGCACTGGTGGCAATCATTCGATACATGCGTCATTACGATCCTCTGGTCTATTTTCGGTTAGACCACCGCGCTGGGCAAGCTGTACTGCAATTTGAACCGTCGAAAGCCGCTCAACCTCTCAGCCCTCATGCCCTCGAGAAATGGGTGGTAGCTGCCTGGTTGTTGATTGGCGAATTACGCGGCACTAAGTTAAAACCTCTCTCACTGAGTTTTCGACATCGGCCGCTAGGTGATGCAGGTAAATACTCAACCTATTTTGGCTGCCCGGTTTTTTTTGAGCAGTGCAACAATTGCCTCATCATGGCATCTGATGTACTCAATGAGGTAAGCGTCAAACGCGATGCCGAACTACATGAAATGGTGCGTTATTTTCTTGAGCTTCGTGCGTCCCCCGCAACCGGACTGAAAGCACAAGTGGAAGAATATATCAAAATCTTATTACCCTCCCAGCGCTCTACGCTGGAGCAGGTTGCGCTGGCTTTGCAGTTACATCCCCGCACACTTCAGCGACGGCTTGCTAGCGAAGCTATCGACTTTGAAGAATGCTTAGACCGGATTCGGCGGTGCCAGGCTGAACAAATGCTTCAGAAAACTAATCTTTCAGTCGGCCAAATTTCAAACGAATTGGGCTACCGTCGAACAACTTCCTTTTGCCGTGCTCATTTGCGCTGGTTCGAGATGACACCCTTGGAGCACAGACGTCGGCATGGTGATAAGACTATGCTCCAGAAATGACCGTAAACTATCGAGTAGTAGGCTCTAGCAGGGCAACATTCAAGACGAATGTATTACACATAAAAAAGCGGCCTACGAGAGGCCGCATAAAGGAGGAGCATCCAAGGGAGCTTTCAGGTATGACCTTTGAAGCCTAGTCTTTGCGTGGCACTAGCGCAAGCCCGACTTATTCGTACCCAAGCACAGCTTTGAACTCTGTGGAGGCTGTATGTACAAATTCGTAAAAACCACGATTGCGGGCGGCGTGTTATTTATCCTCCCCCTGCTGATAGTTATCATTCTGGTAGAAAAGGCGATTCATATTCTGAGGCCACTGATCCAAAAAGTGATGCCTCTCTTCTCAGGCCACACCCTTGTAGGAGGAACTTCTTTAACCCTCCTTGCTTTGCTTGCGCTGGCCCTAATCTGCTTTGTCGCGGGCTTACTCGCAAAAACCACAATAGCTGAACGTATTTTAGGTGCTCTTGAAGATCGGATTCTGAGCAACCTTCCTGGCTATCAACTAATAAAAGATGCAACTGCCCGCTTTGCCGGTCTTGAAAATATGGAAGGCGCTAAAGTGGGACTCATTGCTGAAGGTGAAGGCTTCCGCTTTGGTTTGGTACTAGAGAGCCACGAAAAGTGGCTGTTGATCTATTTGCCAGATGGAGGGCCGGCCGGCACTACTGCTGGAGAAGTACGGGCCCTTCCACATGATCAAGTAACGTTAACCGATGTACCTTGGCTATCGCTAGTAGCCTGCCTGAGACGAGGTGGCCGGGGGACATTGGACCTGATGAACGAGTATGTGCGGACGCCTACCTAACGGGAGGATTACCGAACGAATACGCAAAAGGCTCAAGGCAGTTGGCTCAGTCACCAGCTTCTTGGCGTCCGCTGCCACAGGACAGGCCCACCCTGCAGCATCAATAGCCTGTGGTGATTCGATATTCGCCTCGTTCTGAAGATCACTGGATATCCTTTTCGGTTCTGCTGGGATCCTGCGCCGGCGTGGTGTACCAGTGCTCGCGAGGTACCCATTTTTCTTTCGCTGGATCGCCTAGGTAATGCGGCGACATGATCTGCACACCGTAGTCATTAAACACGTCCTGGATATTAGCGTGCAGCAGGCTCAGCAGCTCCGCCCTTGGGCGTGGCTCACTCGGAACCGCCTGCGCTACCAAGCGATATTCAGGGTAGAAATCGGAAAGCCCGGTCTGGAACACCTGCGGTCGCGGGGTCTGCAAAATGCCGTCAGTACGCTCGGCCGCTTGTAGCAGCATCGCCTCGACCTGGCGCCACGGGGTGTCATAACCGATTGTCACCACTGTATCGACGATGTAACCCTGGCCTTGCACCACCCGCGAGTAGTTGCGTGTCACCGATCCAGTAATCATTGAGTTTGGCAACGTCAGTACCTCGCCCAGGCCAGTGCGTATAGTGGTGTTGAACATGCCCACCTCGGTCACCGTGCCTTCGTTGTCGCCCACCCGTACGTACTCGCCGGCCTTGAGTGTGCGTGAGTATGTCAGGATCAGCCCCGCTGCCGCCTGCCCGACCACGCTGGAGGCACCCAGCGAAATCATCAGCCCTACTAGCACCGACAGGCCCTTGAACGCGTCGGTGCCAGAACCTGGCAAATACGGGTAGGCCATCACCAAGGCAAACAGCCAGATTGCCAATGACGTGAGTCGAGTGGTGGGCTGGAGGGTTTCTTCCGTCAACCATTTGAGCGTACCAGGACGGGCCATGCGCTCCAGCAAACGCTTGCTGAAACCGCTTATTCCTCGGGCGATGAAGAAAATCATGACCGCCACTGCAAGGCCTGGGATCGCATGCAGGATGCCCGCAACCAAGTACCGCAGCAGGTCGAGCAGGTGCACGTTGAGGCTCTCCCCCCACGGCCGGGTGTAGGGGAATTGGGACAGCACGAAGCTCAGCCACTGGTAGCTCAGCAGCAGCACGAACGCCCAGTAAATCAGCCTCAGCAGGCGGTCGATCAGGAAGTATACGTACTGCATGTCAAACAGCGGCATTTGGCCAACCTTGATCTGCCGCGCACGGTCTCGCATCAATTGTGGGAGGCGCCCGCGCAACTTGCGCCGGCCAAAGTTGGCGCCCTTTATCAGCACCACGAACAACAGTGTGGCAGCGGCAGAAAAACCCAGTGCCTTGAGCAAGAAGCGCAGGCTGCGCGCTTCACGCGTTTCATCCACTACCTGACGCAGGGTGGCGGCAGCCCTCTCGGCGGCCAAGCGGGTATCCCCGCCCTCCACGCCCAGATCCTGCGGCGCGACGATGAACGCTCGGCGCCCGCCCAGCAACACCAGGTGGCTGTTAAGGATCGGGTCAATACTTACGTACAACTCATCGGTGCCGCGCAAGGTGTCTTCGATCACCGTGGTGGCTCGGTGCACCCGGGCAGCGGGGGTCTCGCCGAGTAGCGTGGCATTGAAGGTGAACACGCTGCGGTTGGCAATACGCAATTCGGCCGGCTCGCCCGGCACGCCGTCGGTGGCGCTGCCCGTTGCGTCGTTGCCCTGCCCCACCACTGGTAGCAATGCACATAGCATGAGTAGCACAGTCAGAAGACGATTCATTGCACACTCCCCGGCCGGTAACTCTGTAGTGATAGCACCGCTTCA
This sequence comes from Pseudomonas sp. S1(2024), assembly GCF_046557535.1. NCBI lineage: Bacteria > Pseudomonadati > Pseudomonadota > Gammaproteobacteria > Pseudomonadales > Pseudomonadaceae > Pseudomonas > Pseudomonas sp. S1(2024). The sequence continues at coordinate 44,796 of NZ_JBKGFP010000088.1, forward strand.
CTGGCCAGTGCCGCGTCCCAGGAACCAGCGATAGTAAGGGTTGTTGCCATCGCTGCGCGCCAGTTCGCGGGCCTCGTTCGCCCACGCCTGGCGGTTCCCGTTATAGGCGTGCAAGCTGAGGCTGTAGAACCGCGCCAGGCTACGCCACTGGTCATTCACCGCCGTGGCAAAACCAGGCTCGGCACCTTGCAGCGGCGGAGCAACGCGCAAGGCCAGCAAGGTCGGCAGCACGCGAGTGATTTCGCGCGGGCGCACCCACGGGGCATACTCGATGCGCGGCTGATCGTCGGTCACCGGCAGGGCATCGGCAGCGTAACGCTGCAGCCCGACACGGTCGGTGACCCAGGTGGCCAGCAAGGCCTGCGGCGAGTCGATGCCCACCTCGGCAAGCGCCTCAGCCACCGGCACCTGCGCCAGGCGCTGGCGAATGCGCGGCACATCCAGTTGCAGCGGCTGCAGCGAACCGATCAGCAGCATCTCGTGAAACTCGGTGGTCCATAGGCTGGCATGGGGGAACACGTCAATGAAGCTGCGCACCAGCGAACGGCTGTCTTCATCGTTCTGGGTCGGCAGTGGCAGCCATTGCGCCATCAGGCCACCGCGCTGCAAACGGGCGGCAGCCAGTTGGTAAAAATCGCGGGAGTACAAATTGACCACGCCAGCAGCCGAAGGCGGTGGCGGCTCCAGGGTCACCAGGTCGTATCGTTCTTCGCTGCGCAAGAGTTCACGACGGCCGTCGCGCAGGCGGATGTCCAGGCGCGGGTCGACAACGGCGGCGTAGTTGCCTTTGAAATGAGGTGCGGCTTGCAGGACTTCGGGCAGTAGTTCGGCCACCACCGGACGGTTTAGGCCCGGGTAGCGCAACATCGCCCCTGCGGTGATGCCGGTGCCAAACCCGATCACTAGCGCCGAACGGGGTTCACCGTTGTGGATCAACAACGGCAGCAAAGCCTGCAGCCGCATATAGCGCAGTGACGGCATGGCATCGCCGGTATTGGAAACGCCCTGGATGTAAAGCCGGCTGAAGGTCTGACCCTCACGCCCCTGGGTCACCACCGCCACCGTGCCGCCCTTGCCCTCATGGTAGTACGTCAACTGCCCGTTGCGCGCCCCTGGCAGCAGGCCAGCCAATTGTTGCGGTGGCGTCAGCAGCGCTACCAGCACGGTCGCCAACGCCACCAGGCCTACCGCAACACTCGCCGGGCGCCGTACGCCCTGCCCTCGCCAGGCGGCTACCAGGCCGACAACTGCCGCTACGCTAGCCAGTACACCCAAGGCCCGCACCAGGCCCAAGTGCGGCACCAACACGAACCCGGTGAGCAGCACGCCGACGATACCGCCCAAGGTGTTGAGCGCCACCACCGCACCGACATCCCGGCCCACGTGGCCGCTGTCCACCGCCAGCCGCAACGCCAGCGGAAACGCAGCGCCGAGCAAAGTGGTGGGCAAAAACACCATGCACAGGGCTGCCACTGCAAACCGGGCGCACATGCCGGCCAGTTCGCTGCCGGTAAGCTGCAGGGCAAAGAATTCGGCCTGGGTCTGCGCTAAAACCAGCCAGCGCCCCAGCCCGGCGAGTTGCAGCATTGCAAGCAGGCCGGCGATGGCGATCAAGAGGCCGAACAAGCCCCAGGGGTCACGAATGCGGTCGGCGCGCCGGGCATACAGCGCACTGCCGGCCAGCAGGCCGCCCAGGTAGGTGGCCAGCACCACGGCAAAGGCAAACGCCCGGGTGCTCATGAAGGGTACGATCGACTGGCTCCAAACCACTTCGTAGCCCAACGCCACGCCCCCGGCCACGCAGTACAGGCTGATGGCCAGGCGGGCCTGCGCCGAGCGCGGCATTGAGGTTGCCTGGGCAGGCGGCGTTAACGCAGTGTCACGCCGGCGCGCCAACCAGGCGCCCAGTGCAGCCAGCAGGTTCAGACTGGCTGCGGCGCAGGCGCTGCCGCTCACGCCAAGGCGCGGCAATAGCACAAAGGCGGCCAGCAAGGTACCGGCAATGGCGCCTGCGGTGTTGGCCGCGTACAAACGACCGCCCGCCTCCGCCAGTTGCCCGCAGGCAGGCGCCAGCGCGCGAACCAGCACGGGCAAGGTGCCGCCCATGAGCAACGCGGGTACCCCCACCAGCACAAAGGGCAACACCCAGGCCAACAGGCCGGCACTGGCTTCCAGCCGGGCGAAGGGCCCGGCGGCGTGGGCCAGGCCCAGGGTGGCGCCCAACCCCAGCACCGCCACGGCCAGTTCCAGGACGACGTACAAGCGTACCGGGCGTTGCAATCGGTCAGCCCAGCGCCCGAACAGCAACCCGCCTACAGCGAGCCCGGCGAAAAATGCACTGATACCGGTGGCCACGGCATGCACTTCTACGCCTACCACCAGAGACAGTTGTTTGATCCACAGTACTTGGTAAACGAGGCCGGCAGCGCCGGAGAGGAACAGCAGCGTGGCAGGTAGGGCCAGCAGCAGTCGAGAATTGGTGCGCGGTGCATGCGAGACAGCGGAGGATGCTGCAGATGATGCCATGCGTGAATGCCTTGTCCGATGATTGGACTGTGGGAGCGGGTTTACCCGCGAATCAGACACCGCAGAGCCTGACACCAGCTTCGCCGATGCTCGCGGACGAATCCGCTCCCACAGAAGTTACGCCAGCTGTTCAGGAATCTGCCTATTCAGTTCCCGAAGCGTGACTCACTGCTTTTTCATTTTTTCTTCGATCTTCTTGTCCACGTCAGCACGAATCTGGTCGATGCTGAAACTGGCCGGACGTTGGCTCGGCGGGTAATCGACAAAGGTCTGCAGGAACTTCGCTGCTTTCTGCACACCATTGAAGATCAGGTAGTCGTTTTTCGCCAGCCAGTCGTAGTATTGGTCAGATACCACATCGGCCCGCTCGTACGGGTCCATGCGCAGGTTGAAGAGTTTCGGTACCCGCAGCGGGGTGAACGGTTCGCTCCAAACCTTGAAGCCACCCGGTGCGCGTTGCTCGGCGAACACCAGCTTCCAGTCACCGTAGCGCATGCCCACCAAGTCGCCGTCATCGTTGAAGTAGTAGAACTCGGTGCGGGCACTCTTGTCGGTTTTGCCGGTGATGTAGTCGAGCTGGTTGAAGCCGTCCAGATGCACCTTGAAGTTTTTTCCATCCAGGCTGGCGCCCTTGAGCAGGCGGTCCTTGATGTCAGTGTCGCCCACTGCGGCCAGCAGGGTTGGGAACCAGTCCAGGCCAGACATCAGCTGACTGGAGATGGTGTCAGCCTTGACGTGGCCTGGCCAGCGAACGATCGCCGGCACCCGGTAGGCACCTTCCCAGTTGGAGTTCTTCTCATTGCGGAACGGCGTAGTGGCCGCATCCGGCCACGACCACTGGTTCGGCCCGTTGTCGGTGGTATACACCACGATGGTGTTGTCGGTGACCTTCAGGTCGTCAAGGGTCTTGAGCAGTTTGCCGACGTCGCCATCATGTTCCAGCATGCCGTCGGCGTACTCATTGCCGACCATGCCGCTCTGGCCTTTCATAGACTCGCGCACGTGAGTAAAGGCGTGCATGCGGGTGGTGTTCATCCACACGAAGAACGGTTTGTTGGCCTTGACCTGTTTGTCGATGAAGTTGATGGCTGCCTGAGTGGTCTCGTCGTCGATAGTTTCCATGCGCTTCTTGTTCAGCGCACCGGTGTCTTCGATCTTGCCGTCAGCGCTGGATTTGATCACCCCACGCGGAGAGGCGGCCTTGACGAAATCGGCATCATCCTTGGGCCAGTAAGGGCGCTCTGGTTCCTCTTCGGCGTTCAGGTGATAAAGGTTGCCAAAGAACTCATCGAAACCGTGATTGGTCGGCAGGTACTCGTCCTTGTCACCCAAGTGGTTCTTGCCGAACTGCCCGGTGGCATAGCCCTGCGCCTTGAGTGCCTGAGCAATGGTCACGTCGCGCGCCTGCAGCCCCACCGGCACACCGGGCATGCCAACTTTGGACAACCCGGTACGCAGCGCCGTCTGGCCGGTAATGAAGGTGGACCGGCCCGCGGTGCAGCTGTTTTCCGCGTAATAGTCGGTGAACATCATGCCTTCTTTGGCGATACGGTCGATGTTCGGTGTCTGGTAACCAACCACACCTTTGCCGTAGGCACTGATGTTGGTTTGGCCGATGTCGTCCCCAAAGATGACCAAGATGTTCGGCTTGTCCGCCGCACTGGCCATCCCCATTCCAAAGGTTGCCGTGGCCGCGAGGGCGGCCGCTGACAACCAAGCTCTACTGGACTTCATAGCTACGCTCTCCGTTTCACTTCACTGCTGTCGTCCACGACTGCTAGCACGGAAACTACCGTGCGCCTGCGGCTGGTTTTCGAATCATTGCGGTGTTTCAAAGGGGTACACACGGCGCCAATCGCTGGCCATGTCGACCACAGTCCAGCCCTTGGCCTGAGCCTGGTCCAAGGCCTTGTCGAGCCGGCCCACAGAACTCTTGCGGTCATACGCCCACTCGCGGTGGGCGTCGGTGTGGTGCACCAGCCCCGCAAAGCGCTTGCCCTTTCCGGCCGTGGTCCATTGCAACATCTGCAAGTCACCGTCAGAGTTGCCAAAGGCCAGCACTGGCCGACGGCCAATGATCGTGTCAATGCTGACTGGTTTGCCCGGACCATCGTCGTTGTGCACGAGCTTGGGCAAACGCTGGATGCTCAATGTGCCTTGCTTATCCTGGAGCGATGCACCCAAGGTAGTGCCGATCACCTGTTCGGGGGGGATGCCATACACCTCTTCGGCAAAGGCGCGCATGAACGCTACCTCCCCGCCGGAGACGATGTACGTCTTGAAGCCGTTGTCACGCAGGTAGTCCAGCAGTTCCAGCATCGGCTGGAACACCATTTCGGTGTAGGGCTTGCCGGTACGCGGGTGGCGGGCGCTGGCCAGCCAGCTACGGCTGCGGGCGATGAAATCTTCACTGCTCACACCCGCATGGGTCGCCAGCACGATTTTCATCATACCGTCCATGCCTTGGGCGCCGAGGGCCTGGTGATCGTTCTCCAGCACTGCCTTGAACGGTTGCTGTTCGCGCCACTGCGGGTGCTGCGGCGCCAGGCGCTTGATTTCATCCATGGCGAACAGCACTTCGAAGTACATCGGTTGCTCGCTCCACAACGTGCCGTCGTTGTCGAACACCGCAATGCGCTCGGCGGGTGCGATGTACTCAGGGCCACCCACCTCGGTAACGGCGCTGACGAATGCCTCGATGGCCTCGCGCGACTGCCCTTCGCGCCAAGAAGCCAGCGATTCGGCCGCCAGTGCCTGCATAACCGGGAAAATCAACAGCCCACACAATAATGTGTGCGCGAAAGCTTTGCGAATCGGGGCATGGCGCATAGTCAACCATCCTTGCTGAAGTTACCTGGCTGACCACGCGGGTCAGGGGTTCAGTTGCTTGAGCGCGTGTTTACCCTGGGCCTTGGGTGGCAGCGCCTCGACCCGCTGTCGCAGGTTTTGCAACACACGCCGGCGGGCATCGGCAGGCGGCCGTTCAGAGCGTCCTGTGGCATAAAATTCTTGCAAGAAGGCTAGCAAAACCACGTCGTTCTGCCCGTCGCCAGGATGTTCACTTGACGACAGCGTGCGCTGCCCGGTGGCACGCCGCAGCCAGCAGTACATAGCGTCCAGCCGCACTGGTTCTTTGGTGCACTGCTGCCGAGCCTGTCGCCAGGCATAGCCGGGCGACTCCAGCCAGGCCTGATGGCGGCGTGCCTGCCAGCGCCGCAGCCGCTGCCAGCCGGCCATCCCCCATTCGCGTGCGGCCCAAGCCAGCCCGGCCAGCAACAACAGCAGCAATGCCAGCAGTACACCATGGCTGGCGATGCTGATCTGCGCCCCCTGGCCCAGCGCGCGCAAGTCCTCACGAAGCGAGAATGGCGCCTGGTAGCTGCCCTCGCCTGCCTCAAGGTCCACGGCGGGCACGGTGAGCGTTCGCGCCTGGCCAGTGATGGCATCCCACCACTGCACGTCGATGGCGGGTAGCTGGTAGCGGCCTGCGCCACCCACCACATAGGTGACACTGTCTTCGCGCTGACCACCCAGCGTGCCCCCACGGCCGTCGCTCAGCGGAATCACACTGGGCGTCTGCACGTAGCGTTTAAGCCCCTTTACTTCAGCGAAGGTCGGCGGCGGGATGAGCATTGCCTGGCTACCGCGGGCGACGATATGCACCTTGCGGGTAAGGCTTTCGCCTGCACGCAAGGGGGTGTGCGAACGCTCCACAGTCTGGTCGACCTCAACCGCCTGCGCGACCAGCCGTTGCTCGCCGCCGCCACCGCCGGGGCTTTTCACCGTGAACGACAAAGGCGCGCTTTGTATCGTCTGCGCAACCGTGCCCTGGCCTGGATGCACACGGAATGTAAGCGCAGGTATGCTGAAAGGCTGGGCCACCGTGGGGGTGATCTGGTAGCTGTAGCGCAGGCCGAAGAAGGCTTTGCCATCGAGTCGCTGGTTCAAGTGCTGGGCCTCGCCACCGGGCGGGTTCACCACTGCACCGGGCAACTGCAGCACCGGCAGCTCGGGCGGCGCGGTGAACCAGGTATCCACCAGCAAGTCCACTTCGAGGGTCATAGTGGCACCGACCATGACGGCGTTGCCCGGTACCAGGCGCGCCTGCACCCGCACCTCTGGCTCCGCAGCATTGGACAACCCCGCCAACCCGGCCAGGCAGCCCAGCAAAAGCACGGCAAGGCGGCTCATGGCGCCTCCTCGGCCGCGGTATGCCGCGCGGCCTCCTGTATCGAGAACTTGCGCTTGAGAAACTGCGCGGGTGATGTGGTCAGGTTGTTCAACCACACTTGGTCGGACGCCGCCTGTGGCGTCTTCTTCTGCTGTTGCTGGCCGCCGACGGCCGGGGTCTGGTCTTCGACCACCTTGTCGGCTTTTTCGTCGGGCGTACCGGCCTTCTGCTGGTCCTCGTAGTCCTTTTGCAACGCGTGCGCCAGCGCCAGGTTGGCCTTGGCTTCAGCGAAGTCCGGCTGCAGGCGAATGGCCTGCTGGTAAGCCGCGATGGCCTGATCGAACTTGAACAGTCTTACGTAGCTGTTGCCTTGGTAGAACCAGGCGGGTGCCGTGTCCAGTTTGCCAAGGACGGCCAGCGCTGCCTGAAAATCCGCGGCCTGATAGGCAGCCACGCCTTTCCAGTAAGGGTCGTGGAAGTGCGCGGCAGCTTGCGGGTAATGGCCGTGCTCGAACGCCCAGCGTCCTTGCTGGTCTGCGGTGAAGAAGGCATCGGCAAGGGCACCGGCCCGGGCAGGCTCTGCCCCGGTCCCCAGTAGCAACGCCAGTAGCAACCCAGGTAACCAGTTCACCCGCCAACCGCGACGTACGCTGAACAAGCCGATTAACAACAGCGGCCAGCACAACCAGTAGCCGGCGTCCTTCCAGTGCACCTGACCGGCATCGGCGCTGGCGGCCTTGAAGTGGCGCTGGGCGTGCAGTTCGATCCAGTCCAGGTCATCGTCGCCCAGCGTAAGGCTGCCCAAGGGCGCGCTGGCGGCCTTGGCCAATCCCTTGAGGCCTTGCTCATCGAAGTCGCCCTGCAAGGGCCGGCCCTCGGCGTCCAGCCGGGGCATGCCTTGGGTAGTACGCAGCGGGCCCGTGGACTGGCTGCCGACCGCCAGCACCAGCACCTGCAACGCCGTGCCATTCAGGCGTTTATCGATAGCGTCGAACTGGCTGGGGTCGGCGCCGTCGGTCAGCAATACCAGGGTGCCTGGCGTTTTTTCCGCATCCAACAGCTTGAGCGCCTGGTCGATCACGCCCAATACATCCTTGCCGGGTGCGCTCATCAAGTCAGTGCTCAATGCCTGGATGAACGTGTCGAGCAGGCCTGGATCCTCAGTGGCCGGCAGTACCAGATGAGCACTGCCGGCGTAAGCGATCAGCCCGGTACGCGCCCCTCCACGGCGCATCACCAAGTCGTGCAGGGTATGGCGCGCGGCAGCCAGGCGGCTGGGCGGTACGTCATCGGCGTCCATCGAAGGCGACAGGTCGACCGCCAGGATCAGCGGCGCACGGTCATCGAGAAAGTCCGGTGTGTCCTGCTGCCAGGTCGGCCCAGCAGCCGCCAGTGCAGCCAGCACCAGCATGGCGCCCACCCCGTGCACCGGGCGCAGTCGGCGTGGGTCCGACGGTGTGATCATTAGGTGCTCGACGAGGTGCGGGGCGATGACACCATTCAACTGCCGCCGCAGGTCGTGGCGCCGCAGCCATAGCAACGGCAGCAGCACACCGGGCAGGATCAGTAGCAGCCACCACGGGCGCAGGAAATGGAAGGCGGCCAGGTCGACGGTCATGCCTGCATCCCCGGGCGTCGTGACCACGCCACCGCCAGCAACTGACTCGCCAGCAGCGCAGCGGCCGCGACACCCAGTGGCCACACGAACAGGTCGCGCTTGGGCTGATGGCTGAAGGTCTGCACCTTGTGCGGGGTCAGCCGGTCTAGTGTGGCGTATACCTGCTGCAGCGCCTCACGGTCGTCAGCGCGGAAGAACTGGCCACCGGTTGTCCGCGAAATTGCCTGCAATGTTGCCAGGTCGACCTTGGCATCGCCGGTGGCGTGGGGGTCGCCGATACCAATGGTATGCACGACGATGTCGTTGGCCTGAGCCAGCCGGGCGGCGTGGTCGGGGGTAATGGCGCTGCTAGTGTCATTGCCGTCGGTCAGAAGGATTAGCACTTTCTCCTGCTCATTGGTGTTTTCCAGGGCTTTGATGGTCAGGCCAATGGCATCGCCCAGTGCGGTGTTGGGCCCGGCCATGCCGATACCGACCTCATCGAGCAGCAGCAACAGACTGGCATGATCGAGCGTCAACGGCGCCTGCGGATAGGCGCCGGTGCCGAACACGATCAGGCCGATGCGGTCGTCCTTACGCCGGGCGATGAAGTCGCGCACCACCGCCTTGACCGCAGTCAACCGGTCGGTTCTCTGGCCGTCGGCATCACTGTAGTCGGTGGCCTCCATGGATTGGGAGATGTCGATGGCCAGCATCAGATCGCGGATCGGCTGTTCGCGCTGGACGGGTTTTTCCACTAGCACCGGCCGGGCACAGGCCGCCACCAGCAGACACCACACCAGCACATTGAGTAGCAGTTGCGCACGCCCGCCGCCACCATTCGCCTGCCCCGGCTGCTTACCCACAGCGCGGCTCATGGCCGCGAAAAACGGCACGCGCAACGCGCTACGGCCTTCTTGATACGGGGCCAATAACCGATAGGCCGGCCACGCCAGCGGAAGCAGCAGAAACACCCAGGGGTAATCAAACTGCCACATGGTGCCCCTCGATCCAGCTGCGGCTGGCACTGAACAGCGCGCTAGCTTGCTGTGCATCCAGTGCGCGCAGGGCGGCATCGGGCGCGTAGGCAAGCGTGTGCAATGTTTGGGCGAAGTCGGCGGGCAGCGGCTGGGGTGCTCGCTGGTCGAGAAAGGTTTGCCAGGCCGCACCGGCCAGGCTGGCAGCCGTAGGCCCAGCGGGCATCGACAACGCAACGCGCTTGAGCAGTTCGGGTAGTTCGCGCAGTGCAGCCAGGCGCTGTTCTCCCTGGCTCGCGGCCAGCGCATCGAGCCGGGCCAGCGCCTCGCGACGATATTGGTCACGCTGCCAGCGGCGCCAGCGCAGCGCAGCCCACAGGCCAACCAGCGTCAGCAGCAAAATGCCGAGCGCAAGCCAGGCCCAGGTCTGCGGCAAGTAGCTGAACGGCGGCACCCCGGGTGCCAGCTCGCGCAACTGGTCTATGGATGGTGCCGTATTGTTCATCGGGGCACCTGGGCCAAGCGCCCCAGCTCACGACGCAATTGGTCAAGGCTGTCGTCGCCGGTGCTGATCAGCATCAGCGGTACCTGGCTGCGACGCAGCAGGTCGGCCACATCTTGCAGGCGCCCGGCCAGAAACTCGCCCAAGGGCCGATTGATGCGCCGCTGCCCCACCTCCAGTTCCACCTGCACAGCACCCTGGGTGACGTTCAGCCGGCCCTTGTCCGGCACCTGGAGGGCAATTGGGTCGTACACCTGAATCGCGATCACATCATTGTGCTGGCTTAGCTGGCGCAGCAACGGCAAGGTGTCTGGCGTGATGCCGGCAAAGTCGCTAATGATGCAGATCAAATGGTCGTGGCCTGCACTGGCAGCGCAACTGCGCAGCACCTTGTCCAGCTGGGCATCGTTTTCCTGGTCGGCGGCATACGCCGATAACCGGTGGTTGGCGTTTACCACCGAGCTGCACAGCGCTTCGACCCGCGCCCGGCTGCGCAGGGGCCTGACGTACTGCACCTGCTGGCCGTCGAACACCATACCGCCGACCCGGTCACCGGCATGAAAAGCAATCCACGCACAGATGGCTGCTAGTTGCGCGGCGCTGACCGATTTGAAGTAACGCTGCGACCCGAAGTACATGCTCATGCGCTGGTCCACCAGCACCAGGGTCGGCCGGTCGCGCTCCTCGGTGAAGGTGCGCACGAACGGTTTGCCGTAGCGCAGCGATGCCCGCCAGTCGAGGTGACGCAAGTCGTCGCCGGGCAGGTAATGGCGCAGCTCGTCAAAACTTAACCCCCGCCCACGCAGGCGCGAGGCGTGGTTGCCGGAGAGGATGCTCGACAGCGGCTGGCGGGCAACGAAGCTCAGGCCGCGGGCACGAGCCTCCAGCGCCATCAGCTCGGCGAGCGAGGCATACACGAAGCCGTCTGCAACTACCTTGTTGGCATCCATAGCATGTCCGTCAGGCGGGAATCGCCACCTTGTCCAGCAACCGGTCAATGACCTGGTCGGCCGCCACGCCATCGGTGACCGCGTCATAGGAAAGCTGCAAGCGGTGCCGCAGCACCGGATGCACAACGGCACGCACGTTGTCGGGCGACACGAAGTCCTGGCCTTGCAGCCAGGCGTGGGCGCGCGACACCCGGTCGAGGCTGATACCGCCACGCGGGCTGGCACCGATCCTGATCCAGCGCGCCAGGTCCGGGTCGTAGTCATTCGGGTGCCGCGTGGCGTTGACTAGGTCGATCAGGTAACGGTCGATGGCCTGCGACACATGCACCTGCGCCACCTCGCGGCGGGCGTCGAAAATCACCTGTTGGGCCAACCGTGCCGGTTGTGCGGCAGCCTCGTGGCTGGCCTGGTCCTCTTCCCGCACCAGGCGCAACACCTGGGTTTCGTCCTCGGGGCGCGGGTAGTCGAGTTGCAGCTTCATGAGGAAGCGGTCCATCTGCGCCTCGGGTAGCGGGTAGGTGCCCTCTTGTTCGATCGGGTTCTGGGTAGCCAACACCATGAAAAGCCCGGGCATCGGGTAGCTCTGCCCAGCCACGGTGATCTGGCGCTCTTCCATGGCTTCGAGCAAGGCCGCCTGGACTTTGGCCGGGGCGCGGTTGATTTCATCGGCGAGGATAACGTTGCCGAACAGCGGACCGGGCTGAAAGCTGATCTTGTTGCCTTCCGGCGTCTGTTGCAGGATCTCCCCGCCGGTGATGTCCGAAGGCAGCAGGTCCGGGGTGAACTGGATGCGCCGCATCTGCGCCTCAAGGTGCGTGGCCAGGGCCTTGACCGTGCGGGTCTTGGCCAGGCCGGGCAGACTTTCGAGCAGAACATGGCCGTTGGCGAGCAGGCCGAGCAGGACATGGCGGATGGTCTCGGCCTGACCGAGGACTTTTTCGGCGACCGATGCCTCCAGGGCCTGGACGTGTTCGTGGGTGTTCACGGGCGCGGTCCTTGGGTGGGTTAGCGGTCTGATAGATCCTAGTCCCACGTGAGGTGGGTGCAATAGCGTGTCGTGAAGAGAGAATAGGGTTTTGATCGGTTTTTGATTTTTTTTCCTGCGCCTGGGAGATCGCGCGCTGCGCGGGCGGCGCGCGATCTTAAACAAAATAATCGCACCGCAAACACATCACGGCCGTTCCTTCCAATAGGGCTCGATGGCCTGCAACCGCGGATCCTCCGGCGCCACTTCACGCATCCGCTGAACATACGGAAACGCTTGTTCACGCTCCCCCGCCAAGGCGTGCAGGTAGATCAGCGTGTACAGCAAATCCGCATTCTCCGGCGCTTGCTCCAACCCGCTACGCAACGCCACCAACGCCTCATCCCGACGGTTCATCCGCGACAGCAGCAACCCCTGGTTGTAACGGATGCGTGAATTTCCCGGCAGCGCCACGGCAGCCTGTTCCATCCAGCCGACCGCCTCATCGGGTTTGTTCCGCTCCACCAGTAGTAGCGCCAGCATGTAGGCCAGATTGCCACGATCGGCCTGGGGCATCTTCTCCAGCGCCACGCCATAACGCAGCAACTGTTCGGCATCGCCCAACCGCTGGGCGCTGCTTTCAAGTGTCACCAGGTTGACCCTGGCAGGGACGAAATACGGGTCCATCTTCAGGGCCTGGCGGTACTCTTCCATCGCCTGCTCGTCGCGCCCCTGGCGTTGCAGCAGCACGGCCAGGTTGAGCCGTCCACCGGGCAAGTCGGCGTTGCTTCGCAGGCGCTGTTCGTACTCGGCAAGCAGGGGCGCAAACGCAGCCGGCAACTGCGCTGGCGGTACATCGGCCAACGCCCGCACAGCCTCGTCACGCACCGCCCGGGTTGGGTCTTCAAGCAGTGGCAGCAGCGGTTTCAGGCGCTCCTCGGCCGGCAGACTAGTAAAACCGGACACCGCATAGGCACGCACCACGGCGTCTTTGTCCTGCAAGGCCCAACGCAGGTTGCTGGCGGCAGCTGGGCCAATGTCCGCCAGCTGGTCGGCGGCCGTGGCGCGGACAATCGCCGGGTTGCTCTTGTCGGCCAACACGTAGCCCAAGCGGCTCAAGGTGGTGGACGGGTCTTGGCGCACGCCATGGAACGCTTGCCCGTAATGGGACGGTCGCTTAGGGTTTGCAAACCAACTGTCGATGGCGCTGGCGGCCCAGTCTGCCTTCTGATCCTGATGGCAAGTGGTGCAGGCGTCCGGGCCGGTGTCAGCAAGGTCGGGCCGCGGGATACGGATGCTGTGGTCGCGCCGAGGGTCGACCACCATGTAGTTCTTGGTTGGCATGTGGCAGTTCACGCACTGCGCGCCGGGCGAGCCCACCACGTGGTGATGGTGCGCCGGGCTGTCGTAGTCCTTGGCCTGCAGGCCGGCGAAGCGTGCGGTGTTGGGCTGCGTATTGTGACATTGTACGCACAGGCCATTGCCCTCGATGCGCACCTTGGTGGTGTGCGGGTTGTGGCAGTCGGTGCAGGCGACCCCGGCCGCGTACATCTTGCTTTGGCTGAACGAGCCAAATTCATAGACCTCGCCGTCGATCTGGCCGGCGTCATGGTACAGGCCGGTACGCAGCGTAGCCGGCAAACTTTGGTCGAGTTGGGGATGGCCGGGTAGTTGGCCGGAGCCCAGGCCTTGGCGGCGGCTGTGGCAATAGGCGCACTGCTCGACCTGCCCCTTGCTGCCCAAGGCTTTGAAATCCACGACTAAACCTTGCGCCGGCGAGGCGCCGGGATGCTGTTTGGCCCAGTCGACATGGGCCTGACCTGGCCCGTGGCAACCTTGGCAACCGACATTCTGTTCCTGCCAGGTACTGGCAAAGCTGTCTTTTTTGTCATCGTAGTGTTTGGCCAGCGCGGTGGAGTGGCAGTCGGCGCACATGGCGTTCCAGTTCTGGTAGCGGCCGGTCCAGTGCAGGGGGTCGTTAGGCGCGAAGCGCTGCCCTGGATACAGCGAGAACCAACGCTGCCCGCCCTGTGCGGCCGGGCGGCTGTCCCAGGCAAGGGTCAGCGCCTGCAGGCGCCCTCGTGACAAGGCCACCAGGTACTGCTGCAAGGGTTCGAAGCCAAACGTATAGAGCACGCGAAAGTCAGCCGGTTTGCCATCTTCCCCCTCTAGGTTGACGTAATAGCCGTTACCTTTACGGAAAAAACGGGCCTGGACCCCGTCTTCGTCGAAGTGTGCGTTGTCGAAATTGCCGAGCACGTTATCAGCCGTGGGCTCACGCAATGCCCAGGCATGGTCGGAGTGTTGCCATTGGCTGGCCTGGTCGGCGTGGCAACCCAGGCAAGTGCCAGCGTCGGCATACCCCTCGCGCTCGGTGGCCTGTCGCGGCAATTGCCCCTCGGAGGCTGCCAGTGCTGCACTACTCAGCAAAAACCCGAGCATGCAGGTGCGTATCAATGCCAGTCCCCACTTCCTTGCCAGCATGCCCCGCACCATTGAATCGCTCCATATTTGATCCCCGATGCAGCGTAGTACACGTCCATCGGTCTGCAATGACTGAAAGCCTGTCTTTGGGCAAAGCGCGATTTCCTTCCTAAGATGAGTGAGTTGCCCCCGCGCTCAACAAGGACACGAGAATGCCCATGCCCGTCGTTGGACACTGCTGCCTGCCCCTACTGCTGGCATTGACAAGCGTCACCGCCTACGCCGAACAGGACACGCCTGGCGACGCCCCGCAAGCCATCCGTGTGCTGCTGGCCGCCGAGCTGGAAACGACCCTGTCCAGCCAGATGAATGGCACGCTGGGTGAGCTGAAGACCAACTTTGGCGAACACGTCGCCAAGGGCGCCACGCTGGCACGCTTCAACTGCAGCGAGGCCCAGGCGCGCGGCAAGGTGGCGGTGGCAGAACTGGCCATGGCCCGGCAGAACTTGCAGGCCAAACAGCAGCTGCGCAAGTTGGACGCCGTGGGCGACATCGAAGTGGCAGCCGCCAATACCGAAGTGCAGAAGGCCGATGGCGCACGCGCCATGGGCGAGGCGCAGATGAGTTACTGCCAAGTGCTGGCGCCGTTTTCCGGGCATGTCGCCAAGGTTTACGTGAAACCGTATCAAACTGTCAGCGCCGGCACGCCGCTATTCGACCTGGTCAGCGACGGCGCCCTGAAGGTGCGCCTGAACGTGCCGTCGAGCCAATTGAAGACCCTCAGCCCCGGCCAGCCGCTGGAGGTGAATGTTCACGAAACCGGCAAGACCTACCCGGCCAAAGTCAGCGTGATAAATGCTCGAGTCGATGCCGTGGCACAGACCGTGGAGCTGGAGGCGCGCTTCGAACAGCGCTTCCCTGATCTGATGGCAGGCATGAGCGGCACCGCGCGGTTCGCTCCATGACCATGAATCAGCCACTGCCGCACCCGCAAATGCTGCTGCAACTGGACGCCCTGCGCGACAAGGCGATGGCCGCCGAGTCGCTGAACGCGCTGGCCTTCAGCATGGCCAACGACCTGTACCCGCTGCTGCCCTTTCATCAAGCCCTGGTGTTCAGGCAAGCCAAGGGCGCTTTCGAGCTGCTGTGCGTGTCCGGTCTGGCACGCCCTACCGAAGACTCGCCGTACCTGGTGTGGCTGAAGCGGGCCAGCCGCTGGCTGGGCGAACACATAAAAGACTCGCAACCGGCCTGGGTCACCGTTGCCACCGCCACGCCACCGGCCGACATCGCCGAAGGCTGGGCCGAATGGTGGCCTGCAGGCCTGTGGTGCATCCCGGTGCATGCGTCAACCGGTGAGCGCCTTGGCCTACTGGTGGTGCTGCTCGAAGAGCCGCCCCCCGCGATCTTGCCCAAGCACCTGGAAGGCCTGACCGGCACTTGGGCCTATTGCTGGAACGCCCTCACCCACCGTCAGCGCCTGGGCCGTTGGCGCCCGAGCCGGCGCCAGGTGCTGCTGACCTTACTGCTGCTCGGCGGCTTGCTGCTGGTGCCGGTGCGCCAGACGGCGCTGGCCCCAGCGCAGATCGTGTCGCGCCAGGCGCAGATCGTCACTTCGCCCATCGACGGGGTGGTCGCCCAGGTGCTAGTGCGCCCCAATCAGCCGGTTGACGCCGATACGCCGCTTTTCACGCTGGATGAAACCACATTGCGCAGCCGCGCCGATGTACTGGGCAAAGAGGTGGCGGTAGCCGATGCAGAACTGCTTGCGGCCAGCCAGCGGGCCTTTGACAACCCACAGAGCAAGGGCGAACTGACGCTGCTGCAAAGCCGCGTGCAGCAGCGCCGCGCCGAACTGGCCGCCGTGCAGGCGCAACTCAAGCGCACCCAAGTGCTGGCACCGCGCGGCGGGGTGGCAGTGTTCAGCGACCCCAACGACTGGCTGGGCAAACCGGTGTCCACCGGCGAGCGCATCATGCACGTTGCCGACCCGGCGCAGCCGGCCATGCAGATCCAGTTGGCGGTGGCCGATGCCATTGCCCTGGAGCCGGGTGCCGAGGTAACGCTGTTCCTGACGGCCTACCCGCTCAGCCCGCTTAAGGGCAAAATTCTTGAAACCAGCTATCAGGCCAGGCCCAGCGACGACGGTGTGGTCGCCTACCGCCTGCTGGCGAGCATCGAAGAACAGCCGGCGCATGCCCGCCTGGGCCTGCATGGCACCGCCAAGCTTTATGGCGACCGGGTGATGCTCGGCTATTACCTGCTGCGGCGGCCACTGGCTACGATGCGTGCCTGGAGTGGCTGGTGATGCTCGACCCGGCCGACCTGCCCCTGCCGCCTCTGCGCGAAGACCTGCGCCTGTGCGATGCCGCGGATAACCGCGACGGGGAGCCGGCGTGGATGATCCACGACACTGTGGTCAACCGCTTCTACCGCATTGGCTGGCTGGAGTTCGAGTGCCTGCTGCGCTGGGGCCAGTCACCCCGGCAGATCAGCGAACAGGTAGCGCGTGACAGCGCCCTGAAGCCGGATGTGGAGCAAGTACTGGGACTGCGCACCTTCCTCGAACACCACCAGCTACTGCGCGCCGGGCCCGAGCAGTTGGGCAAACTGCAGGCGCGTAGCGAAGCGCGTACCTGGTCGAGTTGGCGCTGGTGGTTGCACCATTATCTGTTCTTCCGCGTTCCTTTACTGCGTCCTCAAGTAGGCCTGCGGCGCCTGGCCGGGGCGCTCGGCTGGCTGTTCCATCCACTGACCGGCTTGTTGGTGATCGGCCTGAGCCTGCTGGGTATCCTGCTGGTGATTCAGCAGTGGGACAGCTTCACCCATGCGGTGGTGGAATCGTTCTCCACCGAAGGGTTGTTGAGCTTTGCGCTGGCCCTGATCGTCGCCAAAACATTGCACGAGCTGGGCCATGCGCTGGTCGCCACCCGCCTGGGCCTGCGGGTGGGACACATGGGGGTGGCCTTTCTGGTGCTGTGGCCAATGCTGTACACCGACACCGGTGAAAGCTGGAAGCTGAAGCATTCGCGCCAGCGCCTGGCAATCGCATCGGCGGGCATCGCTACCGAGCTGTCACTGGCGGGCCTGGCGACGCTGGGCTGGGCGTTATGCGACGACGGCGCGCTGCGCAATGCCCTGTTGTACCTGGCCACCACCAGCTGGGTGTTGTCGCTGGCGCTTAACGCCAGCCCGTTCATGCGCTTTGATGGCTATTTCATCCTCAGCGACCTGCTGGACTTCCCCAACCTGCACGAACGGGCCTCGGCGCTGGCCCGGGTGGCCCTGCGGCGCAATTTGCTGGGGCTGCACGAGCCGTGGCCGGAGCCGTTCCCCAGCCACCAGCGGCGCCTGCTGGTGGCCTTCGCCTTCGCCACCTGGGTATACCGTTTAGTGCTGTTTCTGGGCATCGCCGTGGCGGTGTACCTGTTCTTCTTCAAGCTGTTAGGAATCGTACTGTTCATGGTTGAAATCGCCTGGTTCATCGCCCTGCCGGTCAAACGCGAACTGAGCCACTGGTGGCAACAACGGGCGCGCATCCCAGGGGGGCGCAAGCAGCTGTTCTACCTGTGCATGGGGCTGGCTGTACTGGCCTTGGCGATGCCGTGGCACAGCCAGGTGGATGCGGTGGGAGTAGCCCGGGCCGAGCAGCAACTGCGGGTTTACACGCCCTACCCGGCACGCTTGCAAAGCCTGCGCGAGCAGGGCCAGGTCAAGGCTGGCGAAGTGCTGGCGACGCTGGACGAGCCGGACTTGGACTCACGCCTGCGCAGTAGCGAGGCCACTGCGCGCAGCTACCAGGCACGGCTGTCGGGCCTGCTGGCCGACCCGGCGGGGCTGAGTGTCGATGCCGCCACCCAGCAACGCCTGAACGTGCAGAACGAGGAGGCCCGCTCGGCCCGCGTAGAGATCGCCCGCCTGAATTTGCAGGCCCCCTTCGCCGGTACCTGGCTGGACCGCGATCCGGATTGGCGCGCTGGGCAGTGGGTCAATCGCCAGGAGCCGCTGGGCATCCTCATCGATCCCCGCCGTTGGCAGGTGGATGCCTATGTGGCGCAAGACCAGGTACACCACCTGGCCGTGGACAATACCGTACGCTTTTACCCAGAAGGCCAGGCGATAGCATTGTCCGGCAGAGTACTGGCCATTGGCAGCACCCGTGCAAATCAACTGGCCCACCGCATGCTGTCGTCCCACTTTGGCGGGCCCGTGCCCACCGGTAGCCAACCGTTGGTGCCGACCCATGCGGTGTTTCAAGTACTGATTGCACTGGATGCGCCGCTGGTTGGCCTGCACGAGACACGCGGCAGATTAAAAATCGACGGCGAGCGGCGCAGCGTGCTGGGTGAGATGGGGCGCTGGTTGGCAGGGGTTGCGTTGCGAGAGAGTGGGTTTTGAGTGCCAGGCTCCGTGTTGCCCGTACACCAAATCGGAAATTCCGGGCTACCCTTGATCTACTCAGAAACTGGCGTTGAACTTTCGAGCAGGTATGCATCATGGACATGAACAGCAGACCCGGCTTCGCCGCTGCATTGCGCCCTCGCTCACAAACCCTGGCGCTTGAGCAACGCATCCTGTTCGACGGTGCCGCCGCCACAGCCGTCGACCAGCAGCACAGCGACCCGAGCCACGCCGAGGCCAAGGACACGGCACACCCCGCCCCTACCGCCAGCGAGGCGCAAACCACCGCCGCGCCCGCCGCCCAGCCGCGCAACCTGGTGGTGATCGACGCCCGCGTGGAAAACCGCGAGCAACTGGCCGCCAACCTGCCCGCAGGCACAACCGCGCTGGTTGTCGACGCCGGCCAGGATGCCATCGCGGCCATCAGCAATGCCCTGGTGCAACTGGGCAAGGTCGACTCCATCCAGGTGTTCTCCCACGGCGCCGCCGGGCAGTTCACCCTGGGCAACCAGGTGTTCACCCAGCAAACCGTCGAGCAACTGGGCGACCGCCTCAGCAGCTGGCGCAACGAACTCAACGCCGGTGCCGACATCCAGCTGTACGGCTGCGACGTGGGCGCCGGCAGCAGCGGCCAGGCCATCAACGAACTGGCGAGCTGGACCGGCGCCGACGTTGGCGCGTCCAGCAATGCCACCGGCAGCCAGCTGGCTGGCGGTGACTGGAAACTGGAAGTCAGCAATGGCGACGTGGACAAGTCCATCGCCCTGGCCGCCTCGACCCTGGCCAGTTTCCATGGTCTGTTGGCCGATGCCAGCCCCACCGCCAGCCTGAGCAGCGGCGGCACCGAGGTGCAGCTGGGCGAGCAATTCACCTTCACCGTCAGCTTCACCAACCCCTCTACCCAGGAAGGCTACGCCCCATACATCGACCTGTTCATGCCCGCCACCGGGCGCGACGGCGATGATGGCGCCACGTTCGTTTCCGCCACCTACCTGGGCCAAGCGGTAAACAGCTTCGTCATCACCTTTGACGCCAACGGCAATGCCACTCACCCATTGGCCAAGGACGCCAGCGGCAATGCCCTGGTGATCAACGCCGCCAGCGTCGGCATGAAGCCGGGCGACCAGATGGTGGTGCTGCAACTGCCCTATGCCAGCGTTACCAGCGGCCAGCCCAGCATCGACATCCAGGTCACCGGCCTGCTCAGCAACCTGGCCGACACCACCTATTCCGACGGCGCGCCCAACCTCACCATCAACGCCCGTGCCGGCTTCGAGTACGGCAACGATTCGCTGAACAACCCGGTGCAGGACCCGAGCGTGGTAGAGGCTTCGCTGCACAGTTTCATCATCACTCCGACCCTGCTCAAGGTCACGCAGACGGTCAATATGCCCGAAGGCGAAACCGTCACCGGCCCCAACTACACGCGCACCCA
The DNA here is from genome assembly GCF_046557535.1 of Pseudomonas sp. S1(2024). NCBI lineage: Bacteria > Pseudomonadati > Pseudomonadota > Gammaproteobacteria > Pseudomonadales > Pseudomonadaceae > Pseudomonas > Pseudomonas sp. S1(2024). Next base: position 64,743 of record NZ_JBKGFP010000088.1, read on the forward strand.
GACCGTCACCGTCACCCCGGCATCGGGGCAGACCCTGACCAACGTCACCGTGACCCAGACCGTGCCCGACCAGGTGCATGTCAGTGCCATCACACCAGGCCCCGGCGGCACGCTCACGTCGGTCACCCTGCACGATGGCCGGGTGCTCACCGACCCTGCTGCCATCGCCGTTGCGCTGGCCAGCCCGAATGTCTTCGTAGAGAGCTACAGCATCCACTACGACACGCTAAGTGCCGCTAGCGAGACGCAGGTGAGCTTCTACGTGCCCGAGATCGACGCCAACGGCAAACCCGTGCTTGACCCGGCCACCGGCAACTCGGTGACCATCGATTTCGGTACCGCCAGCGTAACCGGCGACTGGAACCCGCTGGACCCGCGCGACCGCCCCACTGACCCCGACGGCTACCCATTCAGTGAGGACGGCAACGGCCAGGGCGTGACCTTCGTGGCCAAGTCCATCACCCTGCTCAAGGAAGTGGACTTGCAGAACGATGTCGGCACCCCTGGGCTGACCCCCGGCGACACCCTGCGCTACACCATGGACGTGGCCATTTCCGACTTCTTCGCTTTTGGCGAGAACATCCTCGAACAAGGCCAGTTTACCGTCACCGACCTGCTCAGCGACGGCCAGACGTTCAGCGCAGGCACTGCGCCAACGTTGCTGATAATGGCCAATGGTGCCTCGCAGAGCATTGCCCTCATCTACACCCAGACCGTGAACGCCGACGGCAGTACCACGCTGGTTTTCGACATTGCCGAGTCCCTCCGCCAAGCGGTCGCCGGCCCGGGCCTGGCCGCGCTGTTCGGAGACCTGTACGACGATACCAACCAGGATGGCGCTACCGGCCTGCGCATCGTCTACGACGCGACGGTCGACACCACCTACACTAGCGACCACCCGCCCCACGACCAGCTCAACGAAGGCGACAGCGTGGGCAACAATGCCACCGTGGCTGCCACCGTGTTGCGCGATGCACTGAACATTGGCAGCACGCAGAGCGACGGTTCCAGCACCACCAGCACCATCCAGACCTCCAGCGTAGATATAGAACTGACCCAGGTGAACAGCGGCACCCCGCCCGCGAATGGCGAGCTGCGCCCGGGCGACGTGGTGACCTTCACCATCACTTACGACCTACTGGTAGCCGACTACGAAAACTTCAAGCTGACCGCCTACTTGCCGCTGCCGCTGCTCAATGCCACCGGCATTACCTGGAGCTTCGGCAATGGCGCAGGACAGTGGACCTTCGGCAGCGGCAACAACATCCTCGATGTGCCGGACAGCGTCACCACCGGCCCTGGCAACTCCATCGTCTTCGACTTCGGCAACTTCGTCTCGGGCGGCCTGAACGGCGGCACTGTTCAAGTGCTATTCACCATGGTGGTGGGCGACCAGCCGTTTGCCGACCAGCGCGAGCTGGACGTGCTGGCACAATCTAGCCAGACCACCACGGTGGATAAAGACGTGCTGGTGTCGTCCGATGTGGCAGTGATCGAATCGGTGGCCGAGCCGGTGCTGGACATCAAGCATGGGGTGGTCAGCAGCAGCAACGGCACGGTCACCGGTACAACTGGCAGTTGGAACGCGCCAGGCACCGGCGGCGTGCCGTTCGGTGGCAGCGTCACCAGCCTGGCGGCGGTGGATGGCAACGTCAGCGGCATCGACGGCGCCGACACCCTGCGCCTGGCTACTGCGATCAAGAACACAGGTGGCGGCGGCGCTTTCGACGTCAGCACCAGCGTCACCCTGCCCAACGGCCTGGCGTTTGTCGGCGGCAGCCTGAGTGCCGCCAACCTGCAGATCTTCCGTGGTGATGGCACGCAACTGGTGCTGGGTACCGACTACAGCGTCAGCGGCAACACCATCACGTTCCTCGACGCCAACGGCCAGGCCACCCTGCTGGCCGGCCGCGCCGGCACGGCCAGCGACCTGTCCGGCGCCAACGTGGTGGTGATCACCTACGACGTCACAGTGAGCGACGCCATCCTCGCCTCCAGCACGCTGCAAAGCAGCGCGGCACTGACCAACTACGCCAGCGTCAATGGCGGCCAGGACTTCACCCCCACCGACCTGGTGGAAGTCGCCAACCAGCAAGTGGCCGCGCCGACCATCACCAAGACCTACCAGAACGGCAGCCTCAGCAACGACGACTCCAGCGCCTCCCACACCACCGGAAGCAACCTGGTGATTGGCGAAAGCATGACGTACGACATCGTGGTCAACTTGCCCGAAGGCTTCACCGGCAGCCTGCGCATCAACGACCTGATCCCGCCCGGTCTGCGCCTGGACCCACGCTTCAACGGCAACCTGGGCTTCCAGATCATCACCACCGTGGCCGGCAGCGCCGCGCTTGGCGCCGACTTCAACGGCACCCTGAACGTCAACCCGGTCAACCTGGATGGCAGCGACGGCGCCGACTTGATGCTGGTGTTCAGCAGCGCAGGCGCATCGGCCGACAACATCACCGGCAACAACAGCTTCGTCATCCGCCTGGTGTTGGTGGCCAGCAACGTGCCCGGCAACCAGCAAGGCACCACCCTGAACAACGGCGCGCAACTGGTGTACAGCGACCCCGATGGCGACACGCCCAATGGCAGTGCCCAGGCCGAACGCAGCGTGATCAGTGCCCAGCAGCCGGCGGTAACCATCGTCGAGCCGACGCTCACGGTGACCCAGCAAATCACCTCCACGCCGGTGTTCGGTGGTTACGAAGACGGCGATGTGGTGGACTTTGAAATCGTCATCAGCAACACCTCGGGCGTCAATGCATTCGACATCAGCCTGCTCGACGGCCTGCCGACCGAACTGAGCGGCATCACCCTGACCGGCGTGGTTTACAGTGGCGGTGCCACCAACAACGGCGGTGCCGACTTCATCATTCAGGGCGGCCAGTTGATCAGCGTGACAGGGGCGAACATCGACATCGCCAATGGCGGCAGCATTACCCTTCGCCTGACCGGCACGGTGAATGCCACCGCTGCCGGCGAGGCGGCGTTTCCCAACGCGGTGGATGTGCGCTGGACCAGCCTGGACGGCGCCAACAACACGGTCGACACCACCAACGGCGAGCGCAGCGGCGAAGATGGCATACTCAATGGCGGCACGCTGAACGATTACCGGGTGACCTCGTTGCTGGTATTCCCCGTCAGCAACGGCATCCGCATCAGCCGGGTGGGCGGCGTGGCCGACACAGCGCCGGCCACCAACGGCAGCGGCGCCACCGACACCAGTGGCCTGAGCGAAAACGTAGTGGTCGGCGAAATCGTGCGTTACCGGGTCGCGGTGCTGGTGCCCACCGGCGACAACCCGGACTATCAGATCCGTATCGAACTGGCAGCCGGACTTGAGTTCATCCCGGCCAGCCTCAACGATATCCTGCTCGCGTTTGTGTCCAACACTCCCGCCGGGCTTACCAGCGATGCCACCAACCTGATCAGCAGCGGCATCCTAAGCATGCAGGGCAATCAGTTGAGCGACGTGACCCAAGGCATCCAGCCCGACCTGTCCGGCGCCGTGCCAACCGGGGTGTTCGACATCAACAATGGCCGCCTGGTGATCGTGACCAACGCCGATGGCAGCCAGACGGTGACGTTCAGCCTCGGCAACCTGACCAACACCGAAATCAACGACCCCGACGTCGAAGGCGTGGTGCTGGAGTTCAACGTGCGCGTCACCAACGTGGCCAGCAACCAGGCCGGCGCCAACTTGGGCGTAACGGCCCACGAGCACGTCGGCTTGAATGGCGGCGTGGATCGCGGCGTGAGCGACACGGTGTTCGAGCGTGTAGTTGAGCCGAGCTTCACCAACATGGACAAGACCGTGATCGACGTGGCCGCGGGCAGCGCTACCACCACGGCCACAGTGTCGGTCAGTTTCACTCAGAACGGCGAAGTGCCGGCCTACAACACCCACCTGACAGACCAGTTCCCCAACGGCAGCAACTATCAGGTGCAAAGCATCCTGCTCAACGGCGTGGCCCTGGACCTGGCCAACCTGCCGCCCGGGGTCAGCTTCAGTGATGACACCGGCATTACCCTGGATTTCGGCCGCTTGGCGCCAAATGACAGCGTGCAGGTGATCTACACCGTCGTCCTGCCCAATGTCACCATCGCCGACAACGCCGCCAGTGCCGCCGTGCTCACCTGGACCAGCCTGCCCACCGACTTCGAAACCAGTGGCTGGGGCGGCTCGCTGCCCGCCACCGCCGGGGGCGCTGACGGCGAACGCACCGGTCAGGACGGCGCAACCGGCCTGAACAACTACATCCTCAGCGACGGGGCCGGGATGGGCGTGATTCAGGGCACCCTGTGGGACGACACCCGCAGCGCCACCGATAGCGTCACCCCCGACGGCACAGGCCTGGACGGCATTGCCGTGACCCTGACCTGGGCCGGTGACGACGGCCAGTTCGGCAACGCCGACGACCGTACGTTCACCACGATCACCGCCAATGGCGGTCTGTACCAGTTTGCCCTGCTGCCCTCCGGCAGCTACCTGGTGGCTGTTGCGCAAACCCATCAAGCCGGTACCGAGAACGAATTCCGCGTGCGCATCGATACCGACACCGCCGCTGCCACGGCAGGGCTTGGCACTATCAACCTGAGCCTGGGCGAAGGCAGTACCGGCATCGCCGACGCCGGTTACGTGCACCTCAACGAAGCGCCCATCAATACGGTCGCTGACCAGCACGGCCAGGAAGACACCGTGCTGCACATCGGAGGGCTGGCCACCAGCGACGTGGACGTGAACGCCGGCAACGCCGACGGCGTGATGACCATCACCCTCACCGTGGTGCACGGAGTGATCTGGCAAAGCACCACGCCACCCGCAGCAAACGCCACCCCGCCGACCGGCTCAGGGCGCACCCTGATGCTCACCGGCACACTGGCTGAGTTGAACGTGGCGTTGAGCCAGCTGTACTACAAGGGCGACCAGGACTTCAACACCTTCCGCGACCGGGAAACGTTGACCATGGTTACCAACGACCGAGGCAACTTCGGTGACCACCCCTCAAGCGGCGACGGCATCCCCGGCCAGAACCCGGCCGATGCGCTGAGCGACACCGATGTGCTCAACATCGTGCTCGACCCTGTCAATGATGCGCCCATCGCCCAGAACGACCAGTACGATGCCGTGGAAGCCGGTGGCCGGAACAACGCCGATCCCGGTACCAATCCCACGGGCAATGTGCTGGATAATGACACCGACGTGGACATCCAAACCAACAACGATTTCCTTACCGTCACGCGGATCGCCAACGTCAACAACCCTGGCGGGATCGCCGTGGGCGCTACAGGGGTCACCACAGTTCAGGGCCTGTACGGCACGCTGTTCATCACCGCTACTGGCGGTTTCCAGTATGTCGTCAACAACGACGACCCTGCCGTGCAGGCGTTGCGCACCTCCAGCGACTTCCTCAGCGAAGTGTTTGCGTATGACGTTGTCGACAGCGGTGGTCTGGACAGCAGCGCGCAGTTGCTCATCAATATTCACGGGGCCAACGATACCCCCATCGCCAGCGGCGATGTGGGTATTGCCATCGAGGCCGGCGGCACCAGCAACGCTACGCCCGGGCAAGATGCCATCGGCAATGTGCTGGACAACGACACCGATGTGGATTCGGTGGCACTGGGCGAAACCAAGAACGTCAACGCGGTGCGCTACGACGGTCCCGGGGGCGGAAGGATCATCCCGATCGACAGCGGGGCGACAAACATACTGGCATCGTTCGGTACGCTCACGCTCAGTGCCGACGGCAGTTATCGCTACGTCATCGACAACAGTAACGCGGCAATCCAGGCGCTTTCCCCCGGGGACACGCTGGTCGAACAGTTCACCTACCAGATGGTCGATGCCGGTGGCTTGAGTTCGGTGACCGTACTGCTGATCACCATCCAAGGGGCCAACGACGCGCCCGTGGCCGTGGACGACCGCGGCACCGCCACGGCAGGCGCCAGTGACGGCAGCCCGGCGCCGGTCAACGCAAATGGCAACGTGATCACCGGCAACAATGCCGTGGGCGCCGACACCGATGTCGACCGCGGCGACCAGCCCACCGCCACCCAGCTAAAGGTGGACGGTGTTCGCAGCGGCCTGGAAAGCGCAAGCGGTGCACTCAGCCCGGTGGCCGCCGGTACGCCGGCGTCGATTGCCGGCACCGTCGCCCGGTTGGCCGACAACAGTCTGATAAGCGGCAACTTCGGCCAACTGGTGCTTAATGAAGACGGCACCTACAGCTTCACCGTCAACAGCGCCGACCCGGCCATTCGTGCCTTGGCCGACGGGCAAAGCCTGGAGGTAATCTTCACCTACCAGATCCACGACAGCGGCGGGCTGACCGACCAGGCGCAACTGGTGATCAGTGTAACCGGCGTCAATGACCCACCCGTGGTCAACCCGGTCACGGTTGATGCCGTGGAGGCCGGCGGCTTAAACAATGTCACGCCAGGCCTGGACCCCAGCGGAAGCATCCGCAGCGCCTACAGCGACCCCGATGGCGATACCCTGACGATCACCGGCGTCATCAACCCCAGCGGTACCAGCGGCACGGTGGGCCAGAGCCTGGCCGGCAACTACGGCAGTCTGGTGCTCGATGCCCAGGGCAACTACCGCTACGTGGTGGATAACGGCAACATTGCCGTACAGGCCCTGCGTACCGACGCCGACCGGCTGATCGAGGTGTTTCAGTACAACGTCAGTGATGGCAACGGCAAGACTGTTACGGCCACCTTCACCGTGGTCATCCATGGGCGCAACGATACACCTATCGCAGCCAATGACAGCGCCATCGCCATCGAGGCCGGCGGCACCAATAACGGCACACCTGGCCAGGCCGGCAGCGGCAATACCCTGACTAACGACCAGGATGTGGATGCAGGCGACAGCAAAGCCGTGGACGGCGCCTACCTCGGTACACTGGCAGCAGGCGGCACGTTCGTGCAGGTCACTGCCGGCACCACGATCATCACCGGCAACTACGGCACCTTGAGCATCGACGCCACCGGCAACTACGTGTACACCATCAACAACAGCCTGGCGGCGGTCCAGGCACTCAAGGCCGGTGAAAGCCTTAGCGAAACCTTCAGCTACCGCATGCACGACACCGCAGGCGCCAGTTCGCAGGCGCAGATCACCATCACCATCGAAGGCCGTTACGATGCGCCGGTTGCGCACGACGACCTGGCGTATGCGGTTGCCACGGATGACGATGGCAATGGGGGCCGCAACCCCACTGGTAATGTGCTGAACAACGACACCGATGTGGATGCCAACGACACCAAGACCGTCACCGCCGTGGGCGTGGGGGCCGAGAGCAGCAACCCCACGCTGAACACGCTGACCGGCACCGCCACGGTCACCACCAACTACGGCACGCTGACGCTGAACGCCAATGGCACTTACCAGTTTGTGGTCAACTCCAACGACCCCGACATCATTGCCCTCGGGCCATTGGGCTTCGTCATCCAGCGCTACACCTACCAAGTCACCGATGCCGGCGGCTTGAGTGACACCGCCACCCTGTTCGTGCTGATACGCGGTGAGAACCAGCCCCCGATTGCTGGCCCGGACCAGGGCCTGGCCGTCGAAGCAGGTGGCCAGGGCAACAACATCCCTGGTAGCAACCCAGCCGGCAACGTCATGGACAACGACACCGACCCGGACAGCATCAACATCCTGGTGCCGGAAACACTGGAAGTACTGGCCTTTTGGAGCGGCCACGGCCCGCTGCCCAACAGCCCAGCCCCGACCGGGCAAACCCTGCGCGGCCAGTATGGCGACCTGACGCTGAACGCCGACGGCACCTGGAACTATACGCTGGACAACAGCCTGGCCGCAGTGCAGGCGCTGCGCGTCAGCGGCCAGACCCTGACCGACAACTTCAGCTACCTGCTGACCGACGTGTGGGGCGGCACCGCCAACGGATTGCTGACCATCACTATCGACGGGCGCAACGACTTCCCCGTCGCCAACGACGACACCGCTGCTGCGGTAGAAGCCGGTGGCGTCAACAACGGTACCGAAGGGGTGGACCCTCGCGGCAACGTGCTGGACAACGATAGCGATGTGGACGGCGTGCAATACGGCGAAACCAAGACCGTTGTGCAGTACACCGGCGAAAATGGCCATACCGCCAGTGCAGGTCAACTATTGCAAGGCCTATACGGCACGTTGCTGATCAACGCCGATGGCAGTTACCAGTATGTGGTCGACAACAGCAACCCGACCGTGCAGGCCATGCGCACGGCTGGCGAAGTGCTGCGCGAAGTATTCACCTACCGCATGCGCGACACCGGCGGCATTACCTCGGACGCCCGCTTGACCGTGACCATCCAGGGCGCCAACGACTATCCGGTGGCACGCGACGACAGCAACACCGCCAGCGACCAGGTACCAGCGCCGCACACCAGTGGTAACGTACTGCCCAACGACAGCGACGTGGACGGCGGTGACAGCCTGACCGTAACCGGGATCCGTAGCGGGCAGGAAAACGGTACCGGCACAGCGGGCGTGGTCGGCCAGCCGATTGCCGGCCGCTATGGCACCCTGGTGCTCAATACCGATGGCAGCTACACCTACACCATCGACCTGAGCAACCCTGAGGTGCTGGCCGCGGCCGGCCTTGGCCAGGTGCTGCGGGACTACTTCACCTACACCCTCAGTGACTTGGCCGGCGCGACCGACGATGCGCAGTTGACCATCACCCTGGACATCTCCAGCCCGTACATTCCACCGGGCCCGTACGTTGACCGCGAAAGTCATAGTGGCCAGGGCGGCCTGCCGCTGCCGAGCGTGACGCCGGCTATTTTCGTGGCTCCGGTGGTGGAACGGGTCAACCAGGCATTGAGCCTGTCGGCCTGGGACGCCGACGGCAGCAACGTGCAGTTGTTTGCCACACCTGAGATCGAAAGCCAATCAATCGGCGCCCAACTGGGTCTGGTCGACGGCCAGTTCGTGGCCCAGGCCGTGGCCAACAGCCGCCAGGCCAGTGCTGAAGACAAGAACTGGGTGGACGGCCGCCAGGGGGTCACCAGCCTGACTGCCGACGGCTTGTTGCCCGATCCTTCGGTTTGGGCGCCGCTCCACCAAGACATGGTGGCTGAACAGCGTGCACAACCTGCCAATGGCTTCCGCGCGCAACTGCGCGATGCCGCTCAGCGACGCGGCAGCAATGCGCCCTGATGCCAATGCCTCATCACGGATTGAATAAGGACAGCGTATGCCGGTATCGACATTGAGAAGCCTGAGCACCCTCACCACCCTTGGCCTGCTGCTCGGAGCCTGCTCGGCCTTCCAGCCCAAACCCTACACCGAAGACCAGATGCGCCAGCGGGTGATCGAGGACCAGGCGCGCATGTATAAGGAGCAGGAGCCGGTCAACGGACCGATCACTTTCTACGAAGCTTCGGCACGGGCGCTCAAGTACAACCTCGATTACCGCCTGAAGCTGCTGGAGAGCGCGCTGGCCTCGGACCTGCGCGATGTGTCCAGCCACGAAATGCTGCCACGGCTGGTGGCCTCTGCCGGCTACGCCGGGCGCAATAACGATTCGGGCGGCACCTCCATCGGCATCGAGGACCGCCAGGTAAGCTTGCGCCCGTCCACCTCCGAGGAGCGCTACCGTACCTTGTACAGCTTGGGCTTATCGTGGAGCCTGCTGGACTTTGGTGTGGCCTATTTCCGAACCCAGCAGAAGAACGACCAGATGTTGATGGCCGAGGAGCGTCGCGAGAAGGTGGCCCAGAACGTGCTGCAGGACGTGCGCAACGCCTACTGGCGCGCCCTAGGTGCCCAGCGGCTGTTGCCGGAAGTGGACGGGCTGCTGATGCGCACTCACCGTGCGTTGACCGCTGCCCGGGAGGCAGAAGGTCGGGGCCTGCTGCCGCGCCAGGACATTTTGGCCTACCAGCGAGCCCTGCTCGACTCGGTGTATATGCTCACCGTGCGCCGCCAGGACTTGGAGTTTGCCCGAGCCGAGCTGTCCGCGCTGATGTCGCTGCCACCGAACACCCGCATGGTTCTGGCTGACAGCAGCGAGCAACCTTTGCCGCTGGTGAACGGCAATCTTGAAAAACTCGAGCGCCTATCGCTGGAGCACCGCCCGGAAATCATGGAAGAGTGGTACCGCAAGCGCGTGAACATGAACGACCTGAAAATCGCCAAGGCCCAGCTGTGGCCAAATGTAAGCTTCAATTATGGCTACGAGTACGACTCCAACAAGTACTTATACAACAGCGACTGGAACCAGACTGGCATCAACGTTTCGATGAACCTGCTGCGCCTGCTCCAATACCCGGACATTACAGCCGCTCAAGAGAGCCAGGCCAAGACCGACGACATGCGCCGCACAGCGTTGTCAATGGCCATCCTGACCCAGGTGCGCGTGGGCCTGCTGCGTTATCAGCTGGCCCGCCAGGAAGTGGATTTTGCCGATGAAAGCCTGCGGGTGGACCAGAGCCTGCTTGACTATGCCCAGTCATCACGCAGCGCCGCTTTGGGCAGCGAGCTGGAACTGATACGGGCAGAAGGACGCTTGTTACTGTCGCGCTACCAGCGCGAGGCCGCTTACTCGGATGCCCAAGCAGCTTGGGGCCGGCTTTATAACTCGATAGGTTTTTCAGTAATGCCCAAGGAAATAGAGCGGCATGATGTGAAAAGTTTGGCACGCGATATCCAACGTACCATGGAACAGCAAACCGGTTCATACCTGGCGCTTGAAAGAAAGGCCGGTATAACACCACAGCAGGCGATTAGATGAAGTAACCCTTCTGACAACAAAACTTACAGGGGCGTGCTCGCTCGCCCCTAAAGGGGCCACCATTTACAGGTGTAGAAAGGCTTACCAACGGTCGGTGTGCTCAGCTATATTGGATCTGAGAAGCATAGGTTATCCGACCCTATTCAGTGTTTTAGCGAGACGAGGGCAAAAACTAATACCCTAGGCTCAATGAGGTCGCTGTCGCTATATGACGTATAGAATTCCAGCCCTTAATCCTGACCACCCCATGTATACGGACGCCGTGGAAGCGATGAAGCAGTACCACGAGGCGCAGGCGTCTGGGCACCCTGCTGAAGAGATCGAGCGGTTGCGTCTAATCGCAGAAGCTCAATTTCAGGCTGTGAACGAGTATCAACTCAGGGCCTTGTGCAGCCGTCCTCGAACGCCCCATTAACCGCCTCCATACCAAGCTCCACGAACGGCTATCGGCGCTGAGCGGCGTTCTACAGGACAGCGGCTTCGATACGCAGGCCAAATAGTCCGCAGATAAAAAGCAGCTCTCGCGAGCTGCTTTGGTATTACTCCCCCTTTTTATGCTTGTGGGGCTTCAGGTCAGGGTGGTCCTTTTGCTTTTCCGGCGTGACTCTCTGCCTTTTGTCCGGTGTGCCATCTTCGTTGGTTCGTTTCGGGCCTGGCTTGATGCTCATGCGAAATTTCCTTTATCGCGTTGGTTTGTTAGGTACGGCTATTTAACTAGTACAGCTTATTAAAGCTGTCAAAGCTAAGCGTCGCAGATGCGCTGTCCGTAAGAGCTCGATGCAGGAGACAACCCACGATCAAGATTCTGAAAGAAATTCAACGCGCCCAATCGCCGAACGGTGCGTGGGATTCAATGTAACGGGCGGCCGATTGCACATCACGCCACCCGACATAGGCCATCAATGCCTCACTGCTCCACCGATTGCGGCTGGCCCAGGTGGCGAAGCCACGACGCAGCGAATGCGCCGAATAGCCCTCGGCCTCGATCCCGCTGCGCAATAGCGCCCGGCGCAACAGACGCGACACGCTGTTGGCGTTGAGCGGCTGCGCGCTGAGATGTCCCCAACGATCAATCCCGCGGAACAGCGGCCCCTGCTCGATGCCACTGAGTGTTAGCCACTGCTCGGTGGCCTGGACCGGACACAGGCGCTTCAGCGCCGGCATGGTCAGAGTGCGCCCGCGGTTGTCCCGGTCGGTCTTGCTGCTGGGCAGAAACAGCTGCATGCCTTCATCCGTCTCGATCCGCACGTGCTCCGCCTGCAGCCGGCACAGCTCGTCGCCGCGGAAGGCGCGCCAGAAACCGAGCAGGATCAGCGCCTGGTCACGGGCGGCACGCAGTCGAAGTGCGGGTAGTGCACTGTGCAAATCGGCGCTCAACCCCTCAATGCTGGCTTCAAGGACCTGCAGCTGCAATGCCGGCGCCTGCTTGACCGGCTGCGGGTGCAGCGCCTGAATGCCGCGCAAGGTATCGCGCACCTGGGCCGCCTTGGTCGGATCAGCGAAACCGCGTTGCTGGTGCCACTGCGCTAGCGCCGCCAGGTGCGTGCGCAACGTGCTGGCAGAGAGCCGCGCACCGTAGGCCGCCAGGTAGCGCACCACGCTGGCACTTGACGCTGGCAGCAGCCCGCCCCACTCCCCTTCGTAATGTTCGATGGCCTGGGCATAGCGGCGCGCGGTGCTGGCCCGGCGTGCCGCCTGCTGATAGCGCTCCGCGTCGCTCACCTGACCTCCCGTGTACCGCGCTCAGGCGCACAATCCGCTCAAACCTCCTCTCACGTTCGAGAATTCAGCATTCTCGAACGTCAGCCCGTCGGTCCAAAACATCCAGCGCATAGGTTAAACGTACCTGTACGGGCATACTGCTTGTACGGTACGAAATCGTCGGAGTTAACCCATGGCTCGCGCAGGCATTAACAAGGCTCTGGTACAGCGAGCGCGCGATGCCTTACTCGCCCGCGGCGAGCATCCGAGCATCGAAGCCGTGCGGGTGGAACTGGGCAACACCGGTTCGAAAAGCACCATCCTCCGCTATCTCCAGGAGCTTCAGGCGGCCGAGCCACACCCACCGCAGGTCAGCCTGGATGACGAGCTACAGGGCTTTATTAGCAGTCTAGCCCAGCGCCTTGCCGCCGACGCCCAGGACTCCGTAGCAGCAGACCGCGCCCGCCTGCAGCGGCAGCAGGCCGCCTATGAACAGCAACGGGCGGTTGATCAGGCGCGCTTTGAACAGTTGCAACTCGCCCATGACGCGCTGTCGACAGAGCGCCGGGAAGCGCAACAAAGGGAAAACGCGTTGCAGCGAAAGGTGCAGCACCTGGAAGGTGAGCGGCAGCGCCTGCTTGCGGGGGAACAGCATGCCGCGCAGCTCTTGGAAGAACGCGCGCAGTTCATGCAGTCGTTGGAAAACAAGCACCAACAAGCACGTGATGCCTTAGCCCATTACCGACAGCAGCACTTGACGCAGCGTGAACAGGAAGTCCAACGCCATGACCAGCAAATGCAACAAATGCAACTGGAACTGCGCCACACGCAAGAACAATTGCGGATAAAGCAGGAAGAATCGGCTCAGTTGTACCGTGAGCTAGAACGTCTGACACAGGCACAACAAACCTGGATACGTGATGCCCGTCAACAAACCCGCGCGCTCGAGCAAGGTGAATTACTGCTTCGACAGCAGAAACACGACACTCAGGCGCTGGAAGCCGATCGCCAAGCACTGGCCGTGGAGCTGTCAATTGTCCGTGAGAAAGCTCGACGCTACATGAAGGATCATCGCGAAGACCGCCGTACACTCAGAGCCCAAGCGAAGCTGATAGCCCACCTACGTGACATGTTGGTCATTGCAAATACTCCACCTTTTACAGAGGGCCAGCCAAAGTAATTGGCTTTTCCAGCGGTCTTCTGCAGGTATTACGGCGCGTTGCAAGCTACCGAAAACAACGCACATGAGCCTTGTGCTGCTTGACTGCCTCGGCCACGCGTCGCTTGTGGCTATCAACCAAAATCATCGCGGAGTCATTACCGGGTTCATGTAATGCGAGGTCGCGTTGCGCCTTGAGCGGCCACAGCATTTGTATGAGGGTAGCCGTGTACAGATCCCAACCACGAGAGTGACCTCGACTCTGCAGCCATATACCAAAATTTTCCATTTCCTGGCACGCCTTCACAAAAGCCAACAAGTCCGGTGGCCAACCGTCGATTGCGGCTAGCATGCTACGCCCGACTAGACCGTCGAGAAGATCGTACAAATCTTTCCGTACAAAACATGCCGGTTCCATCATGCACATCAATAAGAAGTAAGTGAAGAAATGCTGCTGCAGCCAAACCCGAGGGGCCGTCAAAACGTTCGCGTCCGCTCCCAGGATGGCGAGTACGGCACCCAGGCTACGCCAGTCGGGGCAGCCGCATATACGGTGCATCACCGTTTCACATCGCTTTGGTTGCCCACCGCTGTACTCGTCGTACATCGCCAGAGCAAGCGCATTTGTGGGATGGCGAAGATCCCAGAGATCATGGAGCACCAGCCATAGGCGATCGTGAATGGTGCCATACAACTCGGGTTCTATAGCTTGCAACTCCAGCATTGCCCAATCTCGCAAAGGGCGTCCCTGCAGGAGCTTCCGCCATTTGTCGTTAGGTGAGCCCTTGGGATCAAGCAGCTTATGACGGGCAAGGTAACGCGCCGTCCCGGCGACGGCCAATCCTTGACCGGCATGAGGGCATCTCCAAAGGTCTGCCAACCTGTGTGCTAAGACGCACGCTCGGAGAGATGCCACGGGTGATTGTCGACACATTCAAGCGCCCTCCTGCAGTTATTTTAATTATATAAAGGAAGCCTATAATGGCACCCTGCCGCCCTAAACCTCAGCATCAAACTACTAACATCGACGCATAAGATGCTAAAAAACCACAATAAAAACAACAGATTAAAAAACCGGACAGACCACAAAGCAAGGGTATGCACAATGCATACATTCAGAGACAATATTGACACGACACACGCCAAACCCAAATCAGCCCCTCGCGCTCATGCCGGCCGATAACTCCAAGCGAAATTGATATCCGCTTACTTAAAGAGTACAAATTTTTATATATAAATCAAACACATAGATTCTGCCTATCGATAGAACCAGTAGGCTCCATATAGTGGATCGTTCACTACTGATAGCGTACATGATAGGTTTTTTGAAACTTGTGCATCGTGGCGGAGATTTCAGCATGGATTTATTGGAGCCTCGACAGTATATCGACCTGCCTGAGTCCGAATGCTCATTACACACTCGCGCACCAATTAGGCGTGGAAAATATGGACGACTAGTGACGTTCTTTGCCTCGGTAAAAAACCATGGCCCTATGGCATGCGAAACACTGCTAGAGGCGGACTTCTGCCTTTACCTTGAGCGTTGGCATCAGATAAATAGTTACCAGGCACAGCCATTCACCCTCAGGCTGGCTGACGAGAACATCTGCTACACACCAGATTTCTTAGCTTTGTGTGGTGCGAATAATACTGTGGTGATTTACGAGGTTAAAAGCAGAACCGGAGCGACAGACTCCGTTTGGTTGCGGCGACGCGCCACCTTGGAAAACTTCTTCGATGCTCATCAAATCACATTCCGAGTTGTAGAGGAGGACGATATCCGCCCCAATGGGGTAATTATCAACCTGCGTTACCTTTACCATGTGGGCTACGACGGCACATCTCACAGCGATGAGGTGGTACGAAAAGTGGTTCAGCAACTACCCGACCAACACAGTACCATCGCGTATTTGGTTCAGATTGGTGTCGCCGAGCAGGCGATTGCTCATGCCCTATTTCATGATTGTATACAAGTGGATTTGCATCGACCAATCCAACGGAACAGTCGTATATGGATCGCACCATGAGCGATCACCTATCAATTCAAATCGGTGAGCGCTACCGTTACCACGGCAAAGAGTTTCAGATCATTGACGTGCGGGGTGATCGGATACAACTACGCTCACTCGAATCAAACCGAGTCATAATCTATCACAGCTTCGAGCAACTGGTACTTGCCCACCAACGTAACGATTTTCAAAAGCTCCAAGAAGCGCCATTTTCCTTAAACGCGACGTGCATTCTCGCTGCGTTGACTCCGGCGCACAAGATAAAGCTGGACAAACGCTTATGCTATGTTAAAGCCATTTTGGAGAAATTTGGAGGGCGCTTACCCCGGTTAGGGGTGGGTGAATTGGCGGGTACAATTGCTCTAGAACTTGGTGATGAAAAAACTCCGGCCTACTCTACGCTATATAACTGGACGAAAGCGTACTTGCTCAGCGGAGAAAACAGCCTTGCTTTGGCACCCAAAACCCGATCAGCCGACCTGCACCGCTTCTACCGGCAGTCGGCAGAGGTCCAGACGGTCATCAAAAATGACATCTCATTGCTTTATTTCACCGAAACTCCCTGCACTAAAACAGAGTTAATTGACGCGATTGATCAGTCACTGCGCGCACATAACGAAGGATCTAACGCTGAACACCAATTGGCAATTCCCTCCACCAGTACGCTCTATCGCATAATCACGGAACTCGACACCTATGAGACAGACCTGCACCAAATTGGGCGACGCGACGCAATCAAAAATCAGAGATGGAGCAGAAAAAACCCACGCCCATCTCGCCGCTTTGAATTGGTTGAAGGTGACACCAAGGTGTTGAACGTTCAAACCTGCGATGAGCAAGGAAAACTGATTGGCAGACCTCAATTAACTGGCCTCATAGAGGTCAGAACGCGCATGCTTGTTGGGTGGGATATTTCCTACAATCCACCCTGTGCGGAAAAAACTTTGCGGGCGCTTAAAACATCTCTTATTCGCAGTAATCCTTACGGCGGGCTCGCTGCCTATTACCGCGTAGACAATGGAAGTGAATTCATCGCCTCACGGATAAAAAACACCTTGGCCGACATGGGTGCACATATCACATTCTGCGGCCCAGGCGAACCAGATAAAAAGCCGTTCATCGAAAGCTTTTTCCACACTGTGGACACATCATTTTTTAACTGCCTGCGTGGGGCTACATTCTCCAAGCCTACTCACTACGATTCGGAACGAAATGCTATTTACACGCTGAGCGAAGTCAAGGATTTCTTCTCCCAATGGCTTGATAGCACGTACCACAGAAAATGCCACAGCGGTTTGGGCATGTCCCCCGTAGAAGCGTGGGCACTAGACGACAAAGAGCAGCAGGGTTTCGCTCTCAAGAAATATGACGAAGCTGAGATCCTCCGTCACTTTCTGTGCGTCGCTTATATCACACCTAACAACGGGCGACTGCGTTTTAAAGGCCTGGCATGGACTGGGCCCGCCGTGAGCTACCTTGCCGCAAAAAAACCTAAGAAAAAACTTAGGGTTTTGTACGACGAGAGTGAGCTAGGCCATGCTTGGGTCTGCGATCCAGAGCACCCGTCCGAAATTTATGAAGTGATGGGCGTCGCGCCGGAATATCAGGATGGCCTCACCATGCACATGCACAACTTGGTCAAAGCGGCTCTCGGTAGGAAAATGAAGGAGGATAACTATAGGGCCGCCTTAGACGAGCGGGTGGAACTTCTAAGGAAAATAGCACTGAGAAACAATAAAAGTGTGAGAAAGGGGTACGAAATATCCCAGGAACGAGGTGACTTCAAGAAAATACCGACGACAGCACTTGTAGCAACAACAAATGCGCCGCCAGCTCTGCCATCGCCAGTTGATACAGGCCAATATCATTTCCATCGATATACGCCGGAATGCTATGAAACGAGAGAGGTCAATCATGAGCCACTCCCAGCAACAGATACTGCTAAAAACGTTCAGTAAGCAAGTCATCTTCTTTCCAGACTTCCAAATCGCTTACTCGCAACTTCAAAAATCAGTGGAAGCCACAGCACTGCGGGGTACGCCCAGCTGTGCGTTCATTATGGGCATGACCGGCGCAGGCAAAACCACTTTATGTAAGCTGTTCCGGGATTCCTTCGGTCCTACTCAGGAGATTCTTACCAAGGATGGAGTTCACAAAAAAATCCCAGCGCTCTATGTTTCCCCCTCTTGCACCCCCATGACAAACAAAGGCTTTTGCCTTGCAATTCTTGAAGAATTAGGCTGTATGCCTCCACGCACCAGCTTTCAAGAGCTCACACAAATGTTGGTACGTCAGCTGGATACCGCTGGAGTAGAATTGCTAATTTTTGACGAAATCCAACGACTGTTAAGGCCAGACGCAGAGAAAACTCGCCAAGCCTTCCTAGACTGGGTAGTTGCCTTGTTGAGCCTCACAAAAATTCCTATCGCGCTATGCGGGGATGAAACCTGTGAAAAACTTTTAATCACCGAGGCCAAAGCAAATTCCCCCTTCGCACGCCGGTACTGTTATACCGCCACTTTGGAGTATTTTGCCTTTGAAGACAACTTAGAGACACCATACTACATGACTTTGTCGGAACTCGATAAAGCCATGTACAAAATTTTAGGATTGCAGGGAGCCGTTCACCTGCAGGCCCCTTCTATCGCTCTACCACTTTTCATCGCCTCTGCTGGAATTCTTGAATATATTCGCCAAGTTATTTACGAAGCTCTAAGCATTGCAGTATCACGACCGCATCCTATGCTCACCGTAAGCGACTTCGTTGATGCTTGTCACACACTGAGGCTGCCCAGAAACCTGGCAGGAAAAACCAAGAACCCATTTAATCTAACGAGACCTCAGTGCTTAGCCATAATAGACAATTATTACAGCAAGCCTCCGAAATGAATAAGTTGATTTTTATACCATTTCCTTCACCGGATGAAAGCCCCGTCAGCATCATTAGACGCACAGCGCGAAAGCACGGGTACAAAAGTTTACGGTCGTTTATTTTTCGCTACTTCTCCGATAAGGCTTTCGGAAAGACAGAAATATGCAAGAAAAACTCTAAAACGGCGCAGGCCCTCGCCCGTGAAGCAATCCCTTACTCAGCAGATCTGCTTGAGAACTTTTACGAGGAATCAGTACCGCCCAGAAAAAACTTTCTAAAAATAGGAGCACTTAGCATACCCACTCACCACCTACGAGGCACGTCGGTTGCTTTCTGTGATAAATGCTTTGAAGGCGACACTGAATACATGGTCGCTGAATTCAAGCTTGCGCTCTGCTGCCCTTATCATCAAAGGAGGTATTTGCTATCCTGCCCTCACTGCAAACACCCAATTAGTTGGCTATCCCCTCTTGATGGCACATGTATAAAGTGCAAAAAGCCGCTTGCTTGCGAATCGTGCCCAATCGAGAACTGCACACTGGAGCAGCATTTAGTTTCGATCTTACGCCACGGCAATCAAAAGCTCTTCGATAGCCTGCGAATGCTATGTAAAGATCTAGGATTTCACCCCGAATTGTCTTTATTGCCAGCCTCGTGCACTCAAGATGTTTTAAAGGCGGCATCTGTGATTCTCAGTGGCAATGTGACGAAAATGACTAACTTCTTGCATGAGCTTTCGGAAAACAACCCAAGCACAGCACCCCGCTGGATAGCTGCCCGGCTTGGGCTGATTTCAATACCGGAAGTCCAGCAGGCGATTGACCAGTTCCTGTTAAACACTCCAGATCCCACTGCAACACACAACTTAAAAGTGCCTCCCTTTTACTTAACCAGACGGCAAATACAACACACCTTAAACACATCTTCAACACTGATGACGCGATGCCGTAAACTCAGCCTCCCACCCGGAGTGACCACCTATGAAAAATTTCTAACAGCCGATGAGGCCAATAAAATCTCCAACCACCTAAATCAGCGCAGAGCCATTTTACTTGGCGAACTTCCGGAAAACCCGAAAAACCTCTTAAGCTTTCGACAAGTTCAATCCAAACTTGCAATTGGAAAGGACGCCTTGAGAGCTCTTATCAAGAATGGAGTACTTCACAGCTATGGATTCAAGCGAAACTCATATTTCAAAGTAGAGCACATCAATCATTTTACCTCTAAATACGAGACAGCTCGACATATAAAGTCAAGAGGTGGCTGTTCCACCACAAGATTGCGACGAGCTCAGGACGCGCTTCATATAAGTCCGGCGTACAATGGCTCACTACTAGTCAGCAACTGGATTTTCGAGGTGAAAGATTCGGAGCGAATCCTCAATTATCTTGCCACGTACGCTGGTAAGAATTTGCCTCAGCCCCCAATAACTAAATCAAAAAAAATAACCCCAAAAACAGTAGAGACCGATCTCGGCCCTGTTGCGCGCAACTCTCTGATGACTGTACGAGACGCATCCTGTGAGTATGGCACCGACGCCAAATATCTAAGACTGGCCGTCCATGAGGGTCTAATTCAAGAAGTGCCTCAAATTCAAAAAACAGAAATGCTCATCAGTAAGACAAAGATTTTGCACTTCCATAAGTTATACCTTACTGCTAGCGATCTGGAAAAAAAAGGTATCTTGTCTAAACGTTACGTCCAAGACCTTCTTTCATGCCTACACATTCATCCATGCCATTACCTTAGAGTAAAAAAAGACACTATTATTCCACTTTATAACTCTACCCAAATTGATCAACTCTTGAGAAAACTGGCCACCCCACCCATCAATGAATACTATTTTTTAGCCACCCACAGCGCCGCCAAACTCACTGGATTAGGCAGAAATAGCTTACTCAAAATATCCGAACACGGATACATTTCGCGACTCGCTGGAGCACGGGGTTCTTATTATACATCTAGCAAGCTTAAGGACTTTAAGCAGAAGTACATTTGTTCTCCGGAAATACTAAATAGCCATGGCTTCCCTACAGCCAACACTCCGCGCCTCGTCAAAGTTCTTAACTTATTCGGCCTCACCCCAGATTCTTATTTTAAAAACCCGACACTTGCGATCTACGACCGTGTCGAATTTAACTCACGATCTCCAGCCAATTTAAAGAATTATCTCATGAAGCGGCATGGAAAGGGACGATCACAAACTATGTAACAAAATGAGTGAGCACCCAAACTTCACCCATCAAAAGTCACCTATCCCGTCGAGCCCAACCCTTCTCCTGAAGGGCTGACCCTTCTAGACCCTGTAATCACCAATGGAAGTACCCCTTTTATGCGCTGGCTCTATTCCTGCCCGTAGAGATGCAACAGTCCGTCCTGAATTTACCTTGTCATACAGTTCAAGCTGCGACGATAATATTTCATCAGTATTATATTTATTGACATAGCGTTACAAAAAACCATGAAATAAACAGTCCTAGGAGCATTAAAAGTTCAAACCGTCTTGAAAATGAACGTTTGTCGAAGCCGCATCGCTGGGTTCGTTCTCCGCGGCGGCGCGCAAGTTGCGCAAAAGCCAGTCCACCATCAGCATCGCCATCGCCAATTTCGAGGCCGATGTGGGTTGCCCGTTGTTCGAGCGTGGCGGTCGCCACCCTACACTGAACGAGGCTGGGCGGCAGGTGCTGAGCCATGTGGAGGCGATTCTCGATGCCAGCGCCCAGCTCGATGCCCTGGCGGTGCGGCTGGCGGAAAACATCGAGGCACTGGTCTCGGTGGTGATGTCGGACAGCTACAGCGTGACCTTCCAGGGCGCGGTGATGGCCCGCTTCGCCCAGCACTACCCGCATACCGAGCTGCGCTGCGGCCCGTCGGAAGATGCCGATGTGATCGAGCTGATCCAGCAGGGCCTGGCACACGTCGGCATTCTTGCCACCCAGCCCAGCTACCCCGCTGACGTTGCCGTGGCACGCTTGCCCGAGCAGGCAGAGTTTGGGGTGTACGTGGCCAGCGGGCATCCGTTGGCGGCTTTGCCCCAGGTGCAGACGCAGCACCTGGAGAACGTCCGGCAGCTGTATATCAAGACCTATGCTCCCAGCCTGCACCACGGTCGTGGCCAGGCCTGGTCGGCACCGGACTACCTCACCCTGCTGGAGTTCGCCGTGCGCGGGTTCGGCTGGGCCGAACTGCCCAGGGCACTGGTGGCACGGTTTGGCAGTGGGCTGGTGGAGTTGCAGGTGGCCGGGTACCCGCGACGGGTAGACATGGACGTGGCCTGGTCGAGCCGGCGCGCGCTCGGGCCGGCGGGGCAGTGGCTGGTGCGGCAGATGTTGGGGCAATAGGCCTTTATCGCCTGCAAGATCCTGGGGCTGCTGCGCAGCCCGTCGCGACGCAAGGCCGCTCCTACAGGGGCACTAAAGCGAAAAATCCTACAACGTTTTAGGAAGCCCATTGCTCCCCCGCGAAGGCGTTCCTCGCTAGTGTTTTGGCCGTTGCGTCAAATCACTGGAAAGGAACTCCTGATGAGCATCAGCAAAGCCATCCACATCGCCATGCAGGAAGAGATCCCCAACACCTACGGCACCTGCAATGCCTGCGAACGCTCCGGCCTGCCGATTCTACTGCTGCGCGAGGCCTACGCCCCACGCCCGGACACAGGGCGCCCCTATCGCCTGGCAGACGACAGCGAAATCATCTTCCACCCGATGCACACCGACCAATTGCGCCTCCTGCGCCAAGGTTATGTCTACGTACTGCTCGACCAGGAAATCTGGCAGGCCTACGAAGTAGCGGCGGAAGGTACCTTGCAGCGTTTTCCGGTATCGCAGATGCCCTTTGGGCCACCCAGGTCTTTACCCAAGGTATGCGCCACCGAAGGCCACGATGTGATCGCCTCGTTCATCAACATCGATACCCTGCTCTACCGCAAGGCCTGGATCGCCTTCGCCAACGACCCCTGGCCCCGTGCGGTACTCGACCGCTATCGGCAAGGCATCGCCGACAGTGACCCAGGCACCCTCGCCCGCTTCGTCGAGGTGGACCTGAACACCGCACGCAACGACCCTGCCAGCCTCGGCATCGCCATGACCGACAGCTTCCGCTTCGGCCTGGAACAGGTGCTGGAGTTCTCCACCTTTTCTTCTGCCAGGTTTACCAGCGTTCATGGCTTTTACAGCCGCCTGGGCCGCTGGCATGAAACCCGCACGCATGTGCGCAATGTCATCGAGCAGGAACAACTGCCCAATGGCGTGCTGGCGCTGACGCTGCCCGACCCGGTCGGCATGGTCATGGAGCTCAACGCGCAACGCACTGGCTGGGTGCAGGCCCTGCAGGAATGGCGGGCGCAGCCGCAGCGGCACTTCGAATACTTCACCTCGCAAGCACTACTGGGCATCCGCGAATTGCACGCGGCCATGGCGGCCGTGCAAGGTGCCGAGGACGCGCAGCGGGAAGCCCGGCAGGTCGAGCAGTGGAACGACAGCCCGATCGCGGCCAAGGCGTATCTGCCGCCGGTGGACATCGACGCGCAGACCGAACGCAACACCGCGCGCAAGCAGCAGGACGCCCGCGAGCGGCTGGAAGAGCGTTACGACGAAAGCGCCCGCGCCGCGTTCCAGGCCGATTACGACCGCGAACTGAAAAACTGGCAGTCGATGATCGACCAGGTTGGCGATCTGTATGCGCGGCACTATGCCAAGCGGGCTTTTCAGCAGATCGGCTACTACGACTATGACGCGACCTCCCCCGTTTCGGTGGAGTACTTCATCCAGATGATGGCCGCCTGCCTGGCCGGCGGGCCCACTGAAACCTTGCCGCAGGAGGGCCAGCCGCTCGGGATCACCCAGCATATCTGGCAGCAGCTGCTGGAAGACGACCGCAGCCTGTTGTACCAGGCACTGCTGGCCAAGAATCAGAAGCTGATGCAGCAGGTGGCCAGCGCGCTGTCCGGGGACGACTTCGGCAAGGTGTACGACATCATCAAGGGCATCGCCGGTACCGCCGATGGCCAGCTGTTGATGATCAAGCCAATACAGGATGCCGTTGGCCAGTTGCTGGCCGCGACCAACAGCGCCGGGAATGCGCTCAGCCAGCACCTGAGTGAACGGACCAAGACCCTGATCGGTCATGTGCATCGCTCGGCGTTTGCACTCTTCGCCGGGCAGCAGGTGACCCCACTGCGGGTGTCGCTGACAGTGGGCGAGTACATGAGCCTGCTCAACGAGGCCCTGGAGGCGCGGACCGATGCGTTTCTGCAGCAGGTAGACAAGCAGTTCCGTGACCCACTGGGCCGCAAGGTGCGGGCCATGGTGCTGAGTGGCGCGATCAATATTGCGGCAGCGGGTAACCGCAGCCAGATGATCGAGGTGATGCTCTGGACGCTCGAAAGCGCCGAGAGCCTGCAGGCGCGGCTGGTGCAGTTGCGCGAGGGTGCAGCCGGCGGCGTCGGGGCGCTGGTACGCAATGTTGCGATTGGTGCGGGTACGCTGCGTGCGCAGGTTACGGGTGGTTTGAAGATCAGTTCTACGGCCGCGCAAAGCGTGGCAAGCGATGCCATGCGCAGCCTGCGGGATGCTGCAGCGAGTAGCGGAAGCGTCGGGCTGCTATTTGCCTTGGGCAGCATGTGGTTCCATCAGGACAGCCTGGGCAAGAACTATCGAGCGTTGCAAGAGACGCATCAGGACAACCCGGAGGCGCTTG
>NZ_JBKGFP010000089.1:0-29194 GCF_046557535.1 Pseudomonas sp. S1(2024)
TGACCACAGAAGACACCCAGTTCACCGTCGGCAAAACCACCTTCTACCAAGGCGAACACGGCACCCATCCACTGTTCCGCATCGAGCCCGGCATCCCCTGCCGCGATGCCCGCGAGCAGTCCTCAGAATTGATGGGCTATGTCCGCGAACTGACCATCACCGGCCTGATGGACGAGAAGCCGATGATGATCTGGGCTGCGCACTACCTGAGCGCGATGGCCAAGGCGCTGATGGATGATGCTGAGTTGGGCATGAAGCAGTAAGCCCTCTGCACCACGCTACAATTTCTGCTTGCGAAGCAATCAACATTGCCATTACTGTATATAGATACAGTAAATCGAAACGCAACCAGCAAAAGGCATAGAGGTGATGAATGGCCGTCGAAGTGGTGTACCGCAGCAGCCGCGACCCGGAGCGCTTGTTCATGGATAAGGCCGAAGCAGACCGTCACGACAAGATGCTCGAACTGGCCGAGCGCCTGGCCGAAGTACTGCACAAGGCAGTGCCCTCGCTGAGCGAGAAACAGGTCGAGGAAGCCGGTATCTACATGGCCAAAAACCGCGATGTATTCGCCCGGGCGTTCAAGAGCCAGCCGGATGCGCTGGCCGAGTTGCT
The DNA here is from genome assembly GCF_046557535.1 of Pseudomonas sp. S1(2024). Lineage (NCBI taxonomy): Bacteria > Pseudomonadati > Pseudomonadota > Gammaproteobacteria > Pseudomonadales > Pseudomonadaceae > Pseudomonas > Pseudomonas sp. S1(2024). The sequence goes on from NZ_JBKGFP010000089.1 coordinate 616, forward strand.
CGAAGCGCCAGCGGCCGAGTAATTACCTGCACTGGCCGCTTCTGCAAGGATTGCGCATGGCTTGAGGTTCAGCGCGGTCAAGGTGGATGGCACGGGCTGCGCCCGTGTTCGCGGGCACGCCCGCTCCCACAGGGACCGCGCAGGTTTTCAGGGTTTTGGGCAGAACAGTTGCTGCAGGTACGGCACAAACGCTGGGCTCGGGCGCTACCCCTGTGGGAGCGGGCATGCCCGCGAAGAGGCCAGCAAAGCCGGTATCGCCCCTCAGCCGTAGAGCAACCGCTCTGCCAACATCTGCGCCACCCGCGCCGGCGAGCGCTTCTCTGCCTGTGCATGGCCAAACACTTCGGTCAGCCGTGAAGGTATCCGCGCCAGGTGCGCGGTGATGGTGCCCAGGTCTTCGCCACGATGGGTAAGTGCCACGTAGATCAACCCACCGGCATTGATCACGTAATCGGGCGCATACAGTATCCCGCGCGACTCCAGCTGGTCGGCTACCTGCAAGGTGGTCAGCTGGTTGTTCGCCGCCCCCGCCACGGCCGCACAACGCAACTGCATCACGCTCTGCCCGTTCAACACCGGCCCCACACCGCAAGGGGCAAAGATGTCGCAAGGGGTGCTGATCAACGCATCGTTGGTCACCGGATGGGCATTGAACTGCTCCACCGCCAGCCGCACTCGTCCAGGGTCCAGATCGCTCACCAGCAGGTCCGCCCCTGCCGCATGCAGCTGCTCCGCCAGCGCATAACCGACATTGCCCAGCCCTTGCACCGCAACCCGAAGCCCTTGCAGGTCATCACTGCCAAGGCGGAACGAAGTGGTGGCACGAATGCCGGCAAAAACTCCCATCGCCGCATGCGGGGAGGGGTCACCCGAGGCCGTGGTGCTGGTCACATGCGGTGTGCTCTGGGCAATGCAGTCCATGTCCAGGGTCGAGGTGCCGCTGTCCACGGCGATGATGAAGCGCCCTTGCAAGGTGTCGATGAAGCGGCCGAAGGCCTCGAACAGCGCGGCACGGTTTTCCACATGCGGGTTGCGCATGATCACCGCCTTGCCGCCCCCCAATGGCAGGCCAGCCAGCGCCGCCTTGTAGCTCATACCCTGGGCAAGGCGAATGGCGTCTGTCATGGCGCTTTCATCATCGGCATAAGGCAGGTAGCGGCAACCGCCCATGGCGGGGCCCAACTGCTCGCTGTGGATCACCACCACAGCCTTCAGGCCGGTAGGCGGATCGGTGAACAAGTGCAGCGACTGGGTACGGGTGCTTTGCATCAGCGCGAACATCGACAGGCTCCCCTACGAGGTGCTCTTTCCAGTATAGGCACGGCCCTTGGGCTGGTAGCGCCGCCGGACCACTGGACGAAACCGCGCGCCACGGCTAATACTCAAGCGTGTGTGGAGAAGCCCCATGAAGCCACGTCAAGCCTGCCTGGCCTGCCTGGAACGCGAGCCCGTCGCCCTGCTGGAAGCCGCATTATGGATTGCCGCCGAGCACGACCGAAGCGTCGAGCCCGCGGCCAGCCTTGCCAAGCTGCATGACCTGCAGCGTGAAATAAGCACCAATCTGCCGATGCTGCCGCTGTGCGAACTGGCACAGCCACTGCTGCGCCAACTCAATGCCCTGGGCTTCCAGCAGGATGAATATCACCCGCTGCGCCCGCATGCCGCGATGATGGACAAGGTGCTACAACGCCGCCGTGGCCAACCGCTGACACTCGCCATCCTCGCCCTGGAACTGGCCCGGCGTCTGTCCATACCCCTTGAGGGCGTAGGCTTCCCTGGCCATTTCCTGCTGCGCGTGCCGGGTGCCGATCACCTGCTTGACCCCTGTGGCGGCCGGCGTCTCTACCCCAATGACTGCCGTGAGCTGCTGGCTCGCCAGTTCGGTCCGCATGTAGCGCTGACTGCCGAGCACATGCGCAGTGCCAGCCCGCTGCAGATGCTGCAACGCCTGTCACGCAACCTGCGCCAGTTGCATATAAGCAACGACAACCACCTGGCGGCACTGATTGATGCCGAGCGGGTCATGCAACTGGGCCCGGTGCAGGTCAGCGACTATGTGACTCGCGCTTCGCTATACCAGCATCTGGATTGCCCGCAGGCCGAGCGCTTTGATCTGGAGCATGCGTTATTGCTGACAGAGGACCCGGTCCAGCGCCTGAAGCTTTCCGAACGTATCGGCAAGCTTCCGGCGGCGAACCGTTCCATTCACTGAGCCGGGCTGTCCGGCTGCCGGGCGGGGTGGGCCTGGGCGAACGCGGCTTGTTCGGCCGCAAGGGCGGCAACCCGAAGGATGCGCGGGAAGCTGTCGAGGTCGATGTTGAAGCGTTCGGCCGCGTACAACTGCGGGATCAGATAGACATCCGCCAGGCCCGGCTCATCGCCGAAGCAGAAGCCATGATCGCCTATCAGTTGCTCAACTGCCGCCAACCCTTGGCTGATCCAGTGACCAATCCACTGGTTGACCTGGCTTTCGTCCTGGCCGGCCTGGCGCAGTCGGTTGAGCACGCTGACGTTGTGCAGCGGGTGGATGTCGCAGCCGATGATCGCCGCCACGCCCCGCACCTTGGCACGCGCCTCGGCCGTGGCCGGTAACAGCGCGGGTTTGGGATAAGCCTCCTCCAGGTACTCGATGATCGCCGGCGACTGCACCAGCAATTCACCGCTGTCAGTGCGCAAGGCCGGCACGCGGCCCTGCGGGTTGACCGCGATATAGGCGGCCCCGCGCTGCTCGCCCTGCAGCAGGTTGACCGGCAGGGACTGGTAGGCCAGCCCCTTCAGCGCCAGGGCAATGCGCACCCGGTAGGACGAGGTGGAACGGTAATAGGTGTACAGCTCCATGCCCTTGCCTCCTCAGTTGGCCGCGATGACCGTGCCGCGGCATTCACCGAAACCGATGCTGGCCACGCCATCACGCACGCAGCGGGCACGCAGGATGATCTCGTCGCCGTCTTCGAGGAACTTGCGCACCTCGCCACTGGCCAGCTCCACCGGGTGCTTGCCACCTTCGGTTATCTCCAGCAGGCTGCCGAACGAACCTGGCGTGGCGCCCGACAGCGTGCCCGAACCGAACAGGTCGCCCGGTTGCAACTGGCAGCCGTTGACGCTGTGGTGCGCGACCAGCTGCGCCACGGTCCAGTACATGCTGCGGGTGTTGCTCAGGGTCAGGCGGTGCGGGGCAAGATCCTGCTCGCGCATGCGCTCGGTCAGCAGCAGTACCTCGAGCTCGATATCGAATGCACCAGCGGCCTGGTCGCGCTTGTCCAGCAGGTACGACAGTGGCTGCGGGTCGCCTTCCGGGCGTGACGGCTGGGCACAGCGGAACGGCTCAAGCGCTTCGGCGGTAACTACCCAAGGCGAGATGGTGGTGATGAAGCTCTTGGACAGGAACGGCCCCAGCGGCTGGTATTCCCAGGCCTGGATATCGCGCGCCGACCAGTCATTGAGCAGGCACAGGCCAGCCACGTGCTCGGCGGCATCGCCTACCGGGATCGCCTGGCCAATGTCGTTGCCCTGGCCGATCCAGATACCCAGCTCCAGCTCGTAGTCCAGGCGCGCGCAGGGGCCGAAGCTTGGCTCGGTGTGCCCGGCCGGCAGGGTCTGGCCCTTGGGCCGGCGCACATCGGTGCCGGATGGGCGGATGGTCGAGGCGCGGCCGTGATAACCGATCGGCACGTACTTGTAGTTGGGCAGCAGCGGGTTGTCGGGGCGGAACAGCTTGCCCACGTTCTTGGCGTGCTCGATGCCCACGTAGAAGTCGGTGTAGTCACCGATCTGCGCCGGTACATGCAGCTGGCAGGCGGTTGCCGGGTACAGTGCGGCCTGCAGTGCCGCCTTATGTTCACTGTGTTCGCCCAGCAGCACCAGAAGGCGCTCGCGCAGGGCGACGCGGGCACCGCGGCCGAGGGCGAAGAATGCGTTCAAGACCCCACCACGGGTGGCCTCGACCGCGGCCTTGGCGGCACCGTCGAACAGGCCGGTGGCCAGCACCGCCTCCAGGTCCAGGATCGCGTCGCCGATGGCCACGCCACAGCGCTTGGCTTCACCCGGCCGGCTGAAGATGCCCAACGGCAGGTTCTGCAGCGGGAAGTCGCTGTGCCCGTTGGCGTGCTCGACCCAGCTACGGGCAATGGCGGTCTGATTCATGGGTTATCTCCGGTTCGGGTTGAAGGTGCTCGGCAAGGTGGCCCAGCAACTATCGTAGTCGGCCTGCAACTGCGGGCATTCAAGGGCTTGCAGGCTCGGGCGCAGCACCTGGCTGGTCTCGAACATAAAGGCCATGGTGTTGTCGATCTTGTGCGGTGCCAGGTCGGCAGCAATAGCCTTTTCGCAAGTTTCGGCGTCGGGGCCATGGGCGCTCATAACCCCGTGCAGCGAGGCGCCACCCGGCAGGAAGCCCTCGGCCTTGGCGTCGTAGGCACCATTGATCAGGCCCATGAACTCGTTCATCAGGTTGCGGTGGAACCATGGTGGACGGAAGGTGTTCTCGGCCACCATCCAGCGTGGCGGGAAGATCACGAAGTCCATGTTGGCCATGCCATGCACGCTGGTCGGCGAGGTCAGCACAGTGAAGATCGACGGGTCCGGGTGGTCGAAGCTGACCGTGCCGATGGTGTTGAAGCGACGCAGGTCGTACTTGTACGGCACGTTGCTGCCGTGCCAGGCGACCACGTCCAGTGGCGAGTGCTGCAGTTCGCAGGCCCAATGTTCGCCCAGGAACTTCTGCACCAGCTGCACCGGGCCATCGGCCTCTTCGTAGTGCGCCACAGGGGTGAGGAAGTCGCGCGGGTTGGCCAGGCCGTTGCTGCCTATCGGGCCCAGGTCCGGGATGCGCAGCGGTGCGCCGTGGTTTTCGGCGATATAGCCGCGGGCCTCGCCGTCGAGCAGTTCGACGCGAAACTTCATGCCACGCGGGATGACCGCGATTTCCAGCGGCTCGACTTCCATCACCCCCAGTTCGGTGGCAATGCGCAGGCGGCCCTGTTGCGGCACCAGCAGTAGTTCACCGTCGGCGTTGAAGAACACCCGCTCCATCGACCGGTTGGCGCGGTAGATGTAGATGCTCACGCCTGCCGGTTTTTCCGCAGCGGCGTTGGCCACCATGGGCAGCCAGCCCTCGATGAAATCGGTCGGTTCGACGGGGATCGGCTGGGGGTTCCAGCGCAGGCGGTTGGGGGTGATGGCCCCCAGCGGGCCGGTCAGCGGCTGGCGCGCCAGGCGCTCGAAACGGGGATGCAAGGCAGATGGGCGAATACGGTACAGCCAGGTGCGGCGCAGTTCGCTGCGGGTCATGGTGAACGCCGTCCCCGAGAGCAGCTCGGCGTACAGCCCATAGGGCGCCTTCTGCGGCGAGTTCTGCCCGACCGGCAAGGCCCCTGGCAGCGCTTCGCTGGCAAACTCGTTGCCGAAGCCGCTGAGGTAGTGAAGGTCGGGTGACGTATCGCGATTCATCGATGCCTCCGGGCTCTGGCCGAGCCGTTGCTGGCAGCTGGCTGCTGGCCCGGGCGGGCTGGCAGCGCGTCTGCATTGTTTTTATCGTAATCAGATTACGAATAACGTAATTTGCTACGGGCAATGCGTCAAGCTATAAAGGCGCGACTCGAAGAATCCGGAAGAAGATGTCCATGGCAAAAGCCAGCTCCCCCGCCGACAACGGCAAGCAGAAAGTCCGCTCGGCGGAGGTCGGCACCGACATCCTGAAGGCTCTTGCCGAGCTCTCCCCGTCCACCTCCCTGTCGCGCCTGGCGGAACATGTGCAGATGCCAGCGAGCAAGGTGCACCGTTACCTTCAGGCGTTGATCGCCAGCGGTTTTGCCGAACAGGATGCGGCCACCAACCATTACGGCCTTGGGCGCGAGGCTCTGCGGGTAGGGCTGGCGGCGCTGGGTAGTATCGATGTGCTGAAGATTGCCGCGCTGCCGTTGTCACAGCTGCGCGATGAACTGAACGAGAGCTGCTTCGTTGCCGTATGGGGCAACCAGGGCGCGACAGTGGTCAGCATCGAGCCGGCAGTACGCGCGGTCACGGTGGTAACGCAGATCGGCTCGGTTCTGCCGCTACTCACTTCGTCCACCGGGCTGGTGTTCGCCGCCTATCTTCCCGAGCGCGAGACCGTGGAGTTGCGTGACCGGGAACTGGCCGCCCTGCAGCACAGCGCCGCCGACTACCAGGCAGTACTGGCGGGCATTCGTGAACGTGGCCTGCACCATGTGCACGGGCTGTTGATGCCGGGCGTGGATGCGCTGTCGGCCCCGGTGTTCAATGCCATGGGGCAGATCGCCGCGGTGATGACGGTGGTCGGGCCGACCTCGATCTTCCATGCCGACGAGCATGGTCCGGCGGCGCAACGGTTGCTGGCAGCAGCACGGGAAACCAGCTGGCGCATGGGCTATTCGCCCGCCGACTGAGCGCCTTCGGCACTATTGCCCGATACGTAAAGGTGAATGTCATAAGCGGCTATTTTTCCTGCAGGATCAGGCGCTTATTCTTACCTCACTGGCCGGCATGAAGGGCTCTCCCCCCCGCCTTTCAGGCCTGCGAGGTTCACCGACGTAGATTTTGAAGCTCCTTGATCTGACGTCTCGATTGGCCGCTGCGGCTTGCAGCGGCCTTTTTTATTTGCCCTGAAAATTTCCGTCGCCTGTGCTGGCCTCTTCGCGGGCTTGCCCGCTCCCACAGGGATATCACCAAGCCTGAGGGCAGTGATATCCCTGTGGGAGCGGGCAAGCCCGCGAAGAGGCCAGCACAGGTAGTACAAAGCTCAGCCCAGCGGATACTTCTGCAAGTTCGCCATCATCTGCTGCAACGCCTGCAAGCTGTCCTGTGGGTGCACTGCCCCGTCGAAGTCGCCAATCCGTGCCCAGTTCTCCGCCACCTGCTCCGGAGTAAAGCCTTCACGCGGATCGAAGCCTACCCCCAGGCTGCGCTCCCAACGCACCTTGCCCACCCAACCGCCACCCACTTCGAACAGCTCACCACTGCCCTGGCACTGCTCGCTGCCCAGGTACACAACCAACGGGCTGACCAGCTCAGGCTTGAGCCGCTCGAACACCTGGGGCGGGATCAACCCTTCGGTCATGCGGGTGCCACCCGTGGGGGCGATGGCGTTGACCAGGATGCCGTGCTTGCGCCCTTCGATTGCCAGGGTACGTGTCAGCCCATACAGGCCCAGCTTGGCCATGCCGTAATTGGCCTGGCCGAAGTTGCCATAGATGCCGGACGTGGAAGCGGTGAAGATCACCCGCCCCCAGTTCTGCTCGCGCAGGTGCGGCCAGGCGGCGCGGGTGACCTTGTAAGCCCCCTCGACATGCACCTGATACACCTGCTCCCAGTCGCTGTCTTCCATCTTGTGGAAGGTTTTGTCACGCAGGATGCCGGCATTGTTCACCAGCACATCGACCCGGCCGAAGCTGTCCAGGGCCTGCTCGACAATACGCGCGCCTTGGCTGACCGAATCATGGTTGGCAATGGCACTGCCACCAGCGGCGCGGATCTCCGCTACAACTCGGTCGGCGGCGGAGGCGCTGGCACCTTCACCGTGGGTGGACCCGCCGAGGTCGTTGACCACCACCCGCGCACCACGGGCAGCGAACAGCAGCGCATGGGCACGGCCCAGGCCGCCCCCGGCTCCGGTGACTATCACCACGCGATCTTGCAGACAGACAGGCTCGCTCATGCTCATGGCTCCAGGCAGGTTCAGGTAGGCCGAGTGTCCGCCGCCAGCGGCGGGCGGACAATCAAGCTCACGCAGGCTGAATGCCTGGCAATAACGCAGCACGATGGTTATGGGGCCGCTTTGCAGCCCATCGCCGGCAAGCCAGCTCCCACACCAACCGCGCCGGCCTCCAGGCATGCGCTGTACCTGTGGGAGCCGCCTTGCCAGCGATGAGGCCCTGTCAGGACCACGCCACTTTCTGCTGGAAACAGCTCAGCGGTTGTTCACGAAAGGCCAGGTAATGGCGCAGCACCTGCACCGGCGCTTCGGTATGCGGGTAATGGCCGATGCCCTGCAACTGCACGGTGTCCGGCTCCGGCACCAGTTGCCGGTAGCGCTCCACCATGTGTGCGCCGGAAAGCGGGTCGTCCACGCCATTGATGAAGCGCAGCGGCACGCCTTCGTGCTGCATCGCGCCAACCCAGCGGTCCCGGTGCAACCTGCGCTCTGGCATATAACCCACCAGCTTGTGCAGGATGCGCGTGCCACGGTTGGCGGCTATCAGGCTCCAGAAGTCATCCAGCGCACTTTCACTAGGGTGGGTGCAAGGGCCGTAGACCTGAGTCACGTTGCGCACCAGGTCGTCGCGACCGAACGAGCGCCCTACCAGCCAGCCCAGGCGGCTGAGCAACAGCTTCTGTACCAGCAGCATGCGGCAGCTTTCGGGGAACAGCCCGCTGTTGAGGAACACGCAGCTGGCAATGCTGGCGCGCTGTTCATGATGCCGCGCCAGCATTTCCTGGGCCACACTGCCGCCGTAGTCATGGGCCAACAGATGCACCGGCTGGTCGACCTTCAGCTCGGCGAGCAAAGCCTGCTGCAGGTCGGCCTGCTCCATCAGGCTATACACGTGATCGACCGGTTTGGCCGAATCGCCAAAGCCGAGCATGTCACAGGCGATAACCCGGAAGCGCTGGGCTAAAGGCCCCCAAAGGTAGTGCCAATCCCAGCTGGCGGTGGGGAAACCGTGCAACAGAAGCAGGGGCTCTCCTTGCCCTGCGGTCCAGTAACGGATGCTCTGGCCCCGGAAGCTGAAACTCTGTCCCCGGGTACGCCAGACGCACAATGGAATTTCGGCCATGGGCATCAGAACGGTCCCGGTGAATTGGTGTTGGCGGAATAGAGCAAGGCTGCGGTCATTGCATGTCACCTCGGCACTTACATGTGCTCTCTATGTCGAGGCTGAGTCTAGCCAGCAGCCCATGGGCTGGAACTTGCGTTGCCAGCCAGCTTGATGACTTGGCGAGTCAGTGGCACGAATGGTCAGAGCAGCACAGCCAGCAGCGGTGCCGCGAACAGGTTCAACAGCCCGGTCAGGACCATGACCAGGCCGGCCACCGAACCCTCCTCGCGGCCTACCTCCTGTGCCCGGCTGACACCGGCACCATGGGCGCCCACACCGAACAGCGCGCCCCGCGCCAGCGGCGTGCGCAACGGCAACCAGCGCAGTAGCACGCCGCCGAGCATGGCGCCCAGTACGCCGGTGAACATCACGAACACCGCCGTGAGCTCCGGTACGCCACCCAGGTCATGGGCCAGTGGCATGGCAAAGGGCGTGGTGATCGAACGCGGCACCAGCGACAGGCTGGTCGCGCTGTCCAGCGCCAACATATGAGCCAACCCCCAGGAACTGGCGATCGAAGCGCTACTGCCGGCGACCATACCCATCATCAGTGCCGGCCAGTGGCGCGCCAGCATGGCCCGTTGCTGCCAGATCGGCACCGCAAATGCCACGGTCACCGGGCCAAGCACACTCATCAGCCAGTGGGTGTTGCGGGCGTACTCGGCATAAGCGGTGTGCAGCGGCACGGCCACCGCCAGCAACAGTACCGGCACCAGGATCAGCGGCGACAGCAGGTAGCGCCCGCTGCGCCGGTACAGCCAGCGGCTGCCCAGGTACGCCAGCAAGGTCAGGGCCAGCCAGAACAGCGGCATGGGTTCAAGGCTCATGGCGCAACCTCCAGCGGCACACCAGTTCCACGGTCAACGCGGTCACCACCATTACCGTCAGGGTGCTCACGGCAATCACCAGCAGGATGCGCCAGCCCTCGTCACGGATCAGAGCGCCATAATCGAGCAGGCTCATCAGCGCCGGAATGAAGAACAGCAGCATCTCAGCCATCAGCCAGCCTGCGCCCAGTTGCAACATGGCTGGCTTGAGCACACCTGAGGCAAACAGCAACAGCAGCAATGCCAGGCCCATCACTCCGCCAGGAATCGGCCAGCCCAACCAAGTGGCAAGCTGGCCACCGAGCAGGAACAGTGCACAGAGGATCGCCAGCTCGACGAGCAGGCGCAGGGCTTTTTTTAACAACGCGGGTTTCATGGGGGGTTCCTCTACAGGCCCTCATTTTAAGTTTTGGCTGCCTAGGCCAGAAGCGAATTGTTAGACTGAACACCATTCCAGAATGGAATTGTGATCATGGAATTCAAACAGCTGCGCAGCTTTATCGAAGTGGTCCACCGCGGCGGTTTTACCCAGGCCGCGCAGACCCTGCACATCAGCCAGTCGGCGGTGAGCAAGCAGGTGGCTCAGTTGGAGCAAGATGTGGGCCAGCCGCTGCTGGAGCGCCAGGCCTCGCAGTTGCACCTGACCGCTGCCGGGCGCATCGTCCTGGAGCGCGGCGAAGCCTTGTTGCGCCAGCGTCAGGCATTGCTCGGCGAACTGGACGACCTCAGCCAGATGGGCCGCGGCGAACTGCGGCTGGGCCTGCCGATGCTGGGCAGCGACGCGCTGTTCGCCGGGTTGTTCGCCGAATATCGGCGGCGTCACCCGAACATCGCGGTCCAGTTGCTCGAAGGCGGCAGCCGCAGCATCGAACAGGCAGTCAAGAGTGGCGAACTGGAACTGGGTGGCAGCCTGACGCCCAGTGACGAGGCGTTCGACTACCAGCCGTTCTGCAACGAACCACTGGATGCCCTGTTGCCTGCCGGCCACAAGCTGGCGGGCCAGGACGGGGTGGACCTGCAGCAGCTGGCCGATACCCCGTTCCTGCTTTACCAGCGCAGTTTCGTGCTCAATGACCGCTTGCTGAAGGCGTGCCAGCAGCAGGGTTTTACCCCCAAGGAAGGCGGGCGCAGTGGCCAGGCGGACTTCCTCGCGGCGCTGGCGGCGGCGGGCCAGGGCGTGGTGCTGCTGCCCCGTGTGGTGGCGAAAGCGCTCGAGCGCCCCGGTGTGGTGCGCTTGCCGCTGCGCTCGCCGGGGGATTTGCGTTGGGATATCGCGTTCATCTGGCGGCGCGGGGCGTATCTGTCACGGGCGGCGCAGGCGTGGTTGGCGTTGTTGCGCGAGCTCCACGGCTAACACACTCTTTTTTTGTGGGAGCGGCCTGGCTTGGGGTCAGGAGGCTTTCAATGCTGCTGCCAACTCAGCCAACCAAGGCTCTGCATCCGCCTCCGGAGTCACCGTCTCGCTGGCATCCAGGCGCAGCATCGGCTGCACTTCGCGCACGCCCAGTTCGGCAAACAGCTCGCGCATCTGCTCGCCACCACCGCAATAGGTATCGCCATAACTGCTGTCGCCCAAGGCAATCACCGCACCCGGCAGACCACGCCAGGCCGCAGGCAGGGTATCGCGAATGCTGCAATACAACGGCATGAGGTTGTCCGGCAGTTCGCCCATGCCAGTGGTCGAGGTCACGGCCAGCAAGGCGTCGGGGGCGAAACCTTCAAGGTCCTGCAAGGTGGCGCGCGCCGCATGCCAGGCCTCCAGGCCAGCAGCCTTGAGCAGCGATTGAGCGTGACGGGCGACTTCTTCGGCGGTGCCGTAGACCGATCCGGAAATAATGGCGACTTTCATCGGGTAGAGGATTCCGAAACTGAGTGAAAACGTAGGATACTAGCATCCGGCGCTGGCAAAAGGCCGCCTCTACCAAAGTCACCATCCTCAGCCCTGCTTCGCACCTTTGTTCACTCAATGGCCCGAACATGATCAATGCGCAACTACTGCAATCCATGGTCGATGCGTCCAACGACGGCATCGTGGTCGCCGAACAGGAAGGCGACGACACCATCCTCATCTACGTGAACGCGGCCTTCGAACGCCTGACCGGCTACAGCCGTGACGAGATCCTCTATCAGGATTGCCGCTTCCTGCAGGCCGACGACCGCGACCAGCTTGGCCGCGCCCGCATCCGCAAGGCCCTGGCCGAAGGCCGCCCGTGCCGCGAAGTGCTGCGCAACTACCGCAAGGATGGCAGCGCTTTCTGGAACGAACTGTCGATCACCCCGGTAAGGCACGATGCCGAACAGCGCACTTACTTCATCGGCATTCAGAAAGACGTCACTCGCCAGGTCGAACTGGAGCGGGAACTGGCACAACTGCGCGTTCGTCAGAAACCCGACGAACGCACCTGAACCAAGTTCGCCACGCACGGTCAATCCCGTTGAAGAAATCGCCATCGAGTTCGATCATGCAAGCAGAAGCGCTCCTGACCCAGGACGAGCTGGATTTCATACAGAACATGCAGCATTCGCCGCAGTTGAACCTGGCCGACCCTATGTCGAGCCTGCTGGTCAATGGCGACCATCGCATCCAGAGCTTGCTCACCCGCTTGGTGGCCAACGAGCAGGTAACCCTGCAGGCCCAGTTCAACAACCAGCAAATCAGCTTCCCGCTGCAACTGGTGGAAGACGAGTTCCACGCCCTGCACCTGCAACTGGGCTCACCGGAAATCTACGAGGACGGCCCCATGCTGCGCCCCTGGCGCCTGTCGATGGAGAAGCCGAGTGCACTGCTCGATGCCCATGGGCAGGAAACTGGCCTGTGGGTTCGCGAGATCTCGTTCAAGGGCACATTGCTGGAAGTCCGTGGCCTGCCAGCGGCACCAGCCCACTTCGAATTGCGCTTCGCCCCTGATGGCATCCCCCCCATCGAACTGCATGGCGTGCTGGGGCGGCGCATCGGCCCGGACCTGGCAGCCTACGACCTCAGCCAAAGCCCGGCCGAAGAGATCGAACGCCTGCGCGACTACATCCTCCAGGCCCATCGCCGGGCCCACCCCGAGCTACACACTCAGGTATCGAACTGACCGGCCAGAAACTGCCGCAAACGCTGGCGCATCACGCTACCCTGCGCACCCAGGCAAGCGATCGGGCTGCCAGCCAGGCTGTCCTGTGCCAGTTCCGCCGCTTCACCCGCCAGTAACAGCGGGCATTCCAGCCCTGCCACCAGGCGCGTCAGGCGCCGGGTGAGTTCCGCCGTGGGCGGCTGGTGGGAGAACAGCACCAGGGCATCCGGTTTCAGCCGCTCGCAGACCAGTGCCAGTTCTGCCAGCGGCTGCCCGCTCGCCAGTGGCGTCACGCCAACTTCATCACTGCCCAGGCTCAGGCTGGTCACCAGCAACTCCAGCTCGTGGCACTGCCCCGGCAACGGCGCCAGCAGCACCATGCGGCTGCGCGGTACACGGGCAAGTTGCAAGCGGGCGAACACCCGGCCACGCAGGAACTGATCGAGGAACAGCCACTCGCTGGCCTGCCCGTAGCCGCCCTGACCGGCCGCCAGGTCATGCCACACCGGCATGAACACTTCACTGAATACCTGGTCCAGGGTGCAAGCGGCAAATACCTCGTCGAACAGGCGGTCCAGGCCGACAAGGTCAAAACGTTGTAACGCCTGGCGAATCTGCTGCTGCCAGCGCCCCCAGGCGCCCGTCGCGCCACCTGCCTGCCCGGCACGGGCATGGTCGCGCGCGAGGATGCTGGCAACCTTGCTTACCGCAACGCCACGCTCCAGCCAGCCAAGGATGCGGCGGATGTCATCGATGTCGGCCTGGGAATACAGGCGGTGGCCACTGTCGGTGCGGGTTGGCTGGATCAGGCCATGGCGGCGCTCCCAGGCGCGCAAGGTCACGGCGTTGACGCCGGTCAGGCGGGAAACCTCACGGATCGGAAACAGGTCCTGCTGCGCGAGGCTCGCATCGATTACCGGGTTCAGTCCCTGTTCGTTCATCTGCAAGGGGTACCCTGTGTGCCCAAGTTGAACACCTAGTCTACTACGGCAACCGTTTGCCGGCTGACAGTTGCCGAAGATCGCACATGGGCGATAATCCGCGCCCGATTCTTGCATGCACGCCTGCGTCGCCCACCACCCCGGGCCACACAGCCAAAGGGGCCGGCTACCCGCCAGCCCCGTTGCCAGGAGATACACGATGTCTACCCCACCCGTCACCCTGATGGTGTCGCGCCGCGCCGCCCATGGCCGCTACCAGGACCTGCTGGCCTGGCTGCATGAAGGCGAACAGCTGGCCACCGACTTCCCCGGCTACCTTGGCTCGGGCATCCTGGCGCCACCCCGCGACAGCGACGAATTCCAGATCATTTTCCGTTTCAGCGACGAGCCGACCCTGCATGCCTGGGAGCATTCCGCCTCGCGCCGGGCCTGGTTGCAGCGCGGCAACGGCCTGTTCGAACGCCCCAAAGAGGCGCGCGTAAGCGGCATTGACGACTGGTTTAGCACCAATATGGTGCAAAAACCGCCACGTTGGAAGCAGGCCGTGGCCATCTGGCTGGCCTTCTTCCCGGTCTCGCTGGTGTTCAACCTGGTGTTCGGCCACTGGCTGGCAGCACTGGACCTGGTGCCCCGGGTACTGCTCAGCACCCTGGGCCTGACGCCGGTGATGGTCTACCTGTTCATTCCCCTTTCCACCCGCCTGCTGGCCGGCTGGCTGCATGCATCCCCGGCCCCCGCTGGCGCCCTGCGCAGCCGCTGAGGCCAGGCCGTACACGCGGTAGACAGTTCGGGTATGCTGGGCGGCAACCAAAGGACAGACAAGTTGACCGCCCCGAACATGAACAGCCCCATTCTCGTTACCGGAGCCAGCCAGCGCGTCGGGCTGGCCCTGGCCCTTGAACTGGCACAGGCCGGCCATACGGTGGTCAGTGCCAGCCGCAGCGTCCAGCCACAGGCGGCCCACCCGAACATCGTGCAGTTCCAGGCAGACCTGTGCCAGGCGGCCGACCGCCAGGCCCTGATCGACTACCTGCACAACCATTACGACGGCCTGCGCGCGATCATCCACAACGCCTCGCTGTGGCTCGACGATGGCCTCGACAACCTCGAGACCATGTTCCGCCTGCACGTCGAAGCGCCCTACCACCTCAACCTGGCCCTGGGCGACCTGCTGGCCAAGGTGGAAAAGGCCGACATCATCCACATTTGCGACGAAACCTCTTCACGCGGCAGCAAAAGCCATATCGGCTACGCCGCGACCAAGGCCGCGTTGCAGAACATGGTGCTGTCGTTCGCCGAAAAATATGCGCCCAAGGTGCATGTGAACGGTATCCTGCCGGGGCTGCTGATCCTCAAGGAAGGGGGTGACGAAACCTACCGCCAGCAGACCCTGAAAAAGGCCCTGCTGGAGTTCGAACCCGGCGCCGGCCCGCTGATCGAGACGGTCAAGTACCTGCTCGCCAGCCAGTACAGCACCGGCAGCCAGGTGGTCATCAACGGTGGCCGCCACCTGAAGAACCGCATGACCTGAGAGAAGCCCATGACCCCACAGCAACAGCTCGAACTCGAGGCCGCCGCGTTCCGGCGCCTGGTCGAACACCTGCAGAAGCGCACCGACGTGCAGAACATCGACCTGATGAACCTGTCCGGTTTCTGCCGCAACTGCCTCTCCAAGTGGTACAAGGCCGCGGCTGACGAGCGCCAGCTCGACCTGAGCCTGGATGACGCCCGCGAAGCGGTGTACGGCATGCCTTACGCCGAGTGGAAAGCCCAATACCAGAAAGAAGCCAGCGCCGACCAACAAGCGGCGTTCGAAAAAGGAAAACCTCGTGACTGACCTGAACACACTGCGCGCCAGCCTGGCCAGCGGCCAACACGTGTTTGCCGACACCCTGGCGTTCATTGCCGACAACTACAGCTACCAGCCACAGGCCTTCGACAATGGCGGCGTGGCGAATGCAGCCGGGCAGAACGAAGGTTCGTGCAAGACCCTGGGCCTGGCGCTGCTGGAAGGGCTGAGCGACCAGGAAGCGCTGCTGGCCTTTGGCGAGCACTACCGTGACGTGGTGGCCACGCCCGAGGGCAGCGACCATGGCAATATCCGGGCGCTGATCAAGCATGGGCTGGCGGGCGTCAAGTTCGCCGAGCTGCCGCTTGCGCGCAAGGCTTGAGATTTTGGGGCCGCTCCGCGGCCCTTTCGCCGGCAAGCCAGCTCCCACAGGTACCCCGCTGCCTTCAAACTGATCATCCCCCGTTGGAGCTGGCTTGCCGGCGATGAGGCCGGCGCAGACAGCATCAACCCATGATCCTTCCTGGGACCTCACCCGCCAACCCACCCTGCTGCAACCACTGCAAGGCCACCGGCCACAAACTTTCGCGAAAGCGGTCATGGAAGAACGCGAAATGGCCAATTTCATCGACCGAGATATCCACAGGCGCAATACGCAGGTGCTGGCGCTCGGCGCCCTGCAGATAACCCAGCAAACGCTCGGTCGCCGCCACGGTACCAAAGGGATCATCGGTCAGGCTGATGGCCAGCGTCGCCGCTCGCACCTGGGCGAACGGTAGTGCCTCCAGTGCACGCCCGCTGGGTCGGTGCTCATAGCGCGGGGTACGGGTGGTCCAATCGTGCACCACGCCGGATGGCGTGTCCTCCAGCCAACCCAGACGCTTGCCGGGAAAATAACCGAACACACGGGTGAGCAGCGGCATTACCACATGCCACTTGCAGAACAGCTGCCAACGCTGGTCAGCCGCATAATCGCGCCAGTAGGCGAATTGCGCGCCAACCATTACCACCCGGCGTACCTTGTGCGCCGACGGTGCCAGCCCCACTGCGCAGCCGCCAAAACTGTGCCCCACCACATCCACCGGCTGACCGGGGAAATGTTCTGCGGCATGCACCAGCATGGCTTCGAAATCCAGCCGGCCCCAGTCGCTCCATGATGCCTGGAAGCAACGCAGCGATGCCGGGCGGGATTCGCCGATGCCACGGTAGTCGTATGTCAGCACATCGCAACCTTGGGCGAACAGGTAGTCGGCGAAACGCGAGTAGTAGTGGCAGCGTACCGAAGTGGCAGCGTTGATGATCACCAGCGGGCGCTGGGGGTCAGGTCGGGCGTGGCGCCAGCGGAAACCGCCGAGGCTGTAGCCGTCGGCTGTGGTGTGGCGAAAGGCAGTGGCGGGTTGGGTGAGGCTGCTCATGGCACATTCCCTGTTGTTGTGCGCCAAAGCTAGCAAAGATTTTATAGCCTGTACCGGCCTCTTCGCGGGTAAACCCGCTCCTACAGGTACTCCATCTCCCTCAAGTTAAAAGGGACCCCTCTGGGAGCGGGTTTACCCGCGAAAGGGCCGGTACAGGCCGGCAGCGATTACAGCTCGATGCAGTCGAACTTCACATCGGTAGCCACGTCTTCGTCGTAGTTGACGTCAGCGCGCTCGAAACCGAACAGGTTGAGGAACTGCTTCTTGTAACCGGCATAGTCGGTCAGCTCGAACAGGTTCTCGGTGGTCACCTGTGGCCACAGCGCCTTGCAAGCGTCCTGCACGTCATCACGCAGTTCCCAGTCGTCCAGGCGCAGGCGGCCCTTCTCGTCGACCTCGGCCGGCGCGCCGTCGGCACGGTACATGCGGTCGCGGTACATGCGGTCCAGCTGGTCCTGGGTGCCTTCGTGAACCCCCTTCTCCTGCATGATCTTGAACACCATCGACAGGTACAGCGGCATCACCGGGATGGCCGAGCTGGCCTGGGTAACCACCGACTTCAGCACCGCCACGTTGGCGCCGCCCTTGACTTCACCGGCCAGTTTCTTGTCCAGGCGCAGGGCGGTTTCGTCCAGGTCCTGCTTGGCCTGGCCCAGCGCACCGTGCCAGTAGATCGGCCAGGTGATGTCGCTGCCGATGTAGCTGAAGGCCACGGTGCGGGCGCCTTCGGCCAGCACGTTGGCGCCAGCCAGGGCGTCGATCCACAACTGCCAGTCCTGGCCACCCATGACGGTGACGGTGTCGGCGATTTCCTGCTCGGTAGCCGGCTCGATGCTGGCCTCGATGATGGTGTCCTTGTTGGTGTCGATGGCGGTCGACTTGTACGGCTGGCCGATCGGCTTCAGGGCCGAACGCACCAGTTCACCGGTCTGCGGCAGCTTGCGCACTGGCGAGGCCAGCGAGTAGATGACCAGGTCGACCTTGCCGCCCATTTCGTTCTTGATCAGCTCGATGACCTTGGCACGGGCTTCGTCGGAGAAGGCGTCACCATTGATCGACTTGCTGTACAGGCCCTCGGCCTTGGCGAACTTGTCGAAGGCTGCAGCGTTGTACCAGCCAGCGGTGCCGGCCTTGGTCTCGGTGCCTGGCTTTTCGAAGAACACGCCCAGGGTGTCGGCCTTGAAGCCGAACGCCGCGGTGATGCGGGCTGCCAGGCCGTAGCCGCTGGAAGCACCGATGACCAGAACCTTCTTCGGGCCATCCTCGCGCACGCCCAGCTTGCGGGTGGCTTCGATCTGGTCACGGACGTTGAGCTCGCAGCCCTTCGGGTGAGTCGTGGTGCAGATGAAACCGCGGACCTTAGGATGAATGATGGCCAATGTCTGTACCTCGTCAGGTTTATGCCGGGGGAAGCGCCGCCATGGGCGATTCCGGTTGATCAGAGGGTGAGACTACCCCCGCAGGTTATCCGACACATATTACGGGGTGATCTTGGGGATGCAAAACGGTGGATTACCTGTACCGGCCCTATCGCCGGCAAGCCAGCTCCCACAAAGACGGCGCAAAACTTGAGCCCTGTGAGGGACCTGTGGGAGCTGGCTTGCCGGCGATAGGGCCAGTGCAGGCAACGTCAATCTGACAAGAGAGCCTCTTTCAGCCATTCCAGGAACTGCCGGGCCAGCAGATCATCCTGGCTGTCCCGATGCACCAGGCAAGCCCACGCCGGCCCACGCACGCGCTGCGCCGACATAGCCTGCAAACGCCCCTCCTCCACCGCCCGCCGCGCCAGCAATTGGCTGACCAGGGCCACCCCCAACCCCTCGCTCGCCGCATCCAGCAGCAGCCCGGGGTCGGAAAAGTTCAGCCCCTTGCCCTGCTGCCCCACATCCTCGCCACCCTCCAGCTGCCAGTGGCTCCAGTCCATTTCGCGCTCGCCATGCAAGGTGGTGCGCCGCGACATCGGCGTTTGCAGCAACGCCGGGTGGCAGGCCGGGTACAGCTGGTCCTGGTGCAGCACGTTGAAGCTGCACTCGGCCTGGGCACTGAGGTCATCGCGGATGGCCAGGTCAATGGTCTCGGTCGCCATGTCCGGCACTTCGAAACTGGTGAACAGCCACAAGTCGACATCCGGGCAGCGCTGGTGAAAGTCGGCCAGCCGCGGCAGCAGCCAGTGCCTGGCAAAGGCCGGGCTGGTGTTGACCACCAGTTGATTGGGCTTGCGGTACTGGTCGAGCCGGCGAATGCCCACCGCCAGGTGCTGCAGCAGCGACTGCGTGGTGCTGAGCAGGTCGTGCCCGGCGTCGGTCAGGCTCACGCTGCGGCCACTGCGATGGAACAGCGGCTGCTCCAGGTAGGTTTCCAGGCTGCGAATCTGCTGGCTGATGGCCGACTGGGTCAGGTTCAGCGCTTCAGCGGCCTTGTGGAAGCTGCCCAGCCGCGCAGCGGCTTCGAAGCCGCGCAGGGCATTCAGGGGTGGCCAGTGTTTGAGCATGATTGATAAGCCTTGCTGATCAGATGTCCGCTAAATCTATCGTTTGTCGCAGGCCAATCCTAGCCATAGCATGGACATCAACACCCGCGACGGCGGGCTTCGTTGATAAAAATCCTTAATTGATCGGAGTTCTCTATGCACCTGTCCCTCGACAGCGGCTGGCGCATGCCCGCCGAATGGGCCCGCCACGCTGCCACCTGGATGGTCTGGCCACACAACCAGGCCCTGTGGGAAAGCGGCTGGCACGTGCGCCTGGCCGACGTACAGCAGGACTACGCCCGGGTCGCGGCAGCC
This sequence comes from Pseudomonas sp. S1(2024), assembly GCF_046557535.1. Taxonomy (NCBI): domain Bacteria; kingdom Pseudomonadati; phylum Pseudomonadota; class Gammaproteobacteria; order Pseudomonadales; family Pseudomonadaceae; genus Pseudomonas; species Pseudomonas sp. S1(2024). Next base: position 20,266 of record NZ_JBKGFP010000089.1, read on the forward strand.
ATCGCCCGTTTCGAGCCGGTGAAGATGGTGGTCGACCCTTCGGCCTGGCAAAGCGCACGTGCCCTCTGCGGCGCCAATATCGAACTGGTCGAAATGGCCGTGGACGACAGCTGGTGCCGGGACAGCGGCCCAAGCTTCGTCTGCCACCCACAGCATGGCCTGGCCGGCCTGAGCTGGCGCTTCAACGCCTGGGGTGGCAAGTCGCAGCACGGCCAGGACCGCAGCCTCGGCCGGCGCATCCTCGACCACCTGGGGCTGGACGGTTTCAGCACGGCGCTGTGCAACGAAGGCGGGGCGATTCATGTGGACGGCGAAGGCACCTTGATCACCACCGAGTCGGTGCTGCTCAACCCCAACCGCAACCCTGGCGTGAGCAAGGCTGAGTTCGAGGCCTGCTTCGCCCGTTGCCTGGGCATCCGCAAGACCATCTGGCTACCGGGCGACCCACAATACATCACCGGCGACATGACCGACGGCCACGTCGACGGTATATGCGCCTTCGCCCGCCCCGGCGTGCTGCTGGTCGATGCCACCCATGACCAGCATTCGGTGTACGCCGAAGTCGTGCGGGAAAACCGCCGCGCCCTGGAACTGGCCACCGACGCGCAAGGCCGGCACTTCGAGCTGCTCGACCTGTACGAAGCCAGCGCCGCAGTCGACCAGGACGCCGAAGTATTCTGCGCCTCGTACACCAACTTCTACATCGCCAACGGCGCGATCATCATGCCGGCCTATGGCATCGCCGCCGACCAGGAAGCCGCCTCGCAACTGGCCCACGCCTTCCCGGGCCGGGAGATCGTACCGGTGCGCATCGACCACATCGCCCATGGCGGTGGCGGCATCCATTGCATCACCCAGCAACAACCCGAGGTGCAGCCATGAGCCTGCTGCGCATCGCCACCACCCAGATGCCGTGCAGCTGGGACCTGCCTGGCAACCTCGAGCGCGCCGAACAACTGGTTCGCCAGGCTGCCGCCAAGGGAGCCCAGGTGATCCTGCTGCAGGAGCTGTTCGCCACCCCGTACTTCTGCATCGAACAGGACCACCAGCATCAGGCACTCGCCCAGCCCTACCCTGCCAGCCCGATCCTGCAGCGCTTCGCCGCACTGGCCGGCGAGCTGGGCGTGGTGCTGCCGCTGAGCTGGTACGAGCGCGCCGGCAATGCCTTCTTCAACTCGTTAACCGTGGCCGATGCCGATGGCCGCCTGCTTGGCGTCTACCGCAAGACCCACATCCCCAACGCCATCGGCTACCAGGAGAAGGAATACTTCAGCCCCGGCGATACCGGCTTCAAGGTTTGGGACACCGCCTTCGGCCGCCTGGGCATCGGCATCTGCTGGGACCAGTGGTTCCCCGAGACCGCCCGCTGCCTGGCACTGATGGGCGCCGAAGTGCTGCTGTTCCCCACCGCCATCGGCTCCGAGCCCGGCTGTGCCGAACTGGACTCGCGCGACCACTGGCAGGTAGCCATGCGCGGCCACGCCGCCGCCAACCTGTTGCCGGTGGTGGCGGCCAATCGGGTGGGCGAGGAAGTCGCAGCCAGCGACGCATCGTTGGCCATGCGCTTCTATGGCTCGTCGTTCATCTGCGACCACAAGGGCGCCATGCTCACCGAAGCCGACCGCGACAGCAGTGGCATCTGGCTGCACGACCTGGATCTGGCCGGCATGCGGGAAGACCGCCTGAGCTGGGGCATCTACCGCGATCGCCGCCCGGAGATGTACACACCGCTGCTGACCCTGGACGGCACCCACCCACACACCCTGAGGGCATGAGCATGAAACGCCACGTTCTGGCCGCCTTGGCGCTGGCTGTCTGCGCCTGCCAGGCTCAGGCCGAGCAGCCCGTGCTGCGCCTGTACAACTGGGCCGACTATTTTGCCGAGGACACCCTCAAGCAGTTCACGGCCGAAACCGGCATCCAGGTGATCTACGACGTGATGGATGGCAGCGAAGTGCTCGAGGCCAAGCTGATGTCCGGGCGCAGTGGCTACGACCTGGTCTTCCCCGGTGATACCGTCGCCGAGCGCCTGATGCGCGCCGGCAGCCTACAGCCACTGGACCACAGCCGCCTGCAGGCCCTGGACGACATCGAGCCCGGGCTGCGTCAGCTGCACGCCCGGTACCCCAAGGCCAGCCAGGCGACCGTGCCCTACACCTGGGGCACCATCGGCCTGACGGTGAATGCCGACAAAGTCCGCCAGCGCATGCCAGATGCACCGCTGGACAACCTCGACCTGCTGTTCAAGCCGGAGCTGGCCGCCAAATTCGCCGACTGCGGTATTTCAGTCATCGATTCACCCGACGAAGTGCTGGCAGTGGTCCTCAACTACCTGGGCCGCGAGCCCCGCAGTGCCAAGCGCGAGGACCTGGCCGCAGCCAGCGAACTGCTCAAGGCGATTCGCCCGTACGTGCGCAAGTTCCAGTCGCAACCAGTGACCGAACTGGTCAACGAGAACCTGTGCCTGTCACTGGGCTACAGTGGCGACGTGATCCAGGCGCAGCGTACCGCCGAAGCCGCGGGCAAGCATCTCGACTTCCAGTACCGCGTGCCGCGCCAAGGCACCACGGTGTGGATGGATACCATGGCCATCCCGGCCGATGCCAAGCACCCGGAATACGCCTATCGTTTCATCAATTTCGTCATGCGCCCGGCGAACATGGCGGCCATCAGCAATTTCACCGGTTACCCTACCGCCAGCGCCAAGGCACGCCAGGCAGTGGATCCGCGCATGCGCGACAACCCCGATATCTACCTCGACCAAGCCACCTATGCCCGGCTGATCCCGGGCCGCGATATCCCACAGGCCGACATGCGTGCACGCATGCGCGTGTGGACCCGCTTCAAGACTGCACAGGACTGAGCCATGCCAAGCCGTAGAACCTTCCTGCAACTTTCGCTGGCCGCCGGCCTCGGTGCCAGCCTCGGCCTGCCGCTGGGCCTGGCCCGCGCCGAGGAACCGGGGCGCTGGTTCATGCCGGACGAAGGCGAGCCGCAGCAACGCGCATTCATCGCCTTTGGCGCCCAGGATGCGATCTGGGAGGACTTCACCGCCGATGTGCAGGCCGCCCTCGGTCGCATCGCCCAGGCCATCGCGCGCTATCAGCCAGTGACGGTGTTCTGCCGGGCCAGCGAGCGCGAGCTGGCCGAGCAGCACTGTGCCAGCCAGCGCACAAGTTTCGTCGAGTGCGAGCTGGACGACATCTGGATGCGCGACATCGGCGCCAACTTCGTCGTCGATGATGACGGAGCTCTGGCGGCGGTGGACTTCAACTTCAATGGCTGGGGCAACAAGCAACGTCACCGCAACGATGCCCAACTGGCCAGGCGCGTAACCACGCTGGCCGGCGCCCGCTACCAGCGCAGCGACCTGGTGGGTGAAGGCGGCGCCATAGAGGTGGACGGCCACGGCACGGGTATCATGACCGAGAGCAGCTGGGTCAACGCCAACCGTAACAAAGGCTGGAGCAAGGCCGAGATCGAGGCGGAGCTAAAGGAAAGGCTGGGGCTGAGCAAGATCATCTGGCTACCGGGCATCGCCGGCCAGGACATCACCGACGGGCATGTGGACTTCTATGCCCGCTTCGTCAGGCCGGGGGTGGTGATTGCCAACCTGGATAACGATCCGGACTCGTATGACTACGCCGTGACGCGCAAGCACCTTGATACCCTCAAGCGGGCCACCGATGCCGAGGGCCGCAGGCTTCAGGTGCACGTCGTGTCGCCGCCGCTGCACGGGCGGCGCAACAGGTTCAGCAAAGGCAATGATGACTTTGCCGCTGGGTACATCAACTACTTCGTGATCAATGACGCGATCATTGCGCCACAGTTTGGCGATGGGGCGGCGGACGAGAAAGCGCGGGGGCTGCTGGAGGCGTTGTATCCGGGGCGGGATATCGTGCAGCTGGATATCGATGCCATTGCTGCGGGGGGCGGGGGGATTCACTGTGTGACCCATCAGTGCCCGGCTGTGTAGCAGAGTTGCCTGTGCTGGCTTCTTCGCGGGCTTGCCCGCTCCCACAGGCACTCCACAAGACTCAAGATTTGTGCAGTTCCTGTGGGAGCGGGCAAGCCCGCGAAGAGGCCGCCACAGTCAATCGCGGTGCCGACGGCGCCCCGTGATCATCGACCACGGCAGGTTTTCCCGCATGCGCACGCTCTCGTAGATGGCCGCCAGCACATGGACGCAAACCAGCACCAGCAGCGCGTTGGCCAGCCAGCTGTGCAGGTCCATCGGCCAGTCGACACCAAACAGCGCGTCCACCTCCTGCGACGCCCACCCGGTAAGGCCCAGGCCGGCGATGCAAGTCAGCATCAACACCATCACCAGGGCGCCAATCGGCGAATGCCCCATATGATGGTCAAGCCCCCCATGCAGCAGCGCACGGGCATGTCCGACCAGGCTTGCCGGGGATGGCCAGAAATCGGCCCAGCGCGCGCTGCGTGGCCCGACAAAGCCCCAGACCACACGCACCACCACAACGGCTAGTGCGTAGTAGCCCAGCCACTGGTGCCAGTCTTCACCCTCTTCGTTGAAGAAGTAGTTGGCGAAGAACACCACGGCGATCGACCAGTGGCACAGCCGCAGCAGGGGGTCCCACAGCTGTACCGTGCCGTCGCTGTTCAATCGTGGTACTCGGTCTTGACTGCCTTGCCCGTCACTGGGTCATGGTAGATCTCGACCTTCTTGCCATCCTTGTCGAAACCGTAGATCTCGTAGCAGTTACCCTCGGTGACCTTGAACTTGTTGATCTTGTAGCCCTGCTCCTTGAGCTGCGCCTGGAATTTTTCCTGATCCTGCCAGGTGCTTTTGTCAGCGGTGGTGCATTCGGTGGCGGCGAATGCAGCGCTGCTGCCGATCAGGAGGGTCATGGCGATCAATGTACGCATGGGCATGTGCTCCCATCCAGATGAGTGTAATAGCGCATCCCTGAGCATAGTTCCGCAGGTCGCTTCGCGCTCATTCATTTGCTTTACACATCAATCGCAAAGAAAAACAAACTTAACAAATGAGCCAAAGCCACCGATGCTTGAGGCATTACGCCCATCGCACGGAGAACAACAACATGAACGACGTGGTCATCGTCGCCGCAACCCGTACCGCCATCGGCAGCTTCCAGGGCGCCTTGGCCACTGTGCCTGCAGTAGACCTCGGTGCCGCCGTGATCAAGCGCCTGCTGGAACAGACCGGGTTGGCCCCGGCGCAGGTCGATGAAGTCATCCTCGGCCAGGTGCTTACCGCCGGCGCCGGGCAGAACCCGGCACGCCAGGCCGCGATCAAGGCCGGCCTGCCCTTCAGCGTGCCGGCAATGACCCTGAACAAGGTCTGCGGCTCGGGCCTGAAGGCACTGCACCTGGCCGCTCAGGCCATTCGCTGCGGTGATGCCGAGGTGGTCATCGCCGGTGGCCAGGAGAACATGAGCCTTGCCCCTTATGTGATGCCGGCGGCCCGCACCGGCCAGCGCATGGGCCATGGCCAGCTGATCGACAGCATGATCAGCGACGGCCTGTGGGATGCCTTCAACGACTACCACATGGGTATCACCGCCGAAAACCTGGTGGACCAGTACGGCCTCAGCCGTGAGCAGCAGGATGCCTTTGCCGCCGAGTCGCAGCGCAAGGCGGTGGCAGCGATGGAAGCCGGCCGCTTCGATGATGAAATCACCCCGATCGTGCTGCCGCAGAAGAAGGGAGAACCCAAGGTGTTCGCGCGGGACGAACAGCCACGCCCGGATACCACCGCTGAATCCCTGGGCAAACTTCGCCCGGCGTTCAAGAAGGACGGCAGCGTCACCGCTGGCAACGCCTCGAGCCTGAATGACGGTGCCGCCGCCGTACTGCTGATGAGCGCCGCCAAGGCCAAGGCCCTGGGCCTGCCGGTGCTGGCCAGGATCGCGGCTTACGCCAGTGCCGGTGTAGATCCGGCGATCATGGGCATCGGCCCGGTGTCGGCCACCCAGCGCTGCCTGGACAAGGCCGGCTGGCAACTGGCCGATCTGGACCTGATCGAAGCCAACGAAGCCTTTGCCGCGCAGGCGCTGGCCGTGGGCAAGGCGCTGGAATGGGATGCCGCGCGGGTCAACGTGAATGGCGGGGCGATTGCCCTCGGCCACCCGATTGGTGCGTCCGGGTGCCGGGTGCTGGTGACCCTGCTGCACGAGATGATCAAGCGGGACGCCAGGAAAGGCCTGGCAACCCTGTGCATTGGTGGCGGGCAAGGCGTGGCCCTGGCAATCGAGCGGTGATCTCGGACTGACTCAAGCAGCCTCGGCCTCTTCGCGGGCTTGCCCGCTCCCACAGGGACCCCACTGAGCTGAATCCAGTGATATCCCTGTTGGAGCGGGCAAGCCCGCGAAGAGGCCGGTACAGGCAACAAGAAAATCAGGCAGTGGCACGCAGCTCGCGGGCAGCTGCGACCATGTTCACCAGCGCTGCCTCGGTCTCCGGCCAGCCGCGGGTCTTCAGCCCGCAATCCGGGTTGACCCACAGGCGCTCGGCCGGGATACGCTGGGCAGCCTTGTGCAGCAGCTTGACCATTTCCTCACGGGTCGGCACCCGTGGCGAGTGAATGTCATACACACCCGGGCCGATCTCGTTGGGGTAGGCGAACCGTTCGAAAGCCGCCAGCAGCTCCATGTCGGACCGCGAGGTCTCGATGGTGATGACGTCGGCATCCATCGCCGCAATCGACTCAATCACGTCGTTGAACTCGCTGTAGCACATGTGGGTGTGAATCTGGGTTTCGTCACGCACCCCCGAAGCACACAGGCGGAAGGCCTCGGTGGCCCACTCCAGATAATGGGCCCAGGCGCCGTGGCGTAGCGGCAAGCCTTCACGGAACGCCGCTTCGTCGATCTGCACGATCCTGATACCCGCCGCTTCCAGGTCGACCACTTCGTCGCGGATCGCCAGCGCCAGCTGGCGCGCCTGCACTTCGCGGCTCACGTCCTCACGCGGGAACGACCACATCAGCATGGTCACCGGGCCGGTCAGCATGCCCTTCATCACCTTGCTGGTCAGGCCCTGGGCATAAGTGATCCACTCCACGGTCATGGCCTTCGGCCGGCTCAGGTCGCCAACGATCACCGCAGGCTTCACACATCGCGAACCATAGCTCTGCACCCAACCGAAGCGGGTGAATACATAGCCATCGATCTGCTCGGCGAAGTACTCGACCATGTCGTTGCGCTCGGCCTCGCCGTGCACCAGCACATCCAGGCCCAGGTCCTCCTGGATTTTCACCGCATGGCGAATCTCGCTGTGCATGGCCTCGACGTAATCGGCCTCGGTCAGCTTGCCCTGCCTGTAGGCCTGGCGTGCCAGACGAATCGCCGAGGTCTGCGGGAACGAACCGATGGTGGTGGTCGGGAACGCCGGCAGGTCGAGCCCCGCACGTTGCTTGACGATACGTTGGGCAAAGGCTGATTTTCGCTGGCTGTCAGCGGGCTTGATGGCTGCCAGCCGGGCCTGCACGCCAGGCTTGTGAATACGCGGCGAAGCGGCGCGGCTGGCCTGCACGGCCTGGCTCTGGGCCAATGCGGCGGCCACGTCGGCGGCGTGCGGGGCATTGATGGCCTTGGCCAGCAGCGCCACTTCCTGGCACTTCTGCACGGCGAAGGCCAGCCAGCTGTGCAGTTCGGCATCGAGCTGGTCTTCACGGTCCAGGTCCACCGGGCTGTGCAGCAGCGAGCAGGACGGCGCCACCCACAGCCGCTCACCCAGGCGCTCATGGGCATGGCGCAGTACCTCCAGCGCCTTTTCCAGGTCGCAGCGCCAGACGTTGCGGCCGTTGACCAGGCCCAGCGACAGCACCTTGTAGGCCGGCAGGCGGTCGAGGATGGTCGGGTACTGCTCGGGCGCCCGCACCAGGTCGATGTGCAGGCCATCGACCGGAAGGTTGGCGGCCAGGCCCAGGTTGTCTTCCAGGCCGCCGAAGTAGGTGGCGATCAGCTTCTTCAGTGGCGCCCGCTGAAGGATGTTGTAGACGCGCTCGTAGGCATTCTTCCAGTCCTGAGGCAGGTCCAGGGCCAGGATCGGCTCATCGATCTGCACCCACTCCACGCCCTGGGCAGCCAGGCGGTTGAGGATCTGGTCATACAGCGGCAGCAGGCGGTCGAGCAGCTCCAGCTTGTCGAAATTGCCACCTTTGGCCTTGCCCAGCCACAGGTAGGTCAGCGGGCCGATTACCACCGGTTTGACCGCATGGCCCAGGGCCTGGGCTTCAGCCACTTCTTCGAACAGTTGCTCCCAGCTCAGGGCAAACTGTTGGTCGGCAGTGAATTCGGGGACCAGGTAGTGGTAGTTGGTGTCGAACCACTTGGTCATTTCCTGGGCGTGCGCGCCGCCGCAGCAATTGTCACCCACGGCGCCACGGGCCATGGCGAACAGGGTCTGGAGAGTGGGCCTGGCAGCGTCGTGGCTGCGGAAGCGCTGCGGGATCACGCCGAAGGTCAGCGAGTGGGTGAGCACCTGGTCGTACCAGGCGAAGTCGCCAACCGGCAGCAGTTCGATGCCGGCGTCTTTCTGCACCTGCCAGTGGCGGGCACGCAGCTCGCGGCCGACGGCGCGCAGGCCGGCTTCGTCGAGTTCGCCCTTCCAGAAGGCTTCCTGGGCCTTTTTCAGCTCGCGGTCGCGGCCGATACGTGGAAAGCCCAGGTTGTGTGCCAGTGCCATGTCTTGTCCCTCAGCATGCATAAATGAATGAGGGGATTTTCCGGGCACTTTCATCTTGAGACAAACTCATTAAATTTGAGATGAACTCAAGACTTATTCATGTTCGTGAATTTGTACTGCCTGTACTGGCTCTTTCGCGGCTAAAGCCGCTCCTACAGGTACCGCGCCACCCTGTGGGAGCGGCTTTAGCCGCGAAAGGGCCGGCACAGGCAAACCCGGATGTCTCATTCCAAGCACCACCCCGCGCATCCGGACA
>NZ_JBKGFP010000090.1:0-58256 GCF_046557535.1 Pseudomonas sp. S1(2024)
GCATGCCCCCTCCCCTTCCCACGTTCCCCCCCCCTTTTTTGGTCCCTCCTTCCCCCCCAAAAAGGGCCGGCACAGGCAAACCCGGATGTCTCATTCAGAGCACCACCCTGCGCATCCGGACATGACCGCACCCGCCTTCTGCCGCACAATGCCAGCCTGACCAAACCAGGTACCCGGCCCCATGAGCCTGCTGAAAACCGCGCTGCGCGAAAACACCTTCGTCTGCGTCATGGAGTTCGTCCCCAAGCCCTCCACAGAACGCTTTGCCGCCATGGACGCGATCCTGGCCCGTGCGCACCTGTGCGGCTGGCCGATGACCGTGGCAATCGGCGACCGCGTCGGCAGCCCGCTGGACATGTCGCCACTGGACGCCCTCGCCTCGTTCAGCAACCCGGTACCCGCCCTGCCGCACTTCTCCGGCAAGGACCGCGAACGCCACCACCTGCTCGCCCAACTGCAACGCATGGATGCCGCCGGCCTCGACCAACTGTTGCTGCTTACCGGCGACCGCCTGCCCGGCCACCAGCCTGGCCAACGCCCGGTGCGCTACCTGGAATCGGTCGCAGCCCTGCAGATCGCCCGCCAGGCCTGCCCACACTGGCTGCTTGGTGCGGCGCTCAACCCGTTCAAGTACTGCGAGGACGAAGGCGGTGCCCAATACTTCAAGGCCGAGAAAAAACTGGCGGCGGGCGCCGACTTCCTCACCCTGCAACTGGGCTTCGATGCCGGCAAACACCAGGAAGCCATGCACTGGATGAGCCGCCAGGCCATGCCCAGGCCGATGCTGGCCTGCCTGATGAGCCTCACCCACGGGCGTGCGACGATGCTCGAGCACGTGGCTGGCGTGACCGTCACGCCGTCCATGCGCGACATGCTGGAAGCGGAAGCGGCGCAGTCCAAGGCCTTTGCCCAGGCGCGCAGCGTCGACCGCCTGGCCTTGCAGATCATCGGCGTGAAGCTGATGGGCTACGCCGGCGTGCATCTGTCGGGGGTTCACGAACTCAAGCAACTGCTGGCCCTGGAGGCACGCATCGAGCACTGGAAGGCGCAAATCCACACACTGGAACAATGGGCGCCGGCCTGGCAGGCCAGCTGGCAGATGCCCGGCCTGCCGGCAGTCAGCTTCCATCCGCCGCAGGCAAGCTGGCGCCAGGGCGAGTCACGGGTCGATGCCTCGTTCAAGGAGAAAGCGCGCTATCACCTGATGCACGGCATGCATTCGCTGCTGTTCAGCCGCCGCAATAGCCTGAGCAAGGCATTTGGCTGGGCCGTGCGCCAACCGATGTGGGCTACCCGCCTTGGCGCACAGGTTCTGCACAAGGTGGAACACGCGGTGAAGCACCCGCTGGTAGGCTGCGACACCTGTGGCCGCTGCCGCCTGGAAGACACCCTGTACATCTGCCCGGAAACCTGCCCCAAGGGCCTGGCCAACGGCCCCTGCGGCGGCACCGCGCTGAACCGCTGCGAGTTCGGCGACCGCGAATGCATCCACAGCGTCAAGTACCGCACCGCCAAGGCAGTGCGGCAGACGGCGCTGCTGACCGAGCGCCTGATCCCGTGCATCGAGCTCGAGACACGCCACCGCAGCTCATGGCCGCAGTGGTTCCAGGCCCAGACGCCGCGTCAGCTCAGCCCGCAGCCAGCGCCTCGAACCCAGCCCGAATCGTAGCTTCGGGCAATTCGTCAGCGATGAACACCATCACGCTCTCGCGAGTTTCACCCTCGGCCCACTCGGCGTCCCAGTCGAAGCCATAGAGCTTGAGCACACCCTGGAACACCAGCTTGCGCGCTTCACCGGCGATGTTCAGCACGCCCTTGTAGCGCAGCAGCTGCTTGCCGTGGGTTTCCAGCAGTTCGTTCATGAAATCGCTGAGGCGGTCGATGTCCAGCGCGCTTTCCGTGCGCAGCACCAAGGTGGAGATCCGGTCCGGGGTAGCGGGCTTGAGCAGCGGGCGTAGCGCTGGCTTCAGGTTCGCGCCCAGATCGGGGTTGAGGTTGAAACCACGCACATCCAGCAGCTCGGCCAGGTCGATGCGACCATGCTCGACCACGCGGATCGCCGCCCGGCCATTGATGCGGGCCAGGCGCTCGCGCAGGGCCTCGACCGCAGCGGGCTCGACCAGGTCGGTCTTGCTCAGCAGCAGGCGATCGGCAAAGCCGACCTGGGCCTGGGCGATGGTCTGGGTCAGGTGCAGCTCGGCGTGGGCGGCATCGACCAGGGTGATGATGCCATCGAGGATGTAGCGCTCACGCAGTTCCTCGTCGATGAAGAAGGTTTGGGCCACCGGCGCCGGGTCGGCCAGGCCGGTGCATTCGATTACCAGGCGGTCGAAGGCGATCTCGCCGGCATCCAGGCGTTCGAGCAGCAGGTACAAGGCGCGGGTCAGGTCGCCGTGGATGCTGCAGCACACGCAGCCATTGGCCAGGGTCATCACCTGCACCGGCTCGTCGCCCAGCAGCTGGCTGTCGATGCCGGCCTCGCTGAATTCGTTTTCGATCACGGCGATCTTCAGGCCGTGCTCGGCCTTGAGCATGTGCTTGAGCAAGGTGGTCTTGCCGGCACCGAGGAAGCCAGTGAGTACGGTTACGGGGATAGGCGTCTGCACGCAGAACATCTCCTGTGCGGAAAAAACACTGGCCTCATCGCCGGCAAGCCAGCTCCCACAGGTACCGCACAGACCTTGAGGGCTGCGGAGTACCTGTGGGAGGCTGATTGCCTGCGCTGAGGCCGGAGCGGAGCCGGCTTGCCGGCGATGAGGCCGGGACAGGTTAACGCTTGAGGCTCAACAGCACTTGGGCCCGGACTTGCCGCCGTAACGCGCTTCCTGGCGTTCGCGGAAGAACTCCTCGTACGTCATGACCGGCTTGTCCGGGTGCTTGGTCTGCATGTGCTCGACGTAGTTGTCGTAGTCGGGCATGCCGACCATCAGGCGGGCTGCCTGCCCCAGGTATTTACCCAGTCGACCCAGGTCGTTGAACATCGCAGCAGTCCTCTCAAGCGTCAGGCAGGGCCTGGAACGGGGTTTCCTTGTCGGTGCGCTCTTTGCGGCCGAGGGCGGCGAAGCCGACCTTGACAGCGAAGAACAGCACGCTGAACACCACCACCAGGAACAGCACGGTCAGGCCGGCATTGGTGTAGGCATTGAAGATCACGTGCTGCATCTGCCCGATGTCCTTGGCCGGGGCCAGTACCTGGCCGGCGTCCAGTGCGGTGCTGTACTTCTTGGCCAGGGCCAGGAAGCCCACTGCCGGGTTCGGGTCGAACAGCTTGATCAGGCCGGCGGTGGTGGTGCAGATCAGCAGCCATACGGCCGGCAGCAGGGTGACCCAGACGTAGCGCTGACGCTTCATCTTGATCAGCACCACGGTGCCGAGCATCAGGGCGATACCCGCCAGCATCTGGTTGGAAATGCCGAACAGCGGCCACAGGGTATTGATGCCACCCAGCGGGTCGATCACGCCTTGGTACAGCAGGTAGCCCCACAGGGCCACGCAGCCGGCAGTACCGATCAGGTTGGCAGTCCACGATTCGGTGCGCTTGAGCGCCGGCACGAAGCTGCCCAGCAGGTCCTGCAGCATGAAGCGCCCGGCACGGGTGCCGGCGTCCACTGCGGTGAGGATGAACAGCGCCTCGAACAGGATCGCGAAGTGGTACCAGAAGGCCATGGTGTTTTCACCCGGCAGCACCTGGTGCAGGATCTGCGCGATACCCACAGCCAGGGTCGGCGCACCACCGGCACGAGCCAGCACGGTGTGCTCGCCAATGTCGCGGGCAGTGGCCTCGAGTTGCTCAGGGGTGATCAGGAAGCCCCAGCTGCTGACCGTCTGCGCCACCGACGCCACATCGGCACCGACCACCGCGGCCGGGCTGTTCATGGCGAAGTACACGCCTGGTTCGATCACCGAGGCGGCAACCATGGCCATGATGGCAACGAACGACTCCATCAGCATGCCGCCGTAGCCGATGTAGCGAGCGTTGGTTTCGTTGTCCAGCAGCTTCGGCGTGGTCCCCGAGGAGATCAGCGCGTGGAAGCCGGACACCGCACCACAGGCGATGGTGATGAACAGGAACGGGAACAGGGTGCCCTTCCACACCGGGCCAGTGCCGTCGGTGAACTGGGTCAGCGCCGGCATCTTCAGCTCGGGCGCGATGATCAGGATACCGATGGCCAGGCCGACGATGGTGCCGATCTTGAGGAAGGTCGACAGGTAGTCACGTGGCGCAAGTACCAGCCATACAGGCAGTACCGCGGCGACGAAACCGTAGCCCACCAGCATCCAGGTGATCTGCACACCGGTAAAGGTAAACGCCGGGCCCCAGGTCGGGTCTGCGGCAATCTGGCCCCCCAGCCAGATCGAAGCCAGCAGCAGCACCACGCCGATGACCGATATCTCACCGATATGGCCCGGACGGATGTAGCGCATGTAGATGCCCATGAACATCGCGATCGGGATGGTCGCCATCACCGTGAACATGCCCCAAGGGCTTTCGGCCAGGGCCTTGACCACGATCAATGCCAGCACCGCAAGGATGATGATCATGATCAGGAAGCAACCGAACAGCGCGATGGTGCCTGGAATGCGGCCCATCTCCTCGCGCACCATGTCGCCCAGCGAGCGGCCGTTGCGGCGGGTGGACAGGAACAGGACCATGAAGTCCTGCACCGCACCGGCCAGCACCACGCCGGCGATCAGCCACAGCGTGCCGGGCAGGTAGCCCATCTGCGCGGCGAGTACCGGGCCGACCAAGGGGCCTGCGCCAGCGATGGCGGCGAAATGGTGACCGAAGAGGATGTGTTTGTTGGTCGGGACGTAGTCCAGGCCGTCGTTGTTGAGCACCGCCGGGGTGGCACGGCGAGGGTCGAGCTGCATCACCTTGGTGGCGATGAACAGGCTGTAGTAACGATAGGCGACCAGGTAGATGGCCACTGCCGCGACCACGATCCACAAGGCATTGATCGCCTCGCCGCGACGCAGGGCAACCACGCCCAGCGCACAGGCTCCTATGACTGCCAGCGCCAGCCACGGAATGTGGCGTAGCAGGCTATTATTGTTGTTCATGGTTTGCTTCCAGCTGGTGGATTGGAAAAGACCGCCCATCGAGTCTAGGGCGAGTCATCGCGCATTGCCACACTTGCTTTGGTCTAGAGCCTCTGCGGCCAGATTGCGGTACCTGATGTACATACCACTCTAACTATAGTCAGGATGTCACCTGAAGACCTATGCGAGGATCTAACCCATGAGCGACCACGACGAACGCCGCCGTTTCCAGCGCATCGATTTCGACGCCCCCACCGAGCTGCGCCAGGGCCTGCGACGCTGGCCTGCGAAGCTGCTGGACCTTTCACTCAAGGGTTTGCTGATCGAACGACCGGCCAACTGGGATGTCGACCTGACCCAGGACTTCGATGCCATCATTCACCTGGGCCCCGATGCACACGTGCAAATGCAGGTTGAACTGCGCCATGAGGAACCAGACCGCCTGGGTTTCATCTGCTTGTACATCGACCTCGATTCGATGAGCCATCTGCACCGTCTTGTGGAATTGAACGTGGCCGACAGCACCGAAATGATGCGTGAGCTGCGCGAACTGATCGAATAATGAAATCTCTTAGCTAGCTAATCGCTTCCCCACCTTTTGTTTCCTGTCTACCCAGACAGCTTTAAGCCTGGGTAGCAGCGTTTTGTACACACCCCTCTAGCACAGCCTCTGACAAGTTGGTACGCCTTCTGCATTGAGCTCTCGCACACCTTGCGGGCGCTCTTGTGCGCGCTCCGATCAAAATATTGTATACAATTCTTGTGGCAATCATTTGTAGGAAGTGTCTACAGTAGCACCACAACAATAAACAGAGAGCCTGCTCCATGACTACGTCCCCTAGCACGTCTCCCGCCAAGCGCCCCGAGGATGAAAACCTCGGCCTTGGTGCCAACCTGGCCTATGGTCTGCAGCATGTGCTGACCATGTACGGGGGGATCGTCGCGGTACCCCTGATCCTGGGGCAGGCCGCGGGCCTGAACGGTGCCGAAATCGGCATGCTGATCGCCGCTTCGTTGTTTGCCGGTGGCCTGGCCACCCTGCTGCAAACCCTCGGTCTGCCGTTCTTCGGCTGCCAGTTGCCGCTGGTGCAGGGCGTTTCGTTCGCCGGTGTGGCAACCATGGGTGCAATCCTCAGCAGCGAGGGCGGCGGTGGCCTGCCGGGCGTGCTCGGTGCGGTCATGGCAGCATCGCTGATCGGCTTTCTGATCACCCCGGTGTTCTCGCGCATCACCAAGTTCTTCCCGCCGCTGGTGACCGGCATCGTCATCACCACCATCGGCCTGACCCTGATGCCCGTGGCCGCTCGCTGGGTGATGGGTGGCAACAGCGCCTCGCCGGAATTCGGCAGCGTGGCCAATATCGGCCTGGCGGCCCTGACCTTCGCCATCGTGCTGCTGCTGAGCAAGCTGGGCAGCGCGGCGATTTCACGCCTGTCGATCCTGCTGGCCATGGTGGTCGGCACCCTGATCGCCTGGGCGCTGGGCATGGCCGACTTCAGCAAGGTCACAGAGGGCCCGATGTTCGCCTTCCCCACGCCGTTCCATTTCGGCATGCCGGAATTCCACATCGCCGCGATCCTGTCGATGTGCATCGTGATCATGGTGACCTTGGTGGAAACCTCGGCCGACATCCTCGCCGTGGGTGAGATCATCGACACCAAGGTCGACTCCAAACGCCTGGGCAATGGCCTGCGCGCCGACATGGCATCGAGCATCCTGGCGCCAATCTTCGGCTCGTTCACCCAGAGCGCGTTCGCCCAGAACGTCGGCCTGGTAGCCGTGACCGGGGTCAAGAGCCGCTACGTGGTGGCCACCGGTGGCTTGATCCTGGTGGTGCTCGGCCTGCTGCCGATCATGGGCCGGGTGATTGCCGCAGTCCCTACTCCGGTACTGGGTGGCGCGGGCATCGTGCTGTTCGGCACCGTGGCAGCCAGCGGTATCCGCACCTTGTCCAAGGTCAGCTACAAGAACAACGTCAACCTGATCATCGTCGCTGCCTCGCTGGGCTTCGGCATGATCCCGATTGCCGCACCGACCTTCTACCACCACTTCCCGAACTGGTTCGAGACCATCTTCCACTCGGGCATCAGCTCGGCGGCGATCATGGCCATCCTGCTGAACCTGATCTTCAACCACTTCACCGCCGGCAACTCGGACCAGCAGTCGGTGTTTGCCGCCGCGTACGAGCGCACCATCCAGTACTCGGACATTTCAGCGCTGCGTGATGGCGACTACTTCAAGGATGGCAAGCTGTTCGATGCCGAGGGTAATGAGGTGCCGATGCTGGAACTGGACGAGCATGGCAATGAAACGGTCAGGCGCAGTGCGGTTGCCGAGCATTGACCGCTGACTGAGCGGTGAGGTGGGGGGCCGATGCGCATCGTCGGCCCCTTTTTCATTTACCTGTACCGGCCTCTTCGCGGGCGCGCCCGCTCCCACAGGGACTGCACAAGTTTCGGAGACTGAGGTGATCCTGTGGGAGCGGGCGTGCCCGCGAAGAGGCCGGTACAGGCGACAAACTATTCGAACAACGCATCCAGAGCCTGCTCCAGCCGGGTAACGGCAATCACCTGCAACCCGGCCGGAGCCTCTTTCGGCGCATTGCCCTTGGGCACGATGGCCCGCTTGAAACCATGCTTGGCGGCCTCCTTCAAACGCTCCTGACCACTGGGCACCGGCCGTACCTCACCAGACAGGCCGATCTCGCCAAACACCAGCAGGCCATGGGCCAGGGGCCGGTTGCGCAGGCTGGACATCACCGCCGCCAGCAACGCCAGGTCCGAGGCGGTTTCCAGCACCTTCACCCCGCCCACCACGTTGAGGAACACGTCCTGGTCATGGGTGGGAATACCGCCGTGGCGGTGCAGCACTGCCAGCAACATGGCCAGGCGATTCTGGTCCAGGCCCAGGGTCACCCGGCGCGGGTTGGCCAGGTGGCTATCGTCGACCAGCGCCTGCACCTCCACCAACATCGGCCGGGTGCCCTCCCAGGTCGCCATCACCACGCTGCCCGGTACTTCCTCCTGGGTGCGGTTGAGGAAGATCGCCGAGGGGTTGGACACCTCTTTCAGGCCCCGGTCGGTCATGCCGAACACACCCAGCTCGTTGACCGCGCCAAAGCGGTTCTTGACTGCCCGCAGCAGGCGCAGGCGGCCATCGGACTCGCCCTCGAAATACAGCACGGTGTCCACCATGTGCTCGAGTACCCGCGGGCCGGCCAGCGAACCTTCCTTGGTCACATGGCCGACCAGGAAGATCGCCGTGCCGCTCTGCTTGGCGTAGCGCACCAGCAACGCCGTGCTTTCGCGCACCTGGGCCACGCCGCCGGGTGCCGATTGCAGCTGCTCGGTGAAAATGGTCTGGATCGAGTCGATCACCATGACCCGCGGTTTCTCGACGCGGGCCGTGGCGATGATGGTCTCGATGCAGGTTTCGGTCATCACCTTGAGCTGGTCCTGGGGCAGGCCCAGGCGCCGGGAGCGCATGGCCACCTGCTGCTGCGACTCCTCGCCGGTGACATACAGCGCCGGCATGCCCACGGCAATGTTGCACAAGGTCTGCAGCAGGATGGTCGATTTGCCGATGCCGGGGTCACCACCGATCAACACCACCGAGCCATCCACCAGGCCACCGCCCAGCACGCGGTCCAGCTCGGTGCTGCTGGTGGTGAAGCGCGGGATCTCCTCGACGCTGACTTCGGCCAGGGTCTTGATCTGCGCCTGCTGCCCGGTCCAGCCGGCACGGCCGGTACTGGGCGCAGCGGCACCGCCGCTTTCGATCATGGTCTCGACCAGGGTGTTCCAGGCCCCGCATTCGCCACACTGGCCGGCCCATTTGGGGAAGGTCGCACCGCACTCGGTGCAGCCATACAAGCGCTTGGCCTTGGCCATGGCTGGGGTCTCCTGGAAAAAAACCGCCATGATAGCCGAGCTGGACGTGCCTCGAACGCCTCGGGATGCGACAAAACTATTCGTTCTAACAGCAGTCTGTGGCCCTGAGCACAACGCATGAAGCGTTTGAGTGGCTTACACTGCGTAAACCTTACCTTTTGTTACAAGGAACCAAACATGGGCATGATCAGTGAATTCAAGGCCTTCGCGGTCAAAGGCAATGTCGTCGACATGGCGGTTGGTATCATCATCGGCGCGGCCTTCGGCAAGATCGTCTCGTCTTTCGTCGGTGACGTGGTCATGCCGCCATTGGGCCTGTTGATCGGTGGCGTGGACTTCAGCGACCTGGCAATTACCCTGAAGGCTGCCGAAGGTGACGTTCCGGCGGTGATGTTGGCGTATGGCAAGTTCATCCAGACCGTGATCGACTTCCTGATCGTGGCCTTTGCCATCTTCATGGGGGTGAAGGCGATCAACCAGCTCAAGCGTGAAGAGGCCGTGGCGCCGACTGCACCGCCTGTGCCGACTGCAGAAGAGACCTTGCTGACCGAGATTCGCGACCTTCTCAAGGCGCAGAACCAGAACCGCTTGCCTTGAGATTGCCGGGGGCTGCCTTGCAGCCCTATCGCGACACAAGGCCGCTCCTACAAGGTTTTTGCATCTCCCAGGAAATCGCGGTTCCTGTAGGAGCGGCCTTGTGTCGCGATGGGCCGCAAAGCGGCCCCAACGGCCTTACCAGTAGTTTTCCACAGCCACCTGCCCCGGCCGCTTGCTCAGGCTCAATTGCAGGTCGCGCGCCTTCAGTACCTTGCGCGTCTCATCAATCATCTCCGGGTTGCCACACAGCATCACCCGCGAATGTTCCGGCGACAGTTCCAGCCCCGCCGCCTTCTCCAGCTCGCCATTCTCGATCAGCGTGGTAATCCGTTGGTTCAACGCCCCTGGGTGCTGTTCACGGGTCACCACCGGAATGAACTGCAACTTGCCGGCGAATTCAGCCAGGTAATCGCGCTGCTCCAGCCCGGCAATCTCGTCCACATAGGCCAGCTCTTTCGCTTCGCGCACCGAGTACACAAGCTTGATGTTGTCGAAACGCTCCCAGGCCTCGAAGTCCTGCAGGATCGACATGAACGGCGCAATGCCAGTACCGGTCGCCAGCAACCACAGGTCACGGCCACCAACGAAGCGGTCGAGGGTAAGGAAGCCGAAGGCCTGGCGGTCGATCAGCAGGGTATCGCCTGCCCCCAGCCGGCTCAGCTCGCTGGTGAACTCCCCGCCTGGCACCACGATGGAGAAAAAATCGAGGTGCTCGTCATGGGGCGCGCTGACCATGGAATAGGCGCGCCACACCACACTGCCATCGGCCTTGGTCACACCCAGGCGGGCAAACTGGCCGGAACGGAAGCGGAACCCCGCATCGCGCGTAACCCGCAGGCTGAAGAGGTTCGGCGTAAGTGGCTGAACATCGAGCAGGGTCTGGCGGGTGAACTTTTCGGCGCTAGCGGTCATATCGGGCTCCAGGTTTGGCGTGCGCACAGTGTCGCGCAAAGTGACGCGGATAAAAACCACTGCTTTGTAGGGCCTCGTCTGCGACGATCCTGTCTTACTCGCAGCAAATCCTGACTGCTATAACAAAAAATTCTCAGCGAATCGGTAGGTCCTTTCCTACAATCATGCGGGTACCTAAACGGACTGGTTCCTGAGGCAAGGAGTATTTCAGATGCTTAACTGGAAACCCGAGCATCTTCATTTGTTCATCGACGAACGCTGTCCAAAGAAATTGTTCGACATCGCCGTGCATCTGGCGCAGGACCTGGACATGGAGTACCTGGGACTGAACATTCGCATCCAGATCGCGACGCAAACACCCCACCTGTTCCTGTACAGCAACTACCCCCGCGAATGGATCGAGCGCTACCAGCGCGATGAGTTCTACAAGCAGGACGCGGCCGCCAATGTGAGCCACAGCTCGACCATGCCGGTGCTGTGGACTGATGACCTGTATCACGAGGCTCCGCAGTTTCGTGAAGCGGCCTGCCGGAGCGGTCTGCGCTATGGTTGGACACAGTCATTGCACGACCAGCGGCACAACGAAAGCCAGATCAGTGTGGCCAGGCCCGCCGGGGCCATCGATACGGTCGAACTCTACAGCAAGGCCGGCAATGTGCAGTGGCTGTGCCATACGCTGCATGCGGTGCTTGGCGAACATCACCTCAAAGCACTGTGCCCGCCACAACCGAAAATGAGCGAGCGGGAGCTGGAAGTGCTGAAATGGTCCGCCGCCGGCAAGACCGCCGCAGACGTTGCCTGCATCCTTTCTCTGTCGCAAAGCACGGTGAACTTCCATATTCGTAGCGTTATCACCAAGACCAACGCCGCCAACAAGGCCGGCGCCATCGCCATCGCCGCCCTGCGTGGCTGGCTCTGAGCTTCAAACCTGCGACCTTGGGCAAAGCCCTGTAGAATCGCCCGGCAAAGCCCGGGGCGAACCGCAACGGGCAGTTTCATACCCGAGCCAGACGCCATGCCCCTGTTGACCACCCCATACGCCGAACTCGACCTGATCCGCCAGCCGGAACAGGCCAACGACCCGCTGCAGGCTTTCGATGCCGCCGACGAGTACCTGCTTGCGCAGCTGCACGAGCAGGCACCCGAGGCCAACTGCCGGGTGCTGGTGCTCAATGACAGCTTCGGCGCCCTGGCCGCCAGCCTGGCAGGCAAGCTGCAGGTGGTCAGCAGTGGCGATTCGCACCTGGCGCACCTGGCCCTGGAAAAGAACCTGGCACGCAATGGCCTGCCGTTCGACAGCGTGCCATTCGTGCCGGCCAGCGAACATTGGCAAGGCCCGTTCGACCGGGTACTGGTGCGCGTGCCCAAGACCCTGGCCCTGCTCGAAGAACAGCTGATCCGCCTGCAGGGCCACCTGGCACCCGGTGCGCAGGTGATTGCCGGGGCGATGATAAAGCACCTGCCACGGGCGGCCGGAGACCTGATGGAGAAGTACATCGGCCCGGTGCAGGCCTCGCTGGCGCAGAAAAAGGCCCGCTTGCTGACCGCGACGGTGGCCGAACGGCCGGTCGCCCGCTCGCCTTACCCTAGCCGCTACCGCCTCGACGCGCCGGCGCTGGAGCTGCTCAACCACGCCAACGTGTTCTGCCGGGAGGGGCTGGATATCGGCACGCGGGCGTTCCTGCCGCACCTGCCCCGCGAACTGGGCCGCGCGCGAGTGGCGGACCTGGGCTGCGGCAACGGCGTGCTGGCGATAGCCAGTGCCCTGGCAAACCCGGATGCCCAATACACCCTGATCGACGAGTCGTACATGGCGGTGCAATCGGCGCGGGAGAACTGGCAGGCCGCGTTGGGCGAGCGCCCGGCGGTGTTCGAGGCAGCCGATGGGTTGGCGGGGGTAGAGAAGCAGTCGCTGGATGTGGTGCTGTGCAACCCGCCGTTCCACCAGCAGCAGGTGGTGGGCGATTTCCTCGCCTGGCGCATGTTCCAGCAGGCGCGTGAAGCGTTGGTGGTGGGTGGGGCGCTGTATATCGTGGGTAACCGCCACCTGGGCTATCACAGCAAGCTGGCGCGGTTGTTCCGGGGGGTGGAACAGGTGGCGGCAACGCCCAAGTTCGTTATCCTGAAAGCCCGCAAGTAAGCCTGTACCGGCCCTATCGCCGGCAAGCCAGCTCCCACAGGTACTGCACTGCATTCAAGGGCAGTACCTGTGGGAGCTGGCTTGCCGGCGATAGGGCCAGAGCAGGCTTACCTCAATGGGTGGTCAGCCCCGCAGCCCCCATGAACAGGCGCATCACGTAGGCCGCCACGCCCAGGGCCGCCACGCTCATCGCCCAGATCAGCAACAGCCAGCCCAACCGCTGCCACAGGGGTTTCTTCTCCTCCAAGCCAGGCTTGCCGGTCATCATGCAGCCCTCCTAGTGATAGCCGTCTTCATGGGTCACCTTGCCGCGGAACACGTAGTAGCTCCAGAAGGTATACATGAGGATGAACGGCAGGATGAACAGTGTGCCCACCAGCATGAAGCCCTGGCTCTGCGGTGGCGCCGCGGCATCCCAGATCGAGATCGACGGCGGGATGATGTTCGGCCACAGGCTGATGCCCAGGCCGCTGTAGCCGAGGAAGATCAGCACCAACGTCAGCAGGAACGGCGTGTAGTGCGCATTGCGCGCCACCGCCTTGAGCAACCCGTAGAAGGTTACCAGCACCAGGATCGGCACCGGCATGAACCAGACCAGGTTAGGCATGCTGAACCAGCGCTCGGCAATCTGCGGGTAGGCGATCGGTGTCCACAGGCTGACAATGCCGATCACCACCAGCAGCACCAGCGCCAGCGGCCGGGCAATGTCGTGCATCTTCTGCTGCAGCGACCCTTCGGTCTTCATGATCAGCCAGGTGCAGCCCAGCAGGGTGTAGGCAACGATCAGCCCCAGGCCGCAGAACAGGCTGAACGGGGTCAGCCAGTCAAGGGTGCCACCGGCGAAATGCCGGTCGACCACCTTGAAGCCTTCGAGGAACGCACCCAGCGCCACGCCCTGGAAGAAGGTGGCGATCAACGAGCCCCAGATGAACGCCTTGTCCCAGATGTGGCGCTTGTCGGCCTTGGCCTTGAAGCGGAACTCGAAGGCCACGCCGCGGAAGATCAGACCGATCAGCATCAGGATCAACGGCAGGTACAGGGCCTCCAGCACTACCGAGTAAGCCATCGGGAACGCCCCGAACAGCCCGGCACCGCCCAGCACCAGCCAGGTCTCGTTACCATCCCAAACGGGGGCGACGGTGTTCATCATCACATCACGGTCATGCTCGCCCTTGACGAACGGGAAGAGCATGCCGATCCCCAGGTCGAAACCATCCATCACCACATACATCATGACGCCGAAGATGATGATCACGGCCCAGATCAGCGGAAGGTCGATACCCATGGCTCAGTTCCCCTTGCTCAGGCTGGCGGAGTTGGCCTCTCGGCCATCATCGGCGGCGGACAGCGGCCGCGCCGGCGTGCGTTTGGTGCCAGGGCCACCAGGGTTGTGCTCGTCACCCTCGCCGGTCCGCGGCCCTTTGCGCACCAGGCGCATCATGTAGCCAAGACCGGTACCGAACAGGGCGAAGTACACCACCACGAAGGCCACCAAGGTGAAGCCGAGCTGGGCGTAACTGTGGTTGGACACACCGTCTGCCGTGCGCATCAGGCCATACACCACCCAGGGCTGGCGGCCGATTTCGGTGGTGAACCAGCCGGCCAGCAGCGCGATCAGCCCGGAAGGGCCCATCCACAGGGCCAGGTACAGGAACGGCCGCGAGGTGTAGAGCGTGCCGCGCTTGCGCAGCCAGAGGCTCCACAGGCCGACGAAGATCATCAGGAAACCCAGCCCGACCATGATCCGGAACGACCAGAAGACGATGGTCGAGTTGGGCCGGTCTTCGGGCGGGAACTCCTTCATCGCCGGCACCTGCTTGTCCAGGCTGTGGGTCAGGATCAGGCTGCCGAGTGCCGGGATCTCGAGCTTGAAGCGGGTGGTTTCGGCCTGCATGTCGGGGATGCCGAACAAGATCAGCGGGGTCGGCTCGCCGGGCACGTTCTCCCAGTGGCCTTCGATCGCGGCAATTTTCACCGGCTGGTGCTTGAGGGTGTTCAGGCCATGGAAGTCACCGATCACCGCCTGGATCGGGGCGACGATCAGCGCCATCCACATGGCCATCGACAGCATCTTGCGCACGGCCGGGTTGTCACGTCCGCGCAGCAGGTGCCAGGCCGCCGAGGCACCGACGAAGAACGCGGTGGAAACGAATGCGGCAGTGGCCATGTGCATCAGGCGGTAGGGGAACGAGGGGTTGAATACCACTGCCAGCCAGTCCACCGGCACAACCCGGCCGTCGATGATCTCGTGACCTTGCGGGGTCTGCATCCAACTGTTGGAGGCGAGGATCCAGAAGGTCGAGACCAAGGTGCCGAGCGCCACCATCACCGTGGAGAAGAAGTGCAGGCCACGGCCGACACGGTTCCAGCCAAACAGCATGACCCCCAGGAAGCCAGCCTCCAGGAAGAACGCGGTCAATACCTCGTAGGTGAGCAGCGGGCCGGTGATAGCGCCGGCGAAGTCTGAGAAACGACTCCAGTTGGTACCGAACTGGTAGGCCATGACCAGGCCGGAGACCACCCCCATGCCGAAGTTGACGGCGAAGATTTTCGACCAGAAGTGATAGAGGTCACGGTAGACCTGGTTGTTGGTCCGCAGCCAGAGGCCTTCGAGGACTGCCAGGTAGCTCGCCAGGCCAATGGTGATGGCCGGGAACAGGATATGGAACGACACGGTAAAGGCAAACTGCATTCGGGCGAGCTCTAAGGCCTCTATTCCGAACATGGTGCTTCCTCTTCAGATAATCCGGCGTCCGGGCCGCTGGCCCCGTCGCCCACTGCCCCCACGGTAGTCGAGTGCGGCGCGTTGGAATTGTTCTGTTCGATCGCAGGGATTTCGGCCCAAGGGCCCGATCGTTACATCTGGAACGATTGACCCAGATCAACGATTGCTAGGAAGCATAGTCCTGAATGGCCCGCCGGGCCGTGTGGTTGATTGCCGCGTGACCGGTTGCCCCACCCCCTTCCACGCCGCATGAAAAAGTGCCGACCCCAGCAAACAGTAACCGTTTGTTACAAACAGATGATACGCTGCGCCCCCCTCTACTGCGCCGAGGCCCCTGGTTTCCGATGTCCGATTCCGAACCGCAGTTGTTGCGTCACCACCGCCCTTTCCTGGCCTTCTGGCTGGCCCGCGTGTTCACCGCCAGCGGCTTCCAGATGCTCACCGTGGCAATCGGCTGGCACCTCTACCAGCTGACCGGCAATGTGCTGGACCTGGGCTTGGTCGGCCTGGTCGAATTCGCCCCACGGGTGCTGTTCATGCTGCATACCGGGCATGTCGCCGACCGCTATGACCGGCGCAAGGTCGCTGCGCTGTGCCAAAGCCTGCAGGGACTGATAGCCCTGGCATTGGCGCTTGGCAGTGCCACCGACAACGTCACCCGCGAGCTGATCTTCGCCCTCGCCTTCCTGCTCGGTGCCACGCGTTCGTTCGAAATGCCGGCGACCCAGGCGCTGCTGCCCAACGTGGTACCGGCCGGGCTGTTCCCACGCGCGGTGGCAGCTTCGGCCTCGGCCACCCAGTCGGCAACCATCGTGGCTCCGGCGGTGGGCGGCTTCCTGTATGCCTTCGGCAGCATCTGGGTATACGGCCCCACCGTGGCCCTTTACGCCATCGCCTGCGTGCTGACCCTGAGCCTGCAGGCACGCGGCCAGGTGGCACAGCGCGGGCGCGCCAGCATCGAATCGCTGCTGGCCGGCATCCGCTTCATTCGCAGCCGGCCGGACATCCTCGGCGCCATCTCGCTGGACCTGTTCGCCGTACTGCTGGGTGGGGCCACCGCGCTGCTGCCGGTGTTCGCCAAGGATATCCTGCTGACCGGCCCGCTGGGCCTCGGCCTGCTGCGCTCTGCGCCAGCGGTGGGGGCGTTGCTGATGTCGCTGTGGCTGGCGCGCTTCCCGTTCGAGCGCAATGTGGGGCGGACCATGTTCACGGCAGTGGGCGTGTTCGGCGTGGCGACCATTGCCTTCGGCCTGTCGACCTCGTTCTGGTTCTCGCTGGCAGTGCTGGTGGTGCTGGGCGCGGCGGACATGATCAGCATGGTCATCCGCGGCGCTTTCGTGCAGTTGGAGACGCCGGATGAAATGCGCGGGCGGGTGAGTGCGGTGAACGGTTTGTTCATTGGTGCCTCGAATCAGCTCGGCGAGTTCGAATCGGGGGTGACCGCGCACTGGTTTGGCACAGTGCCGGCTGTGGTGCTGGGTGGGGTGGGCACTTTGGTGGTGACTGGGGTGTGGATAAAGCTGTTCCCGACACTGGCCAAGCGAGATCGATTGCATAACGGTTGATCGTAGGCCTGTTCTGGCCCTATCGCCGGCAAGCCAGCTCCCACAGGTACACCACAGTTTCCGAACCCTGTGCAGTACTTGTGGGAGCTGGCTTGCCGGCGATAGGGCCGGTACAGGCTATAGAGAACCCATTCCCCAACGGCCATAGGCCCCCGCCAAGCATGCTGGTATGATGCGCGGCTTTTTTCCGCCCCACACAAAACCACGGCAACCGGTACGGTCTGTGCTTTGCTGATGGGGTCGATATATTCATGGCGCCGGGGGCGCCTTGGGGAGCGGGCATGCTGGAAAGGCTGTTTCAACTAAAAGCACACAACACCAATGTGCGCACCGAGATTCTCGCGGGCGTCACCACCTTCCTGGCCATGGCCTACATCCTGTTCGTCAACCCGAGCATCCTCGGCGAGACCGGCATGGACAAGGGCGCGATCTTCGTCGCCACCTGCCTGGCCGCGGCCATCGGCTCGGTGACCATGGGCCTGATCGCCAACTACCCGATCGCCCTGGCGCCAGGTATGGGCCTGAACGCGTTCTTCACCTACACCGTGGTCCTGCACATGGGCCACACCTGGCAGGTGGCACTGGGTGCGGTGTTCCTGTCGGCGGTGATGTTCTTCCTGCTGTCGATCTTCCGCATCCGCGAATGGATCGTGAACAGCATCCCGCTGCCGCTGCGTTCGGCCATTGCCGCGGGTATTGGCCTGTTCCTGGCGCTGATCGCCCTGCATAACGCAGGCATCGTCGTCGATAACCCGGCCACCCTGGTGGGCCTTGGCGACCTCAAGCAGTCGGCACCGATCCTCGCCACCCTGGGCTTCTTCCTGATCGTCGGCCTTGAGTCGCTGAAAGTGCGCGGTGCCGTGCTGATTGGCATTCTCGCCGTAACAATCGCCTCGATCCTGATGGGCGTGACGCCCTTCGGCGGCGTGGTCTCCATGCCGCCTTCGCTGGCCCCGACCTTCCTGCAACTGGACATCGCCGGCGCGCTGGACGTGGGCCTGGTCAGCGTGATCTTCGCCTTCCTGTTCGTCGACCTGTTCGACAACTCCGGCACCCTGATCGGTGTGGCCAAGCGCGCCGGGCTGATGGGCAAGGACGGCCACATGCCGAAAATGGGCCGTGCCCTGATCGCCGACAGTACCGCCGCCATGGCCGGTTCCCTGCTGGGCACCTCGACCACTACCAGCTACATCGAATCTGCCGCGGGCGTGAGCGCCGGTGGCCGCACCGGCCTGACCGCCATCGTGGTCGCCGTGCTGTTCCTGCTGGCGCTGTTCTTCGCCCCGCTGGCCGGTAGCGTGCCGGCCTTCGCCACCGCCCCGGCGCTGCTGTTCGTCGCGGTGCTGATGGCCTCGGGCCTGGCAGAAATAAACTGGGACGACGTCACCGAAGCCGCACCGGTGGTGGTGACCGCCCTGGCCATGCCGCTGACCTACTCGATCGCCAACGGCATCGCCTTCGGCTTCATTTCCTGGACCGCCGTCAAGCTGATCTCCGGCCGCCACCGCGACCTGAACCCGGCCCTGGTGATCCTTTCCATCCTGTTCGTCATCAAGCTGGGCTGGTTCAACGCATGAGTGCTGCTTTCGACCCCTCCTCCTACACCACCCAGCTGGACGCCAAGGTGGCCCGGCTGCGCGAGCTGCTGGCGCCGTTCGGCGCGCCGGAGCCGGCTGTTTTCGACTCGCCGCGCGAGCATTACCGCCTGCGCGCCGAATTCCGCCTGTGGCGCGAGGATGGCCAGCGCCACTACGCCATGTTCGCCCCGGGCGAGAAGCACAAGGCGATCCTGATCGAGGACTTCCCTATCGCCAGCCAGCGCATCAATGCACTGATGCCGCGCCTGAAGGCGGCCTGGCAGGCCAGCGAGGAGCTAGGCAACCGCCTGTTCCAGGTGGAGTTCCTCACCACCCTGGCTGGCGATGCCATGGTCACCCTGTGCTACCACCGCCCGCTGGACGAGGCATGGGAAACGGCCGCACGGCAGCTGGCCGAAGAGCTGGGCGTCAGCATTATCGGCCGCTCCAAGGGCAAACGCCTGGTCATCGGCCGAGACTACGCGGTGGAAAAACTCGAAGTCGCTGGCCGTGTGTTCAGCTACCGCCAGCCGGAAGGCGCGTTCACCCAGCCCAACGGCGCGGTGAACCAGAAGATGCTGAGCTGGGCCTTCGAGGCCATGGGCGAACGCAAGGACGACCTTCTGGAGCTTTACTGCGGCAACGGCAACTTCACTCTGCCGCTGGCCACCCGCGTGCGCAAGGTGCTGGCCACCGAAATCAGCAAGACCTCGGTCAATGCCGCGCTGAGCAACCTTGACGAGAACGCTGTGGATAACGTGCGGCTGGTGCGCCTGTCGGCAGAAGAGCTGACCCAGGCGCTGAATGAGGTGCGGCCGTTCCGCCGGCTGGAAGGCATCGACCTTAAGAGCTACGAGTTCGGTACGGTGTTCGTCGACCCGCCGCGGGCGGGGATGGACCCGGATACCTGCGAGCTGACCCGGCGTTTCGAGCGGATCCTGTACATCTCGTGCAACCCGGAGACGCTGGCGGCGAACATTGCCCAGCTGCAGGACACTCACCGCATCGAGCGGTGTGCGTTGTTTGACCAGTTCCCGTATACCCACCATATGGAGAGTGGGGTTTTGCTGGTTCGGCGCTGACCTTCAGATCGCCGGGGCTGCTTTGCAGCCCATCGCGACACAAGGCCGCTCCTACAGGAGGAACGCGATTCCCTGTAGGAGCGGCCTTGTGTCGCGATGGGCCGCAAAGCGGCCCCCGAGGTCCGACTCAGAAGTCGAAGAACACCGTCTCCCCTTCCCCCTGAATACGGATATCGAAGCGATATGCCGTCTTCCCGTCCACCTCGCAACGCTTGGCCACCAGGGTCTCGCGCCGCTGCGGCTGCTCGATCAGGTTGAGCACCGGGCACTTGGCATTGGCCTCGGCCTCGTCATCGAAATACAGCCGCGTGTGCAGGTGGATGTTGATCCCCCGGGCAAACAGGCTGATGTTGATATGCGGCGCCATCGGCACGCCCGCAGCGTTGTTCACCACACCCGGCTTGACCGTGTGCAGGGTCCATTCACCTGCATCGAAGGTGGTGGCAGTGCGGCCAAAGCTGTTGAAGGCGTTTTCCAGGTTGTAGGCATCCTGGTACTCGCCGTTGGCATCGGCTTGCCACACTTCCAGGAACGAATCGCGCACCAGGTGGCCGTTACCGTCATACACCTGGCCGATCAGCAGGATATGCTCGCCCGGCGCGTCCGGCTTGGCCAGGCGGTTCCAGATTTCCTGGTCGCGGGTCGGGTTGCCGGCCGCTTCCAGGGCCAGGCCGATGTGTACGTAGGGGCCGGCAGTCTGCGAAGGGGTTTCCGGCAGCAGTTCGATTGGCATGGCGGGGTCCTCAGCAGTTTTCGAAGTGGGTCTTGCGCTGGCCGCGCAGCACGATGTCGAAGCGGTAGGCCAGGCAGTCCATCGGGTTGGCGTTGCTCATGTCGAGCTTGGCGATCAACTGCTGCACGGCTTGCGGGTTGGCGATCGACTTGACGATCGGGCACATCGGGATCAGCGGGTCACCCTCGAAGTACAGCTGGGTAATCAGCTTGGTGGCGATCGACGGGCCGCTGATGGCGAAGTGGATGTGCGCCGGGCGCCAGTCGTTCGGGCCGTTGCGCCATGGGTACGGGCCCGGCTTGATGGTGCGGAAGCTGTAGTAGCCATCACGGTCGGTCAAGCAGCGGCCGACGCCACCGAAGTTCGGGTCCAGCGGCGCCAGGTAGCGGTCGTTCTTGTGACGGTAGCGGCCGCCGGCGTTGGCTTGCCACATTTCCACCAGGGTGTTCGGCACAGGCTTGCCGTACTGGTCGACGACACGGCCGGCAACGATGATGCGCTCGCCGATCGGCAAGCCGCCGTTGTTGAAGTTCAGCAGCAGGTCATGGTCATGGGCGCCGAAGCCCAGGTGGGAAAAGTCCGGGCCGGTAGTTTCGCTGATCGACTGCGGGATGCTGACCAGTGCCTGGCGTGGCGAACGGGCAATGGACGTCTTGTAGTCAGGCGTAAGTGCTTTCGGGTGCCAGTTGCGATCACGGATCACGAAGCGGCTGTTGTCCTGGGCGGGCATGCCGGTTTCCTCTCTTGGAATTATGGAAATGCGCGGGGGGATTATTTGAAACCCTGTCGCGGGCAAGCCCGCTCCCACATGCAGTTTCAGGCAGGTAGCGCGCAATGAATATTGAAATCAGCCACATCAAACATAACCATTTGGTTATGCATAAGCACCTTGGCCTGACACTCGCCGCTGTCGTGGACTAATCTTTGTCTTCTTGTTTCACGCTCCGGAGAGCATTCATGGATTGGCGAAAAGGCCGACGCAGCGACAATGTGGTCGATGCCCGAGGCGAAGGTGGTGGCGGCGGCATGCGTTTCGGCGGCGGCAAGGGGCTGGGGCTTGGTGCGGTGCTGCTGATTGTCGGTATCGGCTGGCTCACCGGCCAGGCCCCATTGCAGATTCTTGGTCAGCTCGCCGGCCAGATGGAGCAGCAACAGCAGGCACCGAGCAGCGGGGGCGGCAAGGCGCCGCCGGCCAACGACCAGCAGGCCGAGTTCGTCGCCTCGATCCTGGGCGACACCGAAGACACCTGGAAAGCCCTGTTCGCCGAGGGCGGCAAGCAGTACCGCGACCCCAAGCTGGTGCTGTTCAGCGGCCAGGTCAATTCGGCCTGTGGCTTTGCCTCGGCGGCGGTGGGGCCGTTCTACTGCCCGGCAGACCAACGGGTCTACCTGGACATGTCGTTCTTCCGCGAAATGGAAACCCGCTTCGCCGCCGCCGGCGACTTTGCCCAGGCCTACGTGATCGCCCACGAAATCGGCCATCACGTGCAGACCCTGCTGGGCGTGTCGGCCAAGGTCGATGCCGCGCGCCGCAGCGGCCAGCGCATGGAAGGCGACAATGGCTTGCTGGTGCGTCAGGAACTGCAGGCCGACTGCCTGGCCGGTGTATGGGCCTACCAGGCGCAGAAGCGCCTGAACTGGCTGGAGCCGGGCGATGTAGAAGAGGCCCTGAACGCGGCCAATGCCATTGGCGATGACCGCTTGCAGCAGCAAGGCCGCGGGCGCGTGGTACCAGACTCGTTCACCCACGGCACCTCAGCGCAACGGGTGCGCTGGTTCAAGGCCGGGTTTGCCGAGGGTGAGGTGAACCGCTGCGATACCTTCAGCGCGCGCAACCTTTGAATAGCTTCCAAAACCGACGCGATCCCTGTAGGAGCGGCTTTAGCCGCGAACACCGGCAAAGCCGGTGCCATCCACCGCGAAGGGCTGCAAGGCAGCCCCAATCAAGCCAGTTACAAATCTGCTGAAAAAGCGTTTCAGCTTCCTCCATCACTGCCGATAACCCCTGCACGAATCAGCGGGCATCCAGAACAACAACGCCTGGCGATCGAAGATCAAGCGAGCGAAAACAACTTCTGGAGAGCGTGCATGAACAGCTGGTTCGCCAACATCAGCGTCAACCTCAAACTCGGCCTGGGCTTCGGCCTGGTACTGATCCTCACCGGCCTGCTGGCCCTGACCGGCTGGACCAGCCTGGGCAGCCTGATCGACCGCAGCAACTGGATGGGTGATATCGGCCAGCTCAACAAGGACCTGACCGACCTGCGCATTGCCCGCCTGCAGTACATGATCGCCAACGGCGACGATGCCGCCGCCGCCAACACCCAGACCAAGCTGGACGCCTTCAGCAAACAGCAGGCCTACCTGGCCAGCACCTTCAAGAGCCCGGAAAACATCAAGCTGCTGAGTGAACTGGGCGAGACCATCAGCGCCTACAAGGTGTCGCTGAACAAGATGCGCCAGGGCTACGACGCCACCCGCACCGCGCGTACGGCCATGGACGGTTCGGCCAGCCGCGCCGACCAAGCCATGGACGCCCTCAGCCAGGAAGTCATGGCGCGCCCAGAAGCCGACAGCGTGCGCCTGGCCCAGTACCAGCTGATCAGCAAGGCCCGCCAGCAACTGCTGCAGGTGCGCATCGACGTACGCGGCTACATTGCCGAAAACAGCGCTGCCAACGAGCAGGCCGCCCTGCGCCAGCTGGACGCCGCCCTGGCCGAAATCGACAACCTCAAGCGCCAGCTGCCGGCCGAAGACACGCGCCTGCAACAGTTCGAAGGCTCGGTGCTGGCCTACCGTGACGCCGTGCGCCAGTTCCGCGATGCGGTCGCCAACATCACCACTGCGCGCGCCGAAATGACCGTGCAGGGTGCCGACATCGTCAAGCGCAGCGACGCGCTGTACCAGATCCAGCTGCAGCGCCGCGACATCGAGAGCACCCAGGCTCGCAGCCTGCAGGCCATCGCCACGCTGCTGGCGCTGTTGGTCGGCGTGCTGGCGGCAGTGCTGATCACCCGGCAGATCACCCGCCCACTGCGCGACACCATGGTGGCAGTTGAAAAGATCGCCAGCGGCGACCTCACCCAGCACCTGCGCGTCACCCGCCGCGACGAACTGGGCGTGCTGCAACAAGGCATCGCCCGCATGGGCACCACTTTGCGCGAGCTGATCAGCGGCATCCGCGATGGCGTCACCCAGATCGCCAGCGCTGCCGAGGAATTGTCGGCAGTGACCGAGCAGACCAGCGCCGGTGCCAACAGCCAGAAGGTCGAGACCGACCAGGTGGCCACCGCAATGCACGAAATGGCCGCTACCGTTCAGGAAGTGGCACGCAATGCCGAGCAGGCCTCGCATGCTGCCACCGGTGCCGATGACGAAGCCCGTGCCGGCGACCGCGTGGTAGGCGAAGCAATTGGCCAGATCGAACGCCTGGCCGAAGAAATGCACCGTTCCACAGAAGCCATGAACCTGTTGCAGCAGGAAAGCCAGAAGATCGGCAGCGTGATGGACGTGATCAAGTCGGTGGCCGAACAGACCAACCTGCTGGCGCTGAACGCAGCGATCGAGGCGGCGCGTGCCGGCGAGGCTGGCCGTGGTTTTGCCGTGGTTGCCGATGAAGTGCGCGGCCTGGCCCAACGCACGCAGAAATCCACCGAAGAGATCGAAGAACTGATCGCCAGCCTGCAGCATGGTACCCAGCAAGTGGCTACGGCCATGCACGGCAGCCGTACCCTGACCGACAGCAGCGTCGAGCTGGCGCGCAATGCCGGGGCTTCGCTGGAGAGCATCACCAGTACCGTGTCGAGCATCCAGTCGATGAACCAACAGATTGCCGCAGCGGCGGAACAGCAGAGTGCGGTGGCGGAGGAGATTAGCCGCAGCATCCTGAATGTGCGCGATGTGTCGGAGCAGACGGCGGCGGCCAGTGACGAAACGGCGGCGTCCAGCGTGGAGCTGGCGCGGTTGGGTGGGCAGTTGCAGACGTTGGTCAGCCAGTTCCGCGTCTGACCTGAAGACCCTGGGGCCGCTTTGCGGCCCATCGCCGGCAAGCCAGGCTCCCACAGGGATAGCACAGGCCTCGGGGCTGCGCCGTACCTGTGGGAGCTGGCTTGCCGGCGATAGGGCCGGCACTGACGACCGCTTACTTGATGACCATCCCTACCCCACGCCCACGCGGATCCGAAGCGGTCTCCAGCTTCGTCCCATCAACCCGGATCGCCTGGATATCGCCCATCTCCCAGCCCTGGTCCTCCAGCACATAGCCCATCTTCTTCAGTTCATCAGCCACCGGCCCGGTAAGCGGTGCATAGCTGTCGAAGTAGATGGTGTCCTTGGGCAGCAACTGATGGTGCACGCGTTGCGCCGCCACCGCCTTGTCCAGCGGCATGCCGTAGTCGTACAGGTTGTTCATCACCTGGAAGATCGAGGTGAAGATCCGCGAGCCACCTGGGGTGCCGATGACCAGCTCGACCTTGCCATCGCGGGTCATCAGGCTGGGGCTCATGGACGACAGCATGCGCTTGCCCGGGGCGATGGCATTGGCATCGCCACCTACCACACCAAAGGCGTTCGCCGCCCCCGGCTTGGCGCTGAAATCGTCCATCTCGTCGTTGAGCAGGAAGCCGGCGCCTTTCACCACCACACCACTGCCGTAGTCGAGGTTGAGGGTGTAGGTGTTGCTGACCGCATTGCCCTGCTTGTCGACGATCGAGAAGTGCGTGGTCTGGTGCGGTTCCAGGCCCGGCTTGACCTTGTCGGTATCGGAAATGGCCTTCGGGTTGACCTGCGCGGCGCGCTTGGCCAGGTAGTCCTTGGCCACCAGCTGATCCACCGGCACTTTGGTGAAGGCCGGGTCGCCAAGGTAGTCGGCGCGGTCGGCAAACACGCGCTTCTCGATCTCGGCTAACAGGTGTATGTACTGCGCCGAGTTGTGCGCCACACCCTTGAAGTCCGCCGCGCGGTTTTCCTTGATGCCGAGCAGCTGGGCCAGGGCGACGCCACCGGAGCTTGGCGGTGGCGCGGTATACACCACGTTGCCACGCCAGCTCACGGCCATCGGCTCACGCCATACGGCCTTGTAGTCCATGAGGTCCTGTTTGGTGATCAGGCCCTTGTCGGACTGCATCTGCGCCACCAGCAGGTCTGCAGTCTTGCCCTGGTAGAACTCGCTCACGCCCTTGTCGGCGATGCGCTCCAGGGTCTGGGCCATTTCCGGTTGCTTGAACAGCTCGCCGACCTTCATGTTGCCGAAGTAGTCGTTGAAATTGGTCGCGGTCTTGAACATGCCCTGGGCGTCGTTGCGGTACTGGTACTGCTTGGCCGCAACCTTGAAGCCGTTTTTCGCATAGCCGATGGCCGGGGTCAGCAGTTCGCTCCAGGGCAGCTTGCCGAACTTCTGATGCGCCTCCCACAAACCCATCACCGTGCCCGGAACGCCAGCAGCACGTGCCCCGACCAGGCTGAGGTTTTCGATGACCTCACCCTTTTCGTCCAGGTACATGTTGCGCGTGGCGGCCTTGGGCGCGACTTCGCGGTAATCGAGGAAGTAGGGTTTGCCGTCGACGAACAGGGTCATGAACCCGCCACCGCCGATGTTGCCAGCCTCGGGATAAGTCACCGCCAGGGTGAAAGCCGTGGCCACTGCCGCATCCACCGCGTTGCCGCCTTTCTTGAGGATATCGGCGGCCACCTGTGCACCATATTGATCGGGCGCGGCCACTGCGCCGCCCTCAAGATTGGCGGCATGGACCGAGGAACAGCTCAGGATCGCGGCTGCGAGAGCCAGGTACTGGAACGGAGCAATACGCATGACACTTCCTTGGTGTTGTTTTTGTTGAGCAGTCAGTAAGGCCGAAGCGCTTCGACTGTGCAATCAACCGCAGGAAGTTTCGCCGCCCGTGGACAGGACCTGTCGCGTTCAGGCAACTCAGCTGGCGTACATCGCCAACTTGCGCTGGATGAAATCGAGGAAGCATTGGATACGCAGCGCCAGCTGGGTGTTGCGGTAGTACACCGCATGGATCGGCTGGCGATAGCCGTTGTTGGCTTCGCTCAGCAGCACTTGCAGGCGCCCGGCGCGGATGTCCTCGTGGGTCATGAAGTGCGACAGGCTGACGATGCCCTCGCCGGCCAGCGCCAATTGGCGCAAGGTCTCGCCGCTGGAGGCGATCAGCGACGGGCGAATGCTCCAGCGGTCCCCCTGGGCATGGCGCAGTGGCCAATGGTTGAGCGATTCGGGCTGGCTGAAGCCGAGCAGGCAGTGGTTGGCCAGGTCCTCGACCCGCTGCGGCGTGCCGTGTTGCTCGAGGTAGGCCGGGCTGGCCAGCACCTGTACCGGGCTGCATCCCAGGCTGCGCGCGTGCAGGCTGGAGTCGGCCAGTTCACCGATGCGGATCGCCACATCGGTGCTTTGCTCCAGCAGGTCGATGATCAGGTCGTCGGTATTGAGTTCCAGTTCGATACCAGGGTATTGGCGGCGGAACTCGCCGATCCACGGCAGGATGGCATGCAGCATGAACGGCGCGGCGGCGTTGATGCGCAGGCGCCCGGTAGGGGTCTGGCGGTTCATCGACAGTCGCTCTTCCATCTCGTCCATCTGTTCCAGGATCAACCGCGCGCGCTCGAGGAAGAAGCGGCCCTCCTCGGTCAGGTCCATGCGCCGGGTGGTGCGGTTGACCAGCGTGGTACCCAGCTTGCCCTCAAGGCGCGACAGGGTACGGCTGACGGCGGACGGAGTCTGGCCCATCTGCTCGGCAGCAGCGGAAATCGAGCCGCAGTCGATGACGGTGACGAATACCTGGAGTTCTTCGGATCGGGTTTTCACATCTGCGCCTGTGGTTGGTCTCTGCCGGGATAGATAGCCGCTTGTCTAGGCCAAGTCCAGCACAGAAAAACCTTACTGTGCCTTGCCAAACACCTTGTCCAGATGCGCCTCATAGGCTGCCAAAGCAGCCGGCACATCAGGCCGCTTCATCACATCCACCGCCAGGAAAGTCGGCAACCCGGTCATGCCGAGGAACTGGTTGGCCTTGTGGAATGGGAAGTACACCGCGTCCACCCCCTTGCCCTCGAAGAAATCGCTAGGGTCGTCGAATGCCTGCTGCGGTGCATTCCAGGTCAGCGAAAGCATGTACTGCTTGCCGTGCACCAGGCCACCACTGCCGTACTTCTGCGAGTGGTCCGAACGGGTACGGCCGTCGTTGGCATACAAGCTACCGTGGCCGGCGGTGAACACCTCGTCGATGTACTTTTTAACGGTCCATGGCGCGCCCATCCACCAGCCGGGCATCTGGTAGATGACCACATCGGCCCAGAGGAACTTCTCCACCTCTTCCTGGGCATCATAGCCACCGTCGATGAAGGTCTGGCGCACATCGAAACCGGCCCGGTCCAGGTGAGCGATGGCCGCTTCGTGCAAGGTCGTGTTCAGACGACCGTCGGAGTGGGCGAACTGTTTACCACCGTTGAGCAAAAGGATCTTCTTCATGCGGGCCTCGCGGAAAAAATTCAGGCCGGCAGGTTAGGGGCTCGCGGGCGCGGGATACAGTAATGCAGCGGCAAAATACAATTGACCTGAAGTCACGAATCAATAATGCATTATTGCCTTAGAATCTCATCACCTCCCATCACCGAGTAGCGACCCATGAGTGAGCAGTACGCCTTCATCCTCAAAGCCAAGACCCGCCCGGAAATGGCTGAAGCGTTCGAAACCCTGTTCCGCGCTTACGTCGAGCCAAGCCGCCAGGAGCCGGGCTGCATCGAGTACCACATGCTGCGCGACAAGCAGGACCCGAGCCTGTTCGTGTTCTTCGAGGTCTGGGCCGACAAGGCCGCGCTGGATGTGCATTCGGCACTGCCGCACATGACCGCGTTCTTCGAAAAACGCATGGACTACCTGGAACGCGATTTCGACATCCAGATGATCGACATGCTCAGCGCATCAAGCGCTAACCGCTGATCAGCAAATGGCCGCCGAGCGCGGCCAGGCCGATAAAGAAGCACCGTTTGAACAGCGGCGTACTGATGCGCTGACGCAGCCACTGG
Organism: Pseudomonas sp. S1(2024); assembly: GCF_046557535.1. NCBI lineage: Bacteria > Pseudomonadati > Pseudomonadota > Gammaproteobacteria > Pseudomonadales > Pseudomonadaceae > Pseudomonas > Pseudomonas sp. S1(2024). Next base: position 28,305 of record NZ_JBKGFP010000090.1, read on the forward strand.
CCGGCCAGCATGCCGACGAAGGCCGGCGCCAGCATCAGCAGCGAAGCACCCAGCGCCTGGCCACCCAGGGCATGCTGCCCGGCCAGGCCAACGGCCAGGGCCAGGGTCGAAACCGTGAACGACAGGCCCAGGGCCTGGACCATCTGATCCCGATTCAAACCCAGGCTCTGCAGGTAGGGCACAGCCGGTATCACGAACACCCCGGTCGCCGCCGTGACCACGCCCGTGACCAGCCCGCAAAGCGGCGCCAGCCAAGGCTCCCGCCCCGGTGCCAGGCGCAGGCCCGGACCGACCAGCCCGTATAGCGCATACACCATCAAGGCCGCGCCCAGTGCATGTGCGGCCCAAGGGCCGCTGTTGATCCCCAGCCAGGCGCTGCCCAGCAAGGTACCGACGAAGATCATCGCCAGCATCGGCCACAGGCGTGCCAGCAACCTCCGCAGGTGCCCCCCACTGGCCAGCTGCCAGAGGTTGGTGAGGGTCGAAGGCACAATCAGCAATGCCGCAGCCTGCGCCGGTGACATAGCCAAGCCCAGCAGGCCCATGGCGATTGTCGGCAGGCCGAGGCCGATCACGCCCTTCACCGCGCCGGCCAGCAGGAAAGTCAGTACCACCAGCAGCGACAGCGCTGGGCCAATGTTCTGGTAGAAAGCGAGCAAGGTATTCATGGGCCGATAATGGCGTGCGCCAGCTGGGCTGAAAATCTGCCATATACTCAGCCAGACTCTTGCCAGGACAGAGCCACATGCATTTCGACCTGATCGACCTCAGGCTGTTCCAGCACACCCTGGAGTGCGGCAACATCACCGCCGGTGCCAGCCGCAGCCATCTTTCGCTGGCAGCAGCCAGTGCGCGGATCCGCGCCATGGAGGCTTCGCTGGGCATCCCTTTGCTGGAACGCAACCGCCGTGGCGTGCAAGCAACTCTGGCCGGCCAGGCACTGCTGCAGCATGCCCGGCTGATATCGCAGCAGGTCGAGCGCCTGCAGTTCGACCTGGGCCAGTACGTTCAAGGGCAGCAAGGCCAGGTGCGCCTGCTGTGCAACACGGCTGCACTCACGGAATACCTGCCGGAGCTGCTGGCCGGCTACCTGGCTGAAAACCCAGGCGTCAGTGTGGATGTGCAGGAGTTGCCGAGCCTGCGCATCGTGCAGTCGATTACCCAGGGCATGGCGGACCTGGGCATAGTTTCGACCGCCGCCCCCAGCGAGCACCTGCAGACCCGGCCGTTTCGCGAAGACCCACTGGTGCTTGTAACGCCGCAGCGCCATCCACTGGCCAGCGAGGTAGCGCCGAGCTTCATCGATAGCCTGGCCCATGGCTATGTCGGCCTGGGTGCCGGCAGTGCACTGGCGTTGTACCTGGAAGAGCAGGCACTGCGCGAGGGGCGGCGCATGCGGGTTCGGGTGCGTGCCGAAGGGTTCGATGGCGTGATCCGCATGGTTGCGGGCGGAGCCGGAGTAGGGATTGTGCCGCTGGCTGCGGTGAAGCGCTGGCAAGGGGTGTTGCCGTTGCACTGGGTGGCGCTGACGGAACCATGGGCCAATCGCCGGTTGCTGGTGTGTGCACGCGATTTTGCGGCATTGCCGGGGTATGCCGCAGGGTTGGTAACCACCCTCACCCGCTGACGAAGTGGATGGCACGGGCTTCGCCCGTGTTCGCGGGCGGGCCCGCTCCCACAGGATATGTGGTATCTCTCGGATGGACGCTATACCTGTGGGAGCGGGCGAGCCCGCGAAGCAGGCACCGCGATTGATGGCACGGGCTTCGCCCGTGTTCGCGGGCGGGCCCGCTCCCACAGGATATGTGGTATCTCTCGGATGGACGCTATACCTGTGGGAGCGGGTTTACCCGCGAAGAAGGCTCACACACAATGGCGCCATAACGCCCCACCGAAAAGGACTTTCCAGTGGCATCGATCTACCAGCTCAAACCGCACTTCCAGGCCATGCTCCGCCCTGCTGTCCAGCGCCTCCACGACCGCGGTGTCACCGCCAACCAGGTCACTGTCGCCGCCGCCCTGCTGTCGATCCTGCTGGGCCTGCTGCTGGCTGCCCTGCCCCATCTCACCTGGCTGTTCATCCTGGTGCCAGTCTGGATGCTGCTGCGCATGGCACTGAACGCTGTCGACGGCATGCTCGCCCGCGAGTTCGGCCAGCAATCCACCCTCGGTGCCTACCTCAACGAACTGTGCGACGTGATCGCCGATGCCGCGCTGTACCTGCCCTTCGCCCTGCTGGCCGGTGTATCGCCAACCTTGGTCGTGCTCGTGGTGCTCAGCGCCACCTTCAGCGAATACGCCGGTGTCATGGGCCCACTGGCCGGTGCTTCACGGCGCTACGATGGCCCAATGGGCAAGAGCGACCGGGCCTTTGCCTTCGGTGTGCTGGGTACCGGTGTCGCCCTAGGCCTGCTGAATGGCACCTGGCTCAACGGCTTGTTGCTGGTCATCCTCGCACTCTCGCTCTATACCCTCTACAACCGGGTTCGCCAGGGGCTGGCCGAAACCCGCTGAGCCCACTGCCGTCGCAAAAGGATGTCGACCATGCGCCAAGCGCAAGCGCTGCACTTCTCCACCCATGACGGCGTCGAGCTGCATTACCGTCACTGGCCTGCCACGCGTAACCAACACCAGCCACGCCGGGCCGTGGTGATGTTCCATCGCGGCCACGAACACGGCGGGCGCATGGCACACCTGGCCGACGAGCTGGACATGCCGGGCTACGATTTCTTCGCCTGGGATGCCCGCGGCCACGGCCATTCGCCGGGCGCGCGTGGCGACAGCCCGGGCTTCGCCACCAGCGTGCGCGATGTGCAGACCTTCATCGAGCACATCCAGGCCAGCCATGGCATCGCCGAACAGGACCTGGTGGTGCTTGCGCAGAGCGTAGGGGCCGTGCTCGTCGCCACCTGGGCCCACGACTACGCGCCCAAGGTGCGCTGCCTGGTGCTGGCCTCGCCAGCGTTCAAGGTCAAACTGTATGTGCCGTTCGCCCGCACCGGCCTGAAACTGCTGAAAGCCTTGCGCGGAAACTTCTTCGTAAACAGCTACGTCAAGCCCCGCCTGCTCACCCACGACCCCGAACGGGTCATGTCGTACGTGGCCGACCCGCTGATCAGCCGGCCGATTTCGGTAACCATGCTGCTGGGCCTGTACGAAGCCGCCGACCGGGTGGTGGCGGATGCCCAGGCCATTCAGTTGCCAACCCAGCTGCTGGTGTCCGGTGCCGACTTCGTGGTCGAACGCCAACCGCAGGAACGCTTCTTCGAACGCCTGGGCAGTGCGCGCAAGGAAATGCACATCCTGCCAGGCTTTTTCCACGACACCCTTGGCGAGCGTGACAGGGCCCATGCCTTGCGGCGCATCGAGCGGTTTGTCGAACATTGCTTCGCCAGCCCCGCCGCCCTGCCGTCACTGCTCGATGCCGACAAGACCGGCGCCAACTGCGCCGAAGCCGAAAGCCTGGCCGCACCGCTGCCGCGCAACTCACCCCGCGACCTTTACTGGCGTGCTACCCGTGCCGGGCTGCGTCTGGGCAAGGGGCTGTCCGAAGGTGTGAAGCTGGGTTTCGAGACCGGTTTCGACTCGGGCAGTACCCTGGACTACGTGTACCGCAACCAGCCGACTGGCAAAGGCAAGCTCGGCCGCCTGATCGACCAGAACTACCTCGACGCCATCGGCTGGCGTGGCATCCGCCAGCGCAAGCTGCACATAGAGGAACTGCTGCGCCTGGCCATCGTCCGCCTGCGCGAACAGCAGCGGCCGGTGCACATCGTCGATATCGCCGCCGGCCATGGCCGCTACATTCTCGAGGCCCTGCAGGAGCTCGAACAGCTGCCGGATTCGATCCTGCTGCGTGACTACAGCGAACTGAACGTGCAGCAAGGCAGCGCACTGATTGCAGAAAAGGGCCTGGCCGACATCGCCCGCTTCGTCCAGGGCGATGCCTTCGACCGCCAGAGCCTGGCGACCCTGGAACAACCACCGACCTTGGCCGTGGTCTCCGGCCTGTACGAACTGTTCGCCAGCAACCAGTTGGTAGGCAACTCGCTGGCCGGCCTGGCGGATGCGCTGGAAGATGGCGGCTATTTGGTCTACACCGGCCAGCCGTGGCACCCGCAACTGGAAATGATCGCCCGCGCCCTCACCAGCCACCGCGGCGGGGAGGCCTGGGTGATGCGTCGCCGCAGCCAGGCCGAAATGGACCAGCTGGTAGAAGCGGCGGGGTTCCGCAAGCTGGCCCAACGCATCGATGAATGGGGCATTTTCAGCGTCAGCCTGGCACAACGGGTGCGCTGAATGAGCCCATCACGCGAGCCCCGGCTGATCCGCCGAGGCGTGTTCTGGCTTCTGTTGCTGGGGCCGCTGTTTTTCCTCAGTTACGGGCTGGCGAACAACCATACCGCCGGGCGCAGTGATGTCGGCAGCCTGGTGTTCGGCTGGGAAAGCCGCATGCCGTTGTGGCCGTGGACGATCATCCCGTACTGGTCGATCGACCTGCTCTACGGTTTGTCCTTCCTGCTGCCACGCGCGCGCCAGGAAATGGACCGGCACGCGCTGGCGCTGCTCACCGCGCAGCTGATCAGCGTCAGCTGCTTCCTGCTCTGGCCGCTGCGTTTCACCTTCGAGCGGCCGGAACTGGGCGGGGTGTTCGGCTGGATGTTCGATGTGCTCATGGGCTTCGACAAGCCGTTCAACCAGGCACCGTCGCTGCATATTGCCCTGCTGGTGATCATCTGGACGATGTTTGCCCGGCACGTGCAGCGCCAGCCCTGGCGTTGGCTGATGCATGGCTGGATGGCACTGATCGGGGTCTCGGTACTGACCACCTGGCAGCACCATTTCATCGACGTGCCGACAGGGGCATTGGCGGGGTTCGTCTGCGTCTGGTTGTGGCCACATCAAGGGCAACTGCCTTGGCAGCAGGTGCGCCTTGCGCGGGATGCCAAGCGTTGGCGGTTGGCGTTGTTCTATACAGTGGGTGGGCTGCTGTGCGCAGTGCCTGCCGTTGCGTTGGGCGGCGCCTGGCTGTGGTTGACCTGGCCGGCCGTGTCGCTGGCTTTGGTGGCGCTGAACTATGGCGTGCTCGGTGCGGGCGGGTTCCAGAAAGGCGCCGATGGGCGCTTGTCGAATGCAGCCAGCTGGCTGCTGGCACCGTACCTTATTGGGGCGTGGGTCAACTCGCGGTTGTGGACATGGCGGCACCCGCAGGCGGATGAAGTGTGTGATGGCGTCTACCTTGGGCGGATTCCTGGGTGTGACGCGCAGTTCGCTGCGGTAGTCGATTTGTGCGCAGAGCTACCGTGCCATGTTCAGGACAGCGCTCCTACACAGGTCGCGTCCGCCGTTGGCTACGCATGTTTTCCTACCCTGGACCTGATCGCCCCGGAAAGCCCATTGCTGCACCAAGCCGCCGTCGCCATCGAACGCCTGCGCTCGCAAGGCCCGGTGCTGGTCTGCTGCGCCCTGGGCTATTCGCGCAGCGCCAGCGCCGTGGCAGCCTGGCTGGTACTCACGGGCCGCTGCAGTGATGCTCGCCAGGCCGAAGCGCTGATCCGCAAGGCCCGCCCTGGCGTGGTGCTGCACAGCGCACACCGCCAGGCCTTGCAACAGCTAGGGACACAACCATGACGCTGTACGTGGTGGCCAGCCTGCTGGGCCGAGGCAAACAACTGGAACGCCTGTCGGACGGCCTCACCCTGCTGGCCCTGGCCTACGGCTTGGCGCCCTTGCTGGGTGCCCAATTGCAACCGCTGGCCAGCCTGCTGTGCATTGCGCTGCTGGTACTAGGCGTGCTGCACAAGTACTGGGCCATCCGTGTGGCCATCGATGCCCAATTGTTCGCCCGCCTCGCCGCCAGCCGCGACCTTGCGGCGGACACCCTGGCCCTGGACCACGCACTGTTCGAGCTGAAACTCAAACCGCAGGCCGCCGACACCCGAGCATGGCCTGCCCGTAGCCGGGCCGCGCTGGCCCTGTTACGCCGCCAGGCAGTGTGCCTGGGCCTGCAGCTGTCGCTGGCCTTGGCTACCCTGCTGACACTGCCTTTGAAGGGATGACTACCGATCCATGCTCGCCAACCTGACCGCCTACCTCATCACTTCCGCCGCCCGCCTGATCACCGGCGCCCGCGCCCTGTGGCTGGGCTGCACGCCGCTGCCGGTGCAGCGCCTGTATTTCGCCAACCACAGCAGCCATGGTGATTTCGTGCTGCTGTGGGCCTCGCTGCCGCAGCCGCTGCGCAAGCGTACCCGTCCGGTAGCCGGTGCCGATTACTGGGCCAAGCCGGGCATTCGCGATTTTCTTATCCGCAAGGTCTTCAACGGTGTGCTGATCAACCGGCAACACAGCCCCGGCCAGGGCAGCCCGTTGCAGCCGATCCTCGAAGCAGTGGCCCAGGGCGACTCGCTGATCTTTTTCCCGGAGGGCACTCGCAATCTCGGCGACGAGCCGCTGATGCCGTTCAGGAGCGGGCTGTACCACTTGGCAGCAGCCAACCCCGAAGTCGAACTGGTGCCGGTATGGATCGCCAATCTCAACCGGGTGATGCCCAAGGGTCGCGCCCTGCCGTTGCCGTTGTTGTGCACATTGAGCTTTGGCGAGCCGCTGCACCTGCAGGCGGATGAAAGCAAGCAAGCCTTTCTCGAGCGGGCCAGCCGGGCCTTGCTGAACCTGGCCCCCAAGGATGCCTGAGATGGACGACAACACCCTTTCCCTGTTTGCCGGCATCGGCGCCCTGCTGCTGCTCGCCAGCGTGATCGGCCGCCTGCTCAAATGGCGCGCCGGCCCGGCACCGCACGCGGTGATCGACAACCTCAACGCCCGCATCAACGCCTGGTGGGTGATGGTGCTGGTGATCGGCATCGCCTTCCTGTTCGGCAAGTACGGCGTGATCGTGCTGTTCTACGGCATGTCGTTCTATGCCTTGCGCGAGTTCATGACGCTCACCCCGACCCGGCGCAGCGATTACCCGGCGCTGGTGGCGGCGTTCTATGTGGCGCTGCCGGTGCAATACGTGCTGATCGCCATGGACTGGTACGGGTTGTTCAGCATCTTCATCCCGGTGTACCTGTTCCTGTTGCTGCCGATCCTGGCCAGTTTCGGCGGCGACACCACGCGCTTTCTCGAGCGCGCCTCGAAGGTGCAGTGGGGGCTGATGATCGCGGTGTACTGCGTGTCGTCGGTGCCGGCATTGATGACCCTGGACATCCCGGGTTACGAGGGCCGCAACCTGCTGCTGATTGCCTGGCTGATCCTTGTGGTGCAGATCAGCGACGTGCTGCAGTACGTGTGTGGCAAGCTGTTCGGCAAGCATAAGGTAGCGCCCAACCTGTCGCCATCCAAGACCGTCGAAGGCCTGGCCGGCGGCGTGGCACTGGCCACCCTGATCGGCGCGCTGCTGTGCTGGATCACCCCGTTCACCTTCTGGCAGGCCGCGCTGATGGCGTTGGCGGTGAACGCCATGGGCTTCTTCGGCGGGCTGGTGATGTCGGCGATCAAGCGCGACCGTGGGGTGAAAGACTGGGGGCACATGATCGAAGGCCACGGCGGCATGCTCGACCGCATGGATTCGGTGTGCTTTGCCGCGCCGGTGTTCTTCCACTTTGTGCGGTATTGGTGGGCGTAGCGAAAGTGAGCCTACCGATTAGTGCGAAAGGGCCAACTCTCGCAGTGCAGCCGAAGCCAGAAAACCGGAGCGGGACGCATAGCGATGATCACGCTTCACTTTTTCGTCGATTCGTTGAAGCAGGTTTTCCGGCAGCGTTGCATTGAAGCGAACCGCCTTACCCAGGTACGGGGTGACATCAAAATCCACAACGGCCCAGACCCCGCCTTCATAGTCAGGGTTTGCCACATGGACGTCGACTTCCTGTGCCTGCGGCAATGCCTCGTTATCTGCGACCAACCCTTCAAAATGTAGTGCCAGCGCTTCCTGAACATTCTCCAGTGCTTTTGCAACAGTGGCACCGGCGCTGAAGCAACCGGGCACATCAGGTACGGTCACGCCGTAGTCCGAGTCGGCGTCTTTGTGCAATACGACCGGGAATTTCATTGACTACCTCCGTTGATGCTCGTGCTGGCAGTGCCGTTGGCTTGAATCAAGCCAGCCTGCTTCAAGATGCTGCGTACTGTGCCCTTGGGGAGCTCACTCTTGGGATGAGGAACCGTGACTCGCCCCCTTTTTGTCGGGTGCCTGAACTGGTAATGACTTCCTTTCACATCAACCTGGTACCAGCCGTCGGCTTCAATAAGCTGGATAACTTCGCGACTGCGCATTCATTCTTCCTCGGCAGTCGATGTGTATCATACACACCGAATTGACCAGAACAAAGCGCACTACACACTATGCACACGTGTCGCGACCAGCGGACAGATTGGATGGCAAAGTAGGAACATGCCTTCTGACACGCAGGAAATCAGCAAGTACCATTGGGTACCAATACCCCCCTAGGGTATCGGTACCGCCGGTCTGCTACTTGAGGTACGACCGCAGCAACATCGCCACCTTGTCCGCCTCGTCCTGCCGCTCCTCGGCACTCAGCCCGTCCGCCACCAGGTGTTCGCGGATATGCCCTTCCATCACTTCGGCCATCAGCCCGTTCACCGCACCGCGCACGGCGGCGATCTGCTGCAGTATCGCCAGGCAGTCCTTGTCCTGCTCCAGCGCTGTCTCCAGGGCGGCGGCCTGGCCTTTGATCTTGCGCACCCGGGTCAGCAGCTGCTTCTTGCTCTTCAGGGTATGTGCCATTGGGTTTCACACCATGCTAGGTATACTGGGGTATAGTATATTTCTCGACGTTCCGGGAGCATGATAAACCATGGCGACACAAACCTCAGACCGCTGGCAGCACAGCCACCAGTTCCATACCAGCAACCTGAGCGCCGAGCGCAAGACGCGCCTGGCCGTGTGGCTGACCGCAGTGATGATGGTGGCGGAAATTACCGGGGGCTGGTTCTTCAATTCCATGGCGTTGCTGGCCGACGGCTGGCACATGAGCTCCCACGCCCTGGCCCTGGGCCTGTCGCTGCTGGCCTATGCCGCCGCGCGGCGTTATGCCGGCGACCGGCGCTTTGCCTTCGGCACCTGGAAGATCGAGATTCTCGGCGGCTACTCCAGCGCCCTGCTGTTGCTGGGCGTGGCCGGGCTGATGGCATTCCAGTCGGTGCAGCGCCTGCTGGCACCGGGGCCGATCCACTATGACGAGGCGATCTTCATCGCCGCCGTGGGCCTGGCCGTCAACCTGATCTGCGCCTGGCTGCTGCGTGACGACCATCACCATCACGATCATCACCACCATGGCCACGACCATCACCATGACCATGATCATGGCCACCATCACCACGACCTGAACCTGCGCTCGGCCTACCTGCACGTGATGGCCGACGCCGCGACCTCGGTGCTGGCTATCGTCGCCCTGCTGGCCGGCAAGTACTGGGGCGCAGGCTGGCTCGACCCGGTCATGGGCCTGGTCGGTGCGCTGCTGGTGGCGCTGTGGGCCCGCGGGCTGCTGCGCGATACCGGGCGGGTGCTGCTGGATGCGGAGATGGACGCGCCGGTAGTGGAGGAAATCCGCGCGGTGGTCGCGCAGCTGCCGGTGCCGGCCAGCATCACCGACCTGCACGTGTGGCGCGTGGGCAAAGACCAGTACGCCTGCATTCTCGGCCTGGCCGCCCGGGCCGAACTCAGCGCCGACAGCGTGCGCCAGGCCTTGGGCGTACACGAAGAACTGGCGCACATCACCGTCGAGGTCAACCGCCTGGCATAGCGCGACCAGACAGCTGGACGTCGAGCCCAGGCAACTGCGGCTCGGCCAATGGCCCTATGGTGACGAGTCATTCAGCCAGTCACCAGGAGTTGTGCCATGTCCGATTTCATCACCGTCCTGCGCGAAACCTGCCCGACGCCGGTCGTGGACGCCACCAAGTGGAAGCGCATCGGCGGCGATCCGCACACCGTCAACCTCAACGCCTACCTGTCGGCCGACGGCAGCAAGATCATGGGCACCTGGATCTGCACCCCGGGCAAGTTCGAGGTCAACTACGAGAAGTGGGAGTTCTGCCACTTCCTCGATGGCTACTGCATCATCACCCCGGAAGGCGAAGAGCCGAAGCACCTGAAAGCGGGTGATGTGTTCGTGATCGAACCGGGGATGAAAGGCACCTGGGAAGTGGTCGAGACCGTGCGCAAGTACTTTGTCTTTGCTTGATTCATAAGCGGACCTTGGTTTGGGTCATGTGGGATGAGTGAAAATTCCCACATGACTCTGCTCGCAATTCAACATGATGAATAAGGCAACCAGAAGTTAAGTAAACATCATCCTACTGCAAGGGTAACAGTTACATTTTTTGACATATAATTTCAGCTTTCCCCCTTCATTTGTAGTCCATTCCTGAACTGCACCTCTTCATTCCCTGAAGTATTGCCCCCGACTCATCGCAGGCCTAGGCTCTGCAAATCAGCCGGGTCACCGGGCAGCAATACCCAATTGATTCAATTCTCAGGGAGAAGAAAACATGGCTTTCGACGCCTACATTCAGATCGACAACATTCCAGGTGAAGCACTGGACGCGCAATACAGTAAATGGATCGAAGTGCTTGGCTACGATTTCGGCGTCAGCCAAAGCACATCTGCCACTGCAAGTTCTACTGGCGGAGCCACTTCCGGCCGTACCTCTGTCACCAACTTCACTTTCACCAAATACCTCGACAGTGCCAGTTGCAAACTGATGGAAGCCAGTTGCACCGGGCAGCACCTCAAGGAAGTGAAACTGGCACTCTGCCGCGCGGGTGGTGACAAACTCAAGTACTACGAAATAATCCTCGAGGAAGTGATCATCGCCGAATATTCGCAGAGCGTGGACACCGGCGTACCGCTTGAAGTAGTGCAGCTCAACTACGGCCGGATCAAGACCACCTATACCCAGCAGCGGCGCATTGATGGCGCCGGTGGCGGCAATATCGCCGGCGGCTGGGACCGGATCGGCAACAAGAAATACGCGTAAGGACAAGGCTATGTCTGAAGCCCGGGCGTTTCTCAATCTCAAGCTGCAAAACTATCATAGGCTGAAATCCGACCTGGCGCTGACCGGTCATTCCCTGGAAAAGTTTGACGTGCTGAATTCGCACATCGCCAATACTGTGGTCCGTAGCGGTGAACTTATCATCATCGGCGATCCCACCACGGCTTCCTGCACCAGCCAGGAAGCCTGGATGATGAGACAGGCGACGATTGCGCACATGGGGCTGATGCGCAACGGCCAAGGTGTGGATAACTTTTTCCTGGACAATTTCGAGACCTTGAAGAGCCTCATCGCGCATGCATCTGTGGGCGCTGGTGTAGTCAGTGAAGGGTGGAGCAAGCACCTGAAAGCTATCGAGGCCACCTTGATGGATATCGAGAAGCTGCATCAACAGCATCTCGGGTCAGGGGCCATGGAGGCTCGCGATCAGTTCTATGCAAAGCGTGCCGTCTTGTTCATGAAGTTGGATGAGCAGCTGAACAAGCTGGCGGCTTACGGTTCCGGGATAAGGAACAAGGGCTCGATCAAAAGGACGCTGGGGATATCCACAAAGAGTTATTTGCATACCGGCGAGATTGCAGGATATGCCAACAAAGTCTCAGGCGTGGCGACGGCTGCTAATTTGATCAAGAAAGGAACGTATGTAGGGATTGCATTAGACGTCGCTGCCACGGGCCTGGAGATACATAAAGCCTGTACGCTCGGACGCGAGGAGGAATGCAAAAAGGCGCAGTATGTCGAGGTTAGTTCATTAACCTTGGGTTTGTTGGGTACTACTGCTGGGGCAGCCAGTGGCAAGCTTATTCTTGGTGCTGCTTGCAGCGTGGTGTTTGGCGTAGCGACAGGTGGAACCGGAGCACTCGCTTGTGGGATATTCGGCGGTACAGTGGGGGGAATGGCAGGCGGAAAATTTGGGAATGAAGCAGGCGCCTGGGCTGGGGAACTTCTATACGAGGCAGTCGCAAAATGACAATCATGCACTGGATTTTTTTAGTCTACAGCATGACAGTCACAACTTTACTTTTCTTGAACCTGGCATTAACAATATATATCGCTCATCGCAAAATTGATTACATTGAAGGATTTTTATTAAATTGCAATGCAATAACCGGTGAAAAAAAACTCTGGCTACATGCTGGCTTGATGGGAAAATTCTTTCGACTAACGAATATATCATTCATACTGCTCATTCCTAAAATCTATGCACGAAAAAACCTCATTGACATCAAGGAAATAAATAATCTACCTTCAAAAATCAAGACCCTCCTAATCTTCATAGGCTCCTCGCTTTTGATATTGACTATCGCATTTTTTGGTTTGGGAATTTTCATGTATTACTTACCCCCCCCTTGCCTAAATAATGCTCAAAAAACATCGCAGTACGGGCCCCCTCCCCTCTGGTGCGCAGTTACAGAGGGAAGGCCGCCCGGCCCGCGATAAAGTCCTCGCTCGTCAATCCTTCTTGCGGTAACCCTCGACGATCGCCGAGAAGTCCTTGCCACCCTCGCCGCGCAGGCTCATGGCCTGGTACAGCTGCTGGGCCACGGCCCCCAGGATCACCGGTTGATGCGCCTGGCGTGCAGCCTCGGTGGCCAGCCCCAGGTCCTTGAGCATCAGCTCGGCGCCAAAGCCACCGGTATAGCCACGCGATGCCGGCGCGGTTTCGATGATGCCCGGCCACGGGTTGTAGGTGTCCGAGCTCCAGCAACGCCCGGTCGAACTGTTGATGATGCCGGCCAGCACCTTGGTGTCGATGCCCAGCGCGTTGCCCAGGGCCATGGCCTCGGACACGCCGATCATCGAGATACCCAGCAGCAGGTTGTTGCAGATCTTGGCGATCTGCCCGGTGCCGACTTCACCGCAGTGCACGATGTTGCGGCCCATCTGCTCCAGTACCGGCTTGAGGGTGGCAAACAGCTCGGTGCTGGCACCGACCATGAAGGTCAGGGTGCCTGCCGCCGCGCCGCCGGTGCCACCGGACACCGGTGCATCGCCCATGTCCACGCCCTTGGCCGCTGCGGCCTTGGACACATCACGCGCCGTCTGCGGGTCGATGGTGCTGCAATCCACGGTCGGAGTGCCGGGGCGAATGCCCGCCAGCACACCGTCTTCGTTCAGGTACACGCTGCGCACATGGGCAGCAGCCGGCAGCATGGTGATCACCAGCTCGCTGTTGGCCGCCGCGTCCTTGGGCGACGGGCTGACCTGCCCGCCCAGTTCTGCCAGCTCGGCCAGCACAGCCTTGTTCAGGTCGAACAGGTTCAGTTGGTGCCCGGCCTTGATCAGGTTGCGGGCCATGGGTGCGCCCATGTTGCCCAGGCCAATGAATGCGATACGCATGACTCTCTCCTTAGCGCAGGCTGATGGTGGTGTTCACACCATCGTTGACACTGTCGTCATCGAACCAGCGGGCGGTGACGGTCTTGGTCTGAGTGTAGAACTGCACCACTTGCTTGCCGTACGGGCCGAGGTCGCCGAGCTTGGAGCCACGCGAGCCGGTGAAGCTGAAGAACGGTACCGGTACCGGGATCGGGATGTTGATACCGACCTGGCCGATGTCGATTTCGCTCTGGAACTTACGCGCTGCCGCGCCGCTCTGGGTGAACAGGCCGGTACCGTTACCGAACGGGTTGGCGTTGACCAGGGCGATGGCCTCGTCGAGGGTGTCGACCTCCAGGGTCACCAGCACCGGGCCGAAGATTTCCTGGGTGTAAACCTGCATGTCGGTCTTCACGCCCGAGAACAGGGTCGGGCCAATGAAGTTGCCTTGCTCGTAGCCCGGTACCGTGACGTCACGGCCGTCGAGTTCCAGCTTGGCGCCTTCCTTGATGCCGCTTTCGATCAGGCCCAGCACACGCTCCTTGGCGCGTTTGGAGACCACAGGACCGACATCGGTGCCTGGCTCGCAGCCGGCATTGACCTTGAGCTTGCTGGCCGCTTCCTTGATATCCGGCAGCCATTCACGGGCCTTGCCCACCAACACAGCCACCGAGGTGGCCATGCAGCGCTGGCCCGCTGCGCCGAAGGCGGCACCGACCAGCGCGTTGACGGTTTGCGTGCGGTTGGCATCAGGCAGCACCACCGCGTGGTTCTTGGCGCCCATCATCGATTGCACGCGCTTGCCGTGCTGGCTGCCCAGGTTGTACACGTGGGTGCCCACTTCGGTGGAGCCGACGAAGGAAATCGCCTTGATGTCCTGGTGGGTGCAAATGGCATCCACCACTTGCTTGCCGCCGTGCACCACGTTGAGCACGCCAGCCGGTATGCCGGCTTCCAGCGCCAGTTCGACCAGCAGCATGGTCGACAGCGGGTCCTGCTCGGACGGCTTGAGCACGAAGGTGTTGCCGCAGACGATGGCCATGGGGAACATCCACAGCGGGATCATCGCCGGGAAGTTGAACGGGGTGATGCCAGCGCATACGCCGATCGGCTGGCGCAGGGTGTAGGTATCGACGCCGCCGGCAACGTTCTCGGCGAATTCGCCCATCTGCAGGGTGCCGATGGAGGCGGCGTGCTCGACCACTTCCAGGCCGCGGAAGATATCGCCTTCGGCGTCGGCCAGGGTCTTGCCCTGCTCGGCACTGAGGACTTGGGCGATGCGTTTGGTGTTTTCGCGGATAAGCGCCTGCAGCTTGAGCATGATGCGCATGCGCGCGCCGATCGGCGTGTTACGCCAGGTCTGGAAGGCACGGTGGGCAGCGGCCACGGCTGCGTCGACTTCTTCGACGGTGGCGAACGGTACGCGCGCCAGCACCTCTTGGGTAGCCGGGTTGACGATGTCGCGCCATTCGGTGGTCTTGGACTCGACCCATTGGCCGTCGATCAGCAGCTTGACCTGCTCGATTTTGGTCTGGTTAGGGGATTGCGGTGCGTTCATCTGCGTTCTCCTTGGAATTATTGTCGGGACGAGATCGCCATTGCCGGGCAAACGCGAGGTGGCGTCCTGAGGCTTGTTTCGAGTATAGATGTGCAAACATCCAACAAGAACGCACAAAAAAACCGGATCATCATGCAAAAAGACCTCACATCCCTGAGCGCGCTCAACTGGGACGACCTGAAGTTCTTCCTTGAAGTGGCGCGTACGCGCAAGGCCAGCAGCGCCGCCAAGCGCCTGAGCGTGGACTACACCACTGTGTCGCGGCGCATCAGCTCGCTGGAGGGGGCGCTGGGCACCTTGCTGTTCGAGAAATCCCGGACCAACGGCTTTGTCCTCACCGCCGAGGGCCAGCGCTTGCTGGGCTATGCCGAGTCGATCGAGAGCACGCTGCACATGGCCTGCGAGCAGGTATCCGGGTCGGGCGTGGCGTTGTCGGGGCATGTGCGCATGGGCTGCACCGAAGGCTTCGGCAGCTTCTTCGTCACCCCGCAGCTAAGCCACTTCGTCGATGCCTACCCGGCGATTTCGGTGGATATCCTGCCGCTGCCGCACTTCATCAGTCTGTCCAAGCGCGAGGCGGACATCGTCATCGCCCTGGAGCGGCCGGAGCATGGGCCTTATGTGTGCTGCAAGCTGTGCGACTACCGCTTGCGGCTGTACGCGACCCAGGACTACCTGGACCGCCATGCACCGATCAACCAGATCGCGGACCTGGCCAGGCACCCGTTCATCAGCTACGTGGACGACCTGGCGTTCAGTTCGGAGCTGCTGTACCTGGCCAACCTGATCCCCAGCGCCAGCGCGCATTTGCGCAGTACCAGCGTGATTGCGCAGTACACGGCAGCGTTACAGGGGCGTGGGCTGGCGATCTTGCCGTGCTTCCTGGCGGCGCAGGACCCGCGGCTGGTGACGGTGTTGCCGGAGGAGATCGAGGTGACACGGCAGTTCTGGATGTATTGCCGGGAGGATTTGAGGAAGTTGAAGCGGATTACGCTGCTCTGGGACTACATTCGCGGGGTGACGGAAGCGAATGCACCGTTGTTGATGGGTGAGACGCGGGAGATGCGCTTTGCTCAGGAATGAGGGGCTGCTGCGTAGCCCATCGCCGGCAAGCCAGCTCCCACAAGGTCTGCGCCGGATTCAAGGCATGCGCAGGACCTGTAGGAGCGGGCGTACCCGCAAACACCGGCGCAGCCGGTGCCAGTCACTTGAGCAAGGGCCGCGTCGCGGCCCTATCCCTTCAGCTCATTCTTCTGGACATTCCTAGCTCCATATCATCAATCAACGCTTTCGCCATCTCACTGAGAATGCGCGCGGCACTGCCTGCAATCCGGTCATTCTCCATCTCTGCCTCTGTCGTGAGGTGGCGAATACAGCCAAGCAGCACAGACAAATGCGTGAAGGCATGACTGAATGGCACGTTTGGCTGCAAGCGGAACAGATCGAAGGTTTCCATACCCGCTGTCGAGGAGTTTCTTGGATCATCGCTCATATCATTGCTCCCTGATGCGGGTGCTGGTGTGGTCCGTCAGAGCGTGAATTGCTCGACACAGTAGGCGAATGTTCATGCCCATGGCGTCCTGTATAAGGCCGGGGCCGCTGTCGATCAGTACGGTAGTGGTGTGATCCACGGTAAGAATCAGAGCACTGAGCAGCTGATCACATTCTTCTATGCTCGGAGGATCTTGAAGTGAGAGATTGGGTGGGTCGAGTTGCAGAAGGGCTGAGGCGTGTGGATCGGAGACGAGCTTTTTCATAATAGAGTTCCCCTGAACGACATGAGTACCGGCCCGGCCGAGGCCGGGCCGCGCACAACCGCCATGAGCGGTGCGAATTCATGAATTTCGGGGTCTCAAGCCCGGTCACCTGGAAAGGCGACCCAAGGACGTTATCTCAGGAGGACTTCCCCGCCTATGTGGCGGCTTCTGACTGGCGTGTAGGATAATTCGCCATGTGAGGTGAACTGAAGCAATTGGCTTCAGGTTCGGAAATTTCTTACAGGCAGATGGCCCTGGCGAGGGCTGCGCCCTCGATCGCAGGCAAGCCAGCTCCCACAAGATCTGCGCTGGATTCAAGACAGGCGCTGTAACTGTGGGAGCCGGCTTGCCGGCGATCACCGGCACAGCCGGTGCCAGGCACCGCGTTGCCTGCTTCGCGGGCTTGCCCGCTCCCACAGGTACTGTGCTGGATTCAAGACAGGTGCTGTAACTGTGGGAGCCGACTTGCCGGCGAACACCGGCGCAGCCGGTGCCAGTCACCGAGTCGCCTGCTTCGCGGGCTTGCCCGCTCCCACAGGCACTGTGCTGGATTCAAGACAGGTGCTGTAACTGTGGGAGCCGGCTTGCCGGCGAACACCGGCGCAGCCGGTGCCAGTCACCGAGTCGCCTGCTTCGCGGGCTTGCCCGCTCCCACAGGCACTGTGCTGGATTCAAGACAGGTGCTGTACCTGTGGGAGCCGGCTTGCCGGCGATCACCGGCACAGCCGGTGCCAGACACCGAGTCGCCTGCTTCGCGGGCTTGCCCGCTCCCACAGGTACTGTGCTGGATTCAAGACAGGTGCTGTAACTGTGGGAGCCGGCTTGCCGGCGAACACCGGAACAGCCGGTGCCAGACACCGAGTCGCCTGCTTCGCGGGCTTGCCCGCTCCCACAGGCACTGTGCTGGATTCAAGACAGGTGCTGTACCTGTGGGATCCGGCTTGCCGGCGAACACCGGCACAGCCGATTCCAGCACCGAGTCGCCTGCTTCGCGGGCTTGCCCGCTCCCACAGGTACTGTGCTGGATTCAAGACAGGTGCTGTAACTGTGGGAGCCGGCTTGCCGGCGAACACCGGCGCAGCCGGTGCCAGGCAACGCGTTGCCTGCTTCGCGGGCAAGCCCGCCCCTACACGCGGATATGCTGGCCTGGGAGGCTGTGGTCAGTAGGAAGCCACCACAATGGACACCCGCCGGTTCTCGGTGCGCCCGGCGCTGGTGCGGTTGTTCGCCACCGGCTGGCTGCTGCCCAGCCCGCGGGACTGGATGTTCTGCGCCGGCATGCCTACCCCGACCAGCGCCTTGGCAACGCTCTGTGCGCGGCGCTCGGACAGCTGCTGGTTATATGCCGCCTTGCCGGACGAGTCGGCATGCCCATCCACCCGCACCCCCTGGATGCCAACGCCGAGCAGCGACTTGCCAATACGCTCGACAATCGCCTGGCTCTGGCTGTTGAGGTTGTCCAGGTCGCTGCCGAACAGCACCTTGCCGGACAAATCGTAGGCCCAGCCTTCGTCGGTCGGGGTAAAGCCTTCACGCTTGAGCACAGCAATCTGCTCGGCGGACAGGCCTTTGGGCGGAGCGCTCTGGCAGCCGGTCAGCGCCAGCACGGCGAGCAACAATGCCCAAAGGGGGAAACGCAAAGCCTGTATCACGGGTTCAACTCCTGTTCTTGATTTCGCTGGCGGACCGTTCCGTCTGCGCCACCTGCCAATGGCCACGGCGTTTGCGCTTGGCCTGGTACATCGCCGCATCAGCGGCATTCAGAAGACTGACGGGGTCGGCGCCGTCATCCGGGTAATAGGCAATACCGACACTCAACGAGGTGGCGATACTGCGACCGCTGTCCAGCTGCACCGGCAACTTCATGCTGGCAACGATCTTCTCGGCAATGTGCTCGGCGTCCTGGCGCGAATGCAAAGGCGTCAGCAGCACGGCGAACTCATCGCCACCCAGGCGCGCCACAAGGTCGTGCTCGCGCAGTTGGGCACGAACGCGGTCGGCCACGCTGATCAGCACTTCGTCGCCCACCGCATGGCCGAGGGTGTCGTTGATCTGCTTGAAGTGGTCACTGTCGAGGAACAGCAGCGCCAGGTGATCCTGCTGCCGTTCTGCATTGCGCACGCTGCGGCTCAGGCGCCCTTCGAAGAAGGCGCGGTTGGGCAAGCCGGTCAGGCTGTCATGGCTGGCCTGGTGGGCCAGGGTCTGGTTTTCGTTCTGCAGGTGGCTGTGCCATACCTCCAGCTCATCCAGCAGCGCGTTGAAGTCATTGCCCAGTTCGTTGAGCTCGGCAATCGGCGCCTCCGGCACGCGCCGGTCGAAACTGCGCTCGCGGCGGGCGGCGTGGGCAACACTGGCCAGGCCACGCAGCGGGCGAACGATATCGCTTAGCAGACGCCGCGACAGGTACTGGGCAGCCAGGGCGCTGAGCACCGTGCAGAACAGGATGCCGGCCAGCCCGCTGAACAAGAACAGCAACAGGCTTCGCCCCTGGCCAACCAGCTCGATGCGCCCGACCTGCTGTTGCTGGTGCGTGATCGGCAGGTTGATCGGCTCATCCAGCAAGGCGGTGGCCACCTGCGCCTCCAGCCGCGCGAGCACGCCGGTATCGCTGCGCTGCCAATGCGCCAGCTGCTCGCCTTCGTTGTTGAAGACCCTGGCTTCGGCCACTTCCTCGGTACTGGCGATCAGCGCCAGCGATTCATTGGCGGCAGCGCTGTCGTCAAACACCACCGCCGCTTCCACGGTGTAGCTGATCGAGCGGGCGATCAGGTGCAGGTTGTCGTTGGCGTAGACACGCAGGGCGAGCACGCCCAGCAGGGTCAGGGATATGCCGGCAAGGCCCACGGCGAGCAAGGCGACGCTGAGGTGGCCACGGCCCAGCACCGAGCGCAGGGTCGGGCGCACGCCGCGCTTGCGGGTTGGTTTCATGGTTGCACCGCCCGGCGCCGCGACAATTGCAGCACGCTGGGATGAATGTGCACGCCGGAGCGTGCCACCGAGTCCAGGTTGACTTCAAAGGCTACCTGTTGGTCGCTGACCCGCAAGCAGAACAGGCTACCGACCGTGCACGGGTCGTCTGCCTCGCTGATGCTCAGCACCGGGTGGCCACTGACGCGCTCGAACAGCCGGTCGCGCTGGCCCTGGTCGAGTTTGCCAATGTAGATGGCGTCGCAGGCCTGGGCGACCTGGCTATCGTCTGCCAGCAGCCGCCGCACCTGCAGCGGTCGGCCAGACTCCTGCACATGGCCTTTGATCAGGTCATCGGCGTATTCGGTCGGGCCGACCAGGCACAGGCGCAAGGGCGAAGGTTCGACGGGCCAGCGGGCGTAGCTGAAGATGCCCAGCACCACCTGGGTGACGGTCTTGGCACGTTGCTGCGCCTGGGCGGCAGTTATGGCGGGGTCTGCCTGGGCCGGGCCTGCGGAAAGGAACAGGGCGGCCAGCAATAGCGAAAGCACACAGCTCGTCACTCGCCTTGCGGCCGCTTTCATGTGGGAAATCTCTTAAGGCCCTTTCCGATATCGGCGCAACGATAGCACATGGCCGCATCAATGTAGGTACGAGCAGCTTTGTGCATGGGGATTGATGGCCCCATCGCCGGCAAGCCAGCTCCCACAAGGACTCCACAGCCCTTGAAAACTGCGCTGCACCTGTGGGAGCTGGCTTGCCAGCGATAGGGCCTTATCGGTCCTCCACCTGCTCCCGCATCAACCCGGAAATACGCCGCACCTTGCGCGCCACCGCCTCTTCGAAAATACCCTGGCGAGGCTCGACCAGGCTGAAGCAATGCTTGGCGCGGGTGATGCCGGTGTATACCAGTTCCTTGGTCAGCACCGGGTTGAGCGCATCCGGCAGCACCAGCGCGGTGTGGCTGAACTCCGAGCCTTGGGACTTGTGCACGGTCATGGCGAATACCGTTTCCACTTCGTTCAGCCGGCTGGGCAGGACGAAGCGCACGCCCCCACTGCCGTCGTTACGCGGGAAGGCCACGCGTAGCAAGGGTTCGCCGTGCTCATCCGGCAGGCGCAGGGCGATGCCGATGTCACCGTTCATCAGGCCCAGGCCGTAGTCATTGCGGGTGACCAGCACCGGCCGCCCTTCGTACCAGGGCTGCTGGCTGTCGATCAGCCCGGCATTGTGCAGTACCCGCGCCACCCGCTCGTTGAGGCCTTCGACACCCCAGGCGCCGCGGCGTACCGCACACAGCAGTTGGAAGTCTTCGAAGCTGTGCAGCACCTTGCCCGCCCATTGCTCCCACGCGGGGTCGTCAACGGCGGTATCGAGTGCCGGGCGAAAACGGCCAAGGGTACGCAGGTAGCTGCGATAACCCTGCGGGCCGTCGCTGCCGCGGTTCAGGCCGTCGAGCAGCAGGCGGTCGAAGGCGCGGTCCTGTTCGTGCTTCAGGGCCAGGCTATGCACATCGGGCGGCGGCGTGGCCAGCAGGTTGCGGGCCGCGTGGGAGTCCTGGCGATTGACCAGCCGGGCCAGTTGGCCAATGCCGCTACCTTCGCCAAAACGCCGCGAGAAGCGCAGCATCACCACTTGCTGGGCAAGCGGATTACGTTGCTCATCGCCGGCCTTGAGGCCGCTGCCCGCCAGCGATTCGCCACCGGTCTGCTCCAGCCATGCCTCGGTCTCTGGCGAGTAACACCCCTCCTCGGCATCCCGGCACAGGTCACCTAGTACCGCACCGGCCTCGACGGAGGCCAGCTGGTCCTTGTCGCCCAGCAGTACCAGGCGTGCCCGTGGCGGCAGGGCATCGAGCAGGTTGGCCATCATTTCCAGGTCGATCATCGACGCTTCGTCGACCACCAGCACGTCCAACGGCAGCGGGTTGCCGGCATGGTGGCGGAAGTGCCGCGAACCGGGGCGGCTGCCGAGCAGGCGGTGCACGGTGCTGACCTCGGTGGGGATCTGCCCGCGCACCTGGGCGCTGACCTGCAGGCGCTCGACCTGCTGGCCAATGGATTCGGTCAGGCGCGCGGCCGCCTTGCCGGTCGGCGCGGCCAGGCGAATGCGCAATGGCCTGCCCTGCTCCACCGCCGGCGCCTGCAGCAAGGCCAAAAGGCGTACCACGGTGGTTGTCTTGCCCGTGCCGGGGCCGCCGGTGATGATGCTGAAGCCTGCGCGGGTGGCAAGAGCGCAGGCGAGCTTCTGCCAGTCCACCTGGCCAGCCGGCGTACCACCGTCAAACAGCTGCGCCAGGCGGCCACGCAAGTCGGCCGGGGGCGCTTCGGACTGGGTCAGGCGCTGGCGAAGTGTATGGTCGATGCGCCGCTCGTAACTCCAGTAACGGCGCAAGTACAGGCGCTCTCCGCTGAGCACCAGAGGCCGCGCTTGCTGCCCCGAAGTATCGCCGGCGGCCACTAGCGGACTGGCGGCAATGCGCTGGCGCCAGGCGTGCAGGTCGAGTTCGGCGAGCAACTGCGAAGGCAGCAGCAAGGGGCCGGTCAAGGCGTCGCCTTCAGGCGGCAAGGACAGGGCGAAATCGGGCTCGGCCAGGGTCTGCTGCAGGTCGAGGCAGACATGGCCGTGGCCCAGTTGGTGGCTGGCCAGGGCGGCGGCCAGCAACAGCAGTGGGTCACTACCGGGGGCTAGCTCCTCCAGGAATGATACGAACGCTCGGTCCAGGGCACGCAGCCAGCCGCGCTCTACCCAGCGGTCGAGCAGTTGCAGCAG
Organism: Pseudomonas sp. S1(2024); assembly: GCF_046557535.1. NCBI lineage: Bacteria > Pseudomonadati > Pseudomonadota > Gammaproteobacteria > Pseudomonadales > Pseudomonadaceae > Pseudomonas > Pseudomonas sp. S1(2024). The sequence goes on from NZ_JBKGFP010000090.1 coordinate 50,640, forward strand.
GTCACCGCTGTCATGCTGTGGCGCCAATGCAAGCAGGTGCTCGGCGTGCAGCGGGGTGGGCAACAGGTCGACTAGGCTTCGGCTCATATCACGGCTCCGGCAAACAGGTCCTGCTGCACGGGCGGGTGCTCACCACGGAACAGCGCATCGAGGCTTTCGATCAGCTCACGCGGTGGCTTGGCGTGGTAAACGCCGTGGCCGCTGCTGCTGGCACCTCGCAGGAAGATGAACAGGGCGCCGCCGACATGGCGGTCGTAATCGTAGTCAGGCAGGCGGGCGCGCAACTGGCGATGCAGGGCCAGCAGGTACAGCACGTACTGCAGGTCGTAGCGATGCTCGAGGATGGCCTTTTCCATGGCCTGGGCATCGTAGGCCTGGATATCCGGGCCCAGCCAGTTGGACTTGTAGTCGGTCACGTAGTAACGCCCGTCCAGCTCGAAGGCCAGGTCGATGAAACCTTTGAACATGCCATTGAGCACGGTCGGCTGCGCCGCCGGGCGGGCCAGGCCGGGGTGGGTGTGGCGTGCCACCAGGCGGTCGAGTTGTTCGGCATCGACCTGGTGGCTGGCGAACCAGAACTCCATTTCGATCTGGTAGTGGCGCAGCTGCCCGAGCGTTACACCGAGGTGGTTGCCCGGCAACGGCAGCGCTTCGCCCAGCAGGCGCTGCAGCCAGTGCGTCAGGGTGGGAATCCAGCCGGTCCAGTCGCGACGGTTGCAGCGCTGGCCAACGGTTCGCTCGATCAGCCGTGCATTGCCGCTGACCTGGCTGAAGCCCTCGCGGCCAACCCATTCCAGCAAGCCATGCAGGAAGGTGCCGGGGTTGGGACCGCGCGGGAAGCGGTGAATATCGCCACTGTCGGCCGGGACCTCGCGCAGCACCTGGGTATCGACCACTTCATCATCCAGTAACTGCTGGGTCTGGGAGCTGTCGGCACCGAGGGTCTGGTCGCCGACGCGCAGGGCACTGTACGAGGCAATCCACCAATGCTCGGCGCCCGCCGCGCGGCGCGGTTTGCGGGCCGGTAGCAGCTCATGCTCGGCGTGCGGCATGCGATACACCTGCTCATCTGCCGGCGGCAGGCTCGGGCAAGAGATGTGCGGGCAGGTCTTGGCCAAGGCCTGCAACCAGTCCGTCAGTTGCTGCGAGCCCGGCAGGGCGAGGCCGCCTCCCAGCAGGTAGCCGAACGCCGAGCGGTGCAGTTGCGAGCTCTTCTGATTGCCCCGCTTGAGGTCGGCGACACCCAGCCAGCAGGCATGCTGGGCGCGGGTCAGGGCCACGTAGAGCAGGCGCAGGTCTTCGGCCAGGCGCTCGTCGTCGGCGCGGTCGATCTGTTCCTGGTCTGGTGTGAGGGTGAGATGGGCGTTGCCCTGGCTATCATGCCAGGCCAGCGGCAGGCGGCTGCCGTCCACCGGTTTGCTGGTGCAGATGAACGGCAGGTAGACCAAGGGGTATTCCAGGCCCTTGGATTTGTGGATGGTCACCACTTTCACCAACTGCTCGTCACTCTCCAGGCGCAGGATCTGCTCTTCACCAGCCTGGCCGGAACTGGCCAGGTGCTCGGCCAGGTGGCGAATCAGCGCCTGTTCACCGTCCAACTCGCCGGCGGCCTGTTGCAGCAGTTCGGCCAGGTGCAGCAGGTTGGTCAGCACCCGCTCGCCATCGCTGCGGCGGATCAGCGTGCGCGGCAGCTGGAAGTCATGCAGCAGGTGCCGCAGCATCGGCAACACGCCTTGGCGCTGCCAGGTGTCGCGGTAACGGCGAAAACGCATGACCCAGTCTTCCCAGACCCGCTCGTCCTGGTTCAGGCGGTCCAGCGCAGCCAGCGACAGATCGAGGGTAAGGCTGGCCAGGGCGGCCTTGAGCAGGCGCTCCGAGTCGGGTTCGGCACAGGCCTTTAGCCAGGCCAACAGGTCGTGGGCTTCCTGGGCGGCGAATACCGAGTCCTTGTCGGACAGGTACACACTACGCACCTCGCGCGCGGCAAGCTCGGCGCGGACCATCTGCGCTTCATGGCCATCGCGCACCAGGATGGCGATGTCCGATGGCAGGCACGGGCGCAGTTCGCCCTCGGCATTCTGGAAACCAGCCGTGCCTTGCTGGCCGCCATTGAGCAAGGCGACGATATGGCTGGCGCAACTGGCTGCCAGCTGCTGCCGGTAAACGCTGCCGGAGACCGGCTCTTCGCTTTCCAGATGCCAGCATTGCAGGGCTGCGCAGGCTTCACCGTCGATCAACAGCTGTTCGCCACGGCCTTTGGCGCGGACCTCGATGAACGGCAGCGGGTTGTCATCAGCCTCGCGGAACAGGAATGCGCCACGCCCTGCCTCACGCGCCTCGGCCTGCAGGAACACCTGGTTGACCGCCGCGACCATGGCCTTGCTGGAGCGGTAGTTGGTGTCCAGGCTGTGCAGGCGACCACTGGTGGCACGGCGGGCAGCAAGGTAGGTGTAGATGTCGGCGCCACGGAAGGCATAGATCGCCTGCTTGGGGTCGCCGATCATGAACAGGCCGGTTTCGGCGCGGTTTTCGCTGATCTGGTAGATGCGCTCGAAGATGCCGTACTGCACCGGGTCGGTGTCCTGGAACTCATCGATCAACGCCACCGGGAACTGTTCGCGGATCAAGCCGGCCAAGCGCTCGCCAGCCTCGCTGGCCAGGGCGTGCTGCAGGCGCAGGAGCATGTCGTCGAACCCCATTTCCGCACGCCGACGCTTCTCCACTTCGAAGCGTGCCGATACCCAGTTGGCGGCATGCTCGAGCAATTGGGCATCCGGGCTGTCCAGGGCCTGCAACTGTTGCTGCAAGCTCTGCATGGCATTGAGGGCGGGGTGCTCGGGTGGCTCGCCCTTCCAGGCTTCGGCCATGCCCGCTGGGGTCAGGCGGGTAAAGCCGGTGCCCAGGTCAAGTTCCACCAGTTGTTCGTCTGCGGCCCAGGCGCAGAGTTTGTCGAACCAGGGCTCGAAGTAACGGGCCTGCATCTTGCGGCCATCGACCTGTTTGGCGGCCAGTGCATCACGGCAGATCTGGCGCAACTCCTCGGCCCATTGCGCCCAAGGCGCCTTGAGCCGGGCCAACTGCTCGCCACGCTGCTGCAGCGATGCCTGGATCAGTGCCGCCGGCTCGGGCCCATCGTGCTGGACGCGCACGCGACCGAACAGCGGGCGGATCCGCGGCAGCAAGGCGTCGGGGCTGCCCCAGTGGCCACGCACCCAGGCCAGCGCGTCGCCTTGCATGCCGTAGCAGAAGCGCCGCCAGTAGTCGCGCATGACCTGACCCAGCAGTTCGCTGTGGTCGGTTTCCAGGGTCTGGGTGAACAGGCTGCCGCTGTCGAAGGCATGTTCGCGCAGCATGCGCTGGCACCAACCGTGGATGGTCGATACCGCTGCCTCGTCCATCCACTGCACGGCGATTTCCAGGCGCCCGGCACAACCTGGCCAGGTTTCTTCCGGGTAATCGTCACGCAGCTGATGCAGCAGCGGGTCGGCCGCCTCCAGCTCGCCACGGAAGAACCGCGCAGCTTCGGCCAGGCGGGCGCGGATACGTTCGCGCAGCTCTTTGGTGGCGGCGTCGGTGAAGGTCACCACGAGGATCTGCGGTGGTAGCAGCTCGCGGTTGAAGCCCTGCTCGCCACCGTGACCGAGGATCAGACGCAGGTACAGCGCCGAAATGGTGAAGGTCTTGCCCGTGCCGGCGCTGGCCTCGATCAGCTGGCTGCCATGCAGGGGGAAACTCAGTGCCAGGGGACGGTCCTGGGTCATGCGCCTTTCTCCGGGTTGCCCAGGGTCTGCCACGGGGCGTTGAACAATGGGCGGTACAAGGCTTCGCACCAGCCTTCGAAGGTTTCATCAGCGGTGAGTGCGGCAAAGTCGCGGAACTGCCGGGCCAGGGCGATGCTTTCACTGCGCTCGCCGAAGCTGGTGCGCTCGTCGCCTTCGTAGGCGCGGGCAGCGGCAGCCAGGGCTTTGTCGCTATCGTCCTGGGCCAGCCAGGCGAACGCGGTCTTGGCCGCGACCGGCAACGGCGCATTCATCGCCGCCTGGCGGGCTACCAGCAGGTCGCCCAGCAATTGCGCCGCCTGCACTTGCGGCAGTGGCGCAAGCAGCAGGGTCAGGTCGCTGGCCACCAGCGCGCTGTTATAGGGGTAGCCCGCCGCGCAGGCCGCCAGGTGCGTGACCCAGGGCGCGATCAGGCGGTGCCACTTGAGGGCGTTACGCCCAGCACTGATGGTGTTGGGTACGGTGGTGATGCTGAGCAGGCTCTGGTCATCCGCCTGGAACACCCGCCCCAGCCAGCCTTCGAGGCGATGCTGGCCGTGCTCGAAATGCACTGGCAATGCCCCCTCGACCAGCTGCGGCCAGCGTTGCAATAGCTGGCGGTGGCGTTGCAGCAGGTCTGGCAGGGGCTCGATCAGCTCGCGCTGCAGCAGTTCGCCAAAGCCGGCCAGTGGCAGCACGCCACAGGCCTGCAAGCGCCGGGCCTGGGCCTGCAGGGCCTGTTCGGGATTGTCCGGCTCGGCCAGCGCTGCACCCAGCAGGCTTTCACTGGCGCCGTACCGTTGCAGGGTATCGAGGACGAAGGGTTCCTCGTCCGGGGTCGGTGCCTCCAGCGCTTCGAAGTACACCTTCAGACGCTGGCTGAAGAAATGCCGCACCGGGTGGCGCAGGAAGTCATTCAGCTGGGTCAGGCTCAAGGCCTCATCGTCATGGTATGGCGGCAGGCCGGGGTCAGCCTGCTGGTCCTCCTGGCCCTGCTGGTGCAACACCTGCCATTCGTGGGCAAAACTGAACAGCGGGCTGCCCTTCTGGAAGTAGCGTGAACTGAACGGTTGCAGCGGGTGCTCCTGGGTCAGTGCGTGCAGCAGTTGCTCGCCCGGTTCTGCTGGCTGCCCCTGCTCCGCGCCTGCCAGCTGCCAGCCGGCTGCAAGGTGATCGCGCAACTGGCCGATGAGCACCGAGGCCGGGCGTTCGCTGTTGTCGCGAATGCTGCGCCCGACCCAGCTGACATACAGCTGGTCGCGGGCCGACAACAATGCTTCGAGCAGCAGGTAGCGGTCATCCTCGCGGCGCGAGCGGTCACCGGGGCGGTAGTCGCTGGCCATCAGGTCGAAGTCCAGCGGCTGCTGAGCGCGGGGGTAATCGCCATCGTTCATGCCCAGAAGGCAGACCACCCGGAACGGGATGGCGCGCATCGGCATGAGGGTACAGAAGTTCACCGAGCCGGCGAGGAAGCGCTGGGACAACTTGCCCTGGTCGAGGCCCGACAGCCATGCTTCGCGCACCACGGTCAGCGGCAATGGGTCTTGCAGGCCGACGGCCTCACACACCTCAAGCCAGCTATCACGCAGATCCTGCAACTGCATCAGCAGGAACTCGTCGCGCTCGCCCTCGGCCAGGAAAAACACTTGCAGCAATGCATGCAGGCGTTCCCCCCACTGGCTGACAGTGGCAGGCTCGGACAAGGCCTGGCCGGCCACTTCGAGGGCGTCGAGCAAGGCGACCAGCGGGCCGATGAGCGCCGCATCCAGGCCACCGATTTCATCGTAGGGTTCGATGCCGTCACAGGCCTCACCCACGCCGACGGCATAACCCAGCAGCATGCGCCGCAGGCCGAACCGCCAGCTGTTCTGTTCCAGCCCAGCGGGCAAGCCCAGGCTAGCCCGCTGCTCGGCATTGAGGCCCCAGCGGATGCCGGCCCCCTCGATCCAGCGGTGCAGCGTGGGCAGGTCGTTTTCGCGTATGCCGAAACGGGCGCGGACTGCCGGCACATCCAGCAGGTCGAGCACTTCGCTGACCGCGAAGCGGCTGTCCGGCAGCTTGAGTAGGTGTTCGAGGGCAATCAGCAAGGGTTCGCGGCCACGTTGGCCCTGGTCGGTCAGGGTGAACGGGATGTAGCGCGGATCGTTGCGCTGCAACTGGCCGAATACGGCGCGAATATGCGGCGCGTAGGTATCGATGGCCGGCAGCATGACGATCACGTCACGTGGGCGCAGGGTTGGGTCTGCGCTGAACCGGGCCAGTAGCTGATCGTGAAGGATCTCCACTTCGCGTTGCGGGCTATGGGCGATGTGGAAGCGGATCGAGCGGTCCTTCGCTGGGTCGACTGGATGCCACTGCTCACGAGTTTCGGCGAGCGGACGCAGTTCAAGGATGTCGTCCTGCAACTGGTTGAGCAGCGTAGTGGGCGAGCCCTCACTGAATAGGTCGATGCGACCGTCGCTGAACACGCCCTGGTAACTGCTGGGGTCATCGTAGCTGTCGAGCAGGTTGATGTAATCGCGGCCTTGTTTGCCCCAGGCGGCCAGCAAAGGGTGGGCATGCTGGTGCAGCGACTGGTCGTCCAGTTGCAAGGGCATGCCCTGCTTGCGTTGCTGGCGCTTGTACTGGTGGCGCAGCAGGTCCTTGTCGGCAACGATATCGGCCCAGTGGTGGCGGCAGGGGTTGTGCACGCACAGCAGCACCTGGCTGAAGCGTGCCAGGCCGGCCAGTGCCTCGAGGGCCTGGGCTGGCAGCGATGAGATACCGAATACGATCACCCGGGCCGGCAGACCGGCAGGTGCCTGCTCCAGGCTGTTGATCCGTTCGATGAAGCGTTGATGTACGCCGGCACGGCTCTGCGCCATGCCCTGCTCACCAACATCCTCCAGCAATGCACGCCACAACTCGGCCTGCCAGCGGTTGCCCGGGGGCAGCGCCTTGCGTTCACCGCGGGCGGTGTTGAGGATGTGCTCGCCAGCGGCCCAGTCCTTGAGCCAGTCGGCGCGGTAGACCTGATACTGGTCAAACAGGTCGGCCAGGCGCTCGGCGAGCTGATAGCGCTTGCGCAGGTCGCTGTCGTCGGTGAGAAAGCGTCGCAACGGCTCGAAATGCGGGCGTTCGATCAAGGCCGGGAGCAGACGCATCAGACGCCAGGTCAGCGGTGCCTTGTCGAGCAGGGAGACTTCGGGAATTTCGTCACGGCCCAGCACGCTGCGGTAAAGCTGCCACATGAAGCTGCCTGGCAGTTGCACATCGATGGCGGCGGCGATGCCACAGCCGCCCTGGTCATCGTCCTGAGGGTCTTCGGCAAGCGCCAGTTTGAGCCATTGGGCGATGCCATTGCTTTGCACCAAGGCGATTTCGTTCTCCAGAGGTGCCAAGGGATAGCGACGCATCCAGCTCACCACCAAGCTGCGCAGGTCGTCGAGGCGGTTGCCGTGGACGATCATGAAGCCGGGGTGAAGCTGGGTGGTGTTGGGCATCGGGAGGTCTCTGGCTGGCGCTGGGGGCTGAGGGGGCACGATATCACGCGGATGCCCGAAAGGGCCGAGTGCCATCAGGCTGACGCGATCGGTGTGGGCGGGCAAGTCGAGGCGTCGAACCGCCGCGAAACAGACGACGCGGTGTATGGCACCGGCTTCGCCGGTGTTCGCGGGCGCGCCCGCTCCCACAGAGGAAGGTTGTGCAGGCCTGGGACTTATTGGCCAGAAAGACAAAACCCCTACCTGCATGCGCAGATAGGGGTTTTGCGAAATGAATCTTGACGATGACCTACTCTCACATGGGGAAACCCCACACTACCATCGGCGATGCATCGTTTCACTGCTGAGTTCGGGATGGGATCAGGTGGTTCCAATGC
>NZ_JBKGFP010000091.1:0-81289 GCF_046557535.1 Pseudomonas sp. S1(2024)
GCCGCAGACAGGTAAACCGCTTTTTGCTCCTTTCTGAAAAAAATTCAATGGGGCTATTGACTTAGCTTCGCCACCTGCGTAAATTTCGCGGCCTCAGCGAAGCAAACGCAACAAGCAACATCGCGAGGGTGATTAGCTCAGCCGGGAGAGCATCTGCCTTACAAGCAGAGGGTCGGCGGTTCGATCCCGTCATCACCCACCACTTCCTGAGATGTTCCTGGTGCTTCAGGTTTCGCAAGAAACCGATAGCCAGAGAGGAACGCACTGCGCAGCGGTAGTTCAGTCGGTTAGAATACCGGCCTGTCACGCCGGGGGTCGCGGGTTCGAGTCCCGTCCGCTGCGCCATTTTTCAGTATCAGATGGGTGCCTGGCACCGGTCTGAAGCCACAAGGTAAACGCCTTGGGCTGATCCCAGTTTCAATCGGGCGAAAGCCTGAACGATACGCAGCGGTAGTTCAGTCGGTTAGAATACCGGCCTGTCACGCCGGGGGTCGCGGGTTCGAGTCCCGTCCGCTGCGCCATCTTCGTTTCAAGGTCCCTTGAACACCTTGAAGAAAACACAAAAGAAGCGATCACGTTATCGCTTTTTTTGTGCCTGTCCTGAGGCCATCGCGCCGGAAGGGTAGACCCAGGTTTCAATCGGGCGCAAGCCTGAATGATACGCAGCGGTAGTTCAGTCGGTTAGAATACCGGCCTGTCACGCCGGGGGTCGCGGGTTCGAGTCCCGTCCGCTGCGCCATCTTCGCTTCGAGGCCCCTTGAACGTCTCGAAGCAACGAGAAAGCGACCTTAGGGTCGCTTTTTTCGTTTCTGCGTCTGGCAATTGCCGGCCTTGACCCAGATTTACACGAACCTGACAGACTCTTCACCGATCAGCGGTTCCTGTGCCTGCCTGCTGTGTTGCACAATAGGCACCTTCTTGACTTACCCGGAATTCGCAATGACCAGATCTTCCGTCTTTGGTGCGCTCGGGCTGGCCCTGGTGCTGGCGGGCGTGACCGGTTGTTCCTCGAAAAAAGCCGCCGTCTACGAGCACGAGAACTTCGATGACTCGGGCACCTTCTCGCGCAGCTTCCCGGTGAGCGATGCCGGCTCCTGCGAGGCCGCCCGACGCGCCTTGCTCAGCCAGGGTTACATCATCACCAGCAGCGGCGCCAACCAGGTGGTGGGCAACAAGAGCTTCCAGCAGAACAGCGAGAACCACCTGCAGATCAGTTTCAACGTCACCTGTGCGCCGGATGTGAGCGACGAGCAGCGTTCGACCATGTTCGCCAACGCCCTGCAGGACCGCTACGCCCTGAAAAAGTCCAACACCTCCGCCAGCCTGGGGGTTGGTGTACTGGGGTCGGTATCGATGCCGATCGGCTCCAGCGACGACTCGATGGTCAAGGTGGCCAGCGAGACTGTGACAGCGGCTCAGTTCTATGACCGCTATTTCGCCTTGGTTGAGAGCTACTTGCCAAAGCCCAAGGCTAGGCAGGAGAGCAAGGCCAAGGTCGAGGAGCCCGCACCGAAGGTCGACGCGCCAGCGGCTGCCTTGGGGTTGCCGGAGCCGGCCGCCGCAGCGCCGGTGGCACCGGCCCCGGTTGCTGAGCCTTTGGTTGATGCGGCGCCAGCCCCGGCCCCTGTAGCCCCGGCCAGCGAGGCGGTAGCAGCGCCGGTGCTGGATGACAGCCAGGGCTCGCAGCCAGTGGCACCGCCGGCTGAGGCTGCGCCTATTGAAGTACAACAGCAAGCACAGCCTGCCGAGGCCGCTGAGCCCGCGTCCCCCGCCCTCTGATGGCTTGCCTGTAGGGGTAAACCCGCTCCCACAGGTACTGCGCAGTTCTCAACATCTGCGCGGTACCGCCATGGGGCAAAATCCTCCGTGCCCATGAACTTGGCCCTGTGCTGTGCAACTGCCCCGGTCCGAACAGCTTACGGAGGTCCCCAAGGCGCGCTGCGGCTTGGCGAAGCCTTCCCAATTCGCTTTTTTCTGGATCGACATCTACAAGGCGTACTTCTTGGCCCCGGCAACACAGATGACAGCCCCCAGCGTCACCACAAGCATCATCCAGCTGACCTGTTCGTGCAGCAGCAACGCTGCCAGCCCAAGCCCCATGAACGGCTGAAAGAGTTGCAACTGGCCCACTGCTGCAATGCCACCCTGGACCAGCCCTCGGTACCAGAACACAAAACCGATCAGCATGCTGAACAGTGAAACGTAGCCGAGGCTGAACCACGCAGGGGCGCTTACTTTGGCGAAGGCATCTGGTGTCGGAAGATTAGTGATTGTCAGTAGTAGCATCAGCGGCAACGCCACCAGCAACGCCCAACTGATCACCTGCCAACCCCCCAACGTCCGCGACAGCCGCGCCCCTTCGGCATAACCCAACCCACAGACGATGACCGCCCCCATCATCAGCAAATCGCCCAGCGCCGATGCCTCCCCACCATTCATAAGCGCATAACCAACGACGATTCCGGCACCCGTCAACGAGAACAACCAGAACAGTGGCCGAGGTCGCTCACCGCCCCGCAGCACGGCAAACCCTGCGGTACACAGCGGCAGCAGCCCGACAAAGACAATGGAATGCGCAGAGGTTACATGCTGCAGGGCCAGTGCCGTCAGCAGCGGGAAACCGATTACCACGCCCAACGCTGTTACCGCCAATGACCACAGGTCACCGCGTTCAGGGCGAGGCTGGCGCAGCACAAGCAAGAAAAGCGCCCCCAACAGAGCGGCAATCGTTGCCCTGGCACAGGTCAGGAACGTCGGTTCGAAGGCCGTCACTGCCACACGGGTGGCCGGCAGCGAGCCGGCGAAGATGGCGACGCCTATGAAGCCGTTGATCCATCCGCTTGTTGATTTTTCCATCGCCCAGTCCTCGATAAGTCTGGGTTCAGTACATCACTGACGCGTTCACCAAGGCCATGTACAATCCAATACAGTTTGACCGAACTGTTATGCACATTAATCCAGCACAGTTGAGGGTGCGATGAAACGCAGTGGAACGCTGATTCGGACCGTCATGGGTGAGGTGCAGGCGAGGATAGCCTCCCGGACCTACACACCCGGTACGCGGATCCCTTCGGTCCGGGCAATGGCGCAGGCCATGCAGGTATCGGTTTCTACCGTACTTGAGGCCTATGAACGGTTGATGGCAGAGGGGGTGCTCAGCGCCCGCCCTGGCTCTGGCTACTACGTGGCAGGGCCCGTGGCGCCCTTGGCACTGACCGAACTCGGCCCCAGGCTCGATCGTGAGGTCGACCCGCTGTGGATCTCGCGCCAGTCTCTTGAAACCTCCAGCGATGCGCTGAAACCAGGGTGCGGGTGGCTGCCTGCCTCCTGGATGTACGAAGCCGGCATGCGTAAAGCGCTGCGAGTCGCTGCCCGTTCCGACACGGTAAAACTGGCCGAGTACGCGTCGCCGCTCGGGCATCCGCCGCTCAGGCAGTTCCTGTCGCGACGGCTGGCTGGCATCGGCATCGAAGCCCCGCTGGAACAGATCATGCTCACCGAATCGGGCACCCACGCCATCGACCTGATTTGCCGTTTTCTGCTGGAACCGGGGGACACGGTCCTGGTCGACGACCCCTGCTATTTCAATTTTCACGCACTGCTCAAAGCCCACAGGGTGAACATTGTCGGGGTACCCTACACGCAGACAGGCCCGGACATCGAGGCGTTCGGCGCAGCCCTGCTCAGGCACGCACCCAGGTTGTACATCACCAATTCCGGCATCCACAACCCAACCGGGGCCAGCCTGTCCCCGGTCACCGCGCACAGGCTGCTGAAGCTGGCCGACACCTCTAGCCTGGTGATCGTGGAGGACGACATCTTCGCTGATTTCGAGAATACGCCCGCGCCACGGCTGTCTGCCTTCGACGGCCTCTCGCGTGTGATTCAGATAGGCAGCTTTTCCAAGACCATCTCTGCTTCAATCCGATGCGGCTACATCGCCGCCCGTGGTGAATGGATCGAGAGCCTGGTCGACCTGAAGATCGCGACCACCTTCGGCGGCGGACGCTTGGCCGCGGACATCATCTATCAAGCGATTACGGATAGCGGGTACCGAAAACACATGGAAGGTGTCCGCCACCGGTTAGGCGAGGCAATGGACAGAACGGTGCCGAGGCTTCAGGCCATTGGTATCAAGCCGTGGATAATTCCCCAGGCAGGCATGTACCTCTGGTGCCAGCTCCCTCAAGGCAAGGATGCAGCAACGCTGGCCAGGACCTGCCTGAATGAAGGTGTAGTGTTGGCGCCCGGTAATGCGTTCAGCCAATCCATGACGGCGGGGGATTTCCTGCGCTTCAACGTTGCTCAATCGGGTGACGGCAAACTCTACGAAGTGTTGAAAAGGGCGCTGAGTGCGCAGTCGCCAGAGCACTTAGTGCCAAGCTGAGCTTGTCATGGGGCACACCTGCGACAGAAATGGCTACGGCATGCTCGCGCACCGCACGGGGGAGCGCAGCCAGCACTGTGCACGCGTAGTTCGGCTTGGGCCTGCCGTCTAAAGCCTGCATGACCTACAAACGGCTAATATCAAGTAGCACGGGGCTAACGATTGCTGGGCACCGGATCATAAGCTTGTCATCAATCCTTCATCCTTCCTGCCTAGGGTGAGGCGACAGTTACCAGGAAAAATGAGTGAAGAGGGCTTAGGGCTATGGACGAATACCAAGAAGAACTTCTCGAATTCCAGGCTTATGAACTGGACACCCCGGAACCGGCTGACGACGCCACCGAGCTCTAGCCCACCCGCCGCTGGCTGCGGCGAAACTCCCCCGGCGTAAGGCCCGTCCAGCGCTTGAAAGCGCGCTGGAAGGCCTCGGCCGATGCAAACCCCAACAGATAGGCGATCTCGCCAAAGGCCAACTCCGTATCGCGGATATAGGTCTCGGCCAGGTCGCGCCGTGTTTCACTGAGCAGGTCGCGAAAGCGCGTGCCTTCCTCGGCCAGTTTGCGGCGCAAGGTCCAGGTCGGCAGTTGCAGGTGCAGCGCCACTTCTTCCAGGTCCGGTTCACGGCCACCATTTAGCAACGGGCCCAGCAGGTGGGTAATGCGCTCACCCAGGCTGCGCACCCGCGTACGCTGCAGCATTTCCGCCTCGCACAGCTGCAGCAGGTGCTGCCAGGTGCTCGGGCAATGCCTGGGGTTGACCAGCTGCAGCGTGGCCCGGCTCAGGCGCAGCTGGTTACCAGCGGCCGCGAACTGCACGGGTGTGCTGCACAGCGGCTGGTAGCGCGCGGCATAAGCGGGTGCGGCGAACTCGATGTCCATATGTTCGGCCTGCACCGCCGTACCGGCCAGGTCGGCAAGCTGGGCGAGCCAGCCGGCAAGTAGCGAATCGACCACGAAACGGTTGTAGGCGTTGTAGGGGCTGATGGAGTAGAAGCGCAGCCAGGCGCCCTCGGCATCTTCCTGAAAACTGGAGTGGCCGCGGTAGTTGGCGGCGTACAGCGGCTCGAAGCGCAACAGGGTACGTGCCGCCTCGCCCAGGTTCGGTGCCTGGGCAGCGGTGACCCCGGCCAGGCCGGCATGCGCCAGGCGGCTCAGGCGCCCCATGTGCAGGCCCAGTGCGGCCTCGCCGCACAGCTCGATGGCAGCGTGCCCAAGGTGCATGTAGCGCGGGATCGACAAGCGCGCGCCGGCTTCGCCCAGGCGCGCCGCATCCAGGCCATAGCGGCGCAGCAGCGGCTCGGGGTCATGGCCCAGTTCGCGCAGGGCCTCGGTCAGCGGCTGGACAAAACCAACCGACAGGTCACCCAGGCGCACGCGGGGGCGGGCCATGGGCTTACAACCACAGGTTCAACAGGCGGGCTCCAGGGCTGGGGGTGCCTGCCAGCAATTCACCCGCCTGGCGGGCAAAGCCCTGGCCGTCGCTGCCCTGTTCCCAGAACTGCCCACGCATGAACACGCTCATGCTGCTGACGCTGGTTCCGGCCGATTGGGTCAGTCGCTGCCATGCAGCCTGTTCGCTGACTTCGCCGCGCCGCAAGGGCAGCCCGGCGCTGGCATCCTGATGGCGATTGCCGCGCCAGGGCGCTTGCCAGCTGCCCTTGCCGCTGAGGAACACCGGGTTGGCGATCAGTTGTACTGCCTGTTGGGCCAGTTGTTGGTGGTTTTCCGGGTACCAGCTGTCGCTGCCCACCAGCACGCCCAGGCGCCCGGCAGGGGTTTGCAATACCTGCAGCGGGTGCTGGCGGCCATCATGTACATAGCGGCGCATTTCGCTGTCGGGGAACTGCTGGCGTTGCGGTTGGCCCAGCAGCGAGCCGTCGCCGGCGAACACCACGCTGCTGTTGAACAGCGGGCCGCTGCCGGCATGCAGCACGCCCTGTTTCACGTAGGGGGCGGGCAGTACGATAGAGCCGGCCACCAGGGTGACATTGAATTCCTTGGCCAGGCCACCGAACAGTTGCTGGTAGTCCGCAGCCATCTGCTCGGCTTTCATGCGCAGGTGCGCGTCGGCGCGCCAGTCGTCCCCGTCGGCACGGAGCATGGCCAGGCCATAGCGCAGCGGGTTGCTCAGTTCCAGCCATTGCAGGGCTTCGCGGCTTTGCGTGACTTGATAAAGCTCGTTCTTTTCGCCGCGCGCCCACAGCCAGGTACCAATGTGCTCGGGCAGCACCACCACCGTGCGCGGGCCCACCAGACCCTGGGTACGGGCCTGTTCCAGGTAGGCTGCGAGCTTGCGGTGCAGGCGTTGAAGGTTCTGGTAATCGCCTGGGTAGAGCAGCGGTTCGACGCCGAGCAGGTTGCCGTGCTCGCCCGGCACGCCATGGTTCAGCGCCAGTTCGATGCGCAGGTCGGACAGGTAGTGGCCTTCCGGGCGCTGCTGGGTCCAGAAACCGTAGCCGCAGAGGGCGGCGATCATCACCAGCGCCAGGGCGCTTGCCAGGATTTTTCGCATGAAGCCTTCAGCTTTCGAAGAAAAATGAAGTTGCCATGAAGACAATCAGGGGCATAGTGCGGCCGTATTCATCAGCTTGGGAATCCTTGTTGCACTGTTTTTGCAAAATCGCGTTTTGGATCATACCAAAGCACTATCCGGGTCTGCAGCGTCCGCTGCGGTTCCCGGTCAGCTCTGGCGCAACTGTCGCGGGGTTGCGTTCAGCAGGCGGCGCATCAAGCGCCGGAGAGCCGTCGGGTCCTGGTAGCCGACCCGCGCCGAGACCGCTTCGACCGAATATTCGCCAGACTCGAGCAGCGCCCTGGCCTTGTGCAACTGCACCCGCTGAATGAGTTGACGGGTCGAGTGCCCCGTTGCCTTGTGAACATGACGCGACAGGGTCCGCTCAGACATGCCGATGCTTGCGGCCAGTGTCTTGACGCTCGTAAGTTCAGGCAGCGACTTCTCGATATCTGCGATCAGGCGAGAGATCAGTGCATTGCCTTGCACCAGTACGGCAGGGATGACGAAAGGCGACTGCAGTTGCCTGCGGTCGAGCAGCAGTGCCTTGCCCACCGCGTCGGCGATTGCAGGTGACAGGCGCCGACGAAGCAGGTGCAGCATGAGGTCGGTTTGAGCGAAGGCAGCTCCTGCCGTGGTCAGTGGATGATCGGCCAGCACCATGAAGTCAGGGTCGACACGGCAGCCTGGTGCGAGCTTCTGCAGGTGCGGTGCCAGCCACCAGGAGGTTGTCACCTTCCTGCCGTCCAGCAGCCCGGCTGCATGCAGCAGAAAGACGGCCGAGCATGACGCGGCAATTTCCTTGCCGTTGGCGATGTGATCGCTCAGTGCACAGAGAAAGGGAGCTGTCCATGGTTCCGCGAGGCGGCTCTCGAGCAGGTCGATGTCACTGACGCCGATTCCCGGTATGACCCAGCAAGACTGGTCATCGGTGCTTTGCTCGATCGGTTGCACATGCAGCTGCAGGCCATGGCCCAGCGCTACCGGTCCCGGCTGGGGGCCGCAAACCCGCCAGCGTGGTGCGGCCAGGCCGAGTCGCTCGCTAACGGTTGTTGCGGTGGCGAGGATGTCCAGGGTGGAGGCTACGCTTGCGGCGAATGCCCCAGGTACGACCAGGATGGTGAAATCGTGCATTGTCGGATTATGCTCGAAAGAGGACGGATCCGACACTTTTGCATGAGAGGAGCGCCAGGCCTAATGGCGCTTCAACTCATCACAAAGGTATCAGCAATGCCCAATATCCTGATCAAGGTACCGACCGGGGCTTTCAACGAGCCGCAACGCGAGCATCTGTTGAAGCGCGTCAGCGAGGCCGCAATCGCGCATGAGCACATAGGTGACGCTCTGCCGCAGCGCAGCCTGTGCTGGGTGCTCATCGAGGAGGTGCGGGGCAGTGATTGGCTATGTGGCGGGGTGAACATGCACGCCCACGCCATCCCCTGCATCGTCATGGTAAAGGTGCCTGCCGGCGTCCTCGATGAACAGATGCGCAAGGACTACGTACTGGGCCTGCACCAGGCCATCGAACAATGCGTCGGGAAGGATGACGGGAGGATGCTGATGACTTCGATACAGCTGGTCGACATCGCCGATGGCACTTGGGGTGCGAACGGGAGTCTCTGGCATCTTGCCGATTTCACTGGTGCTGCCGGTTACCGGCATCTTCTCGCTCGCACTTAGGCGAACATGCCCAGCTGGAACCTGCGGGGCCAAGGATTCGTGAGTCCTCGGGTGGTGTCGCTGTACGCCAGGATCAATAACTTGTCAGTTTCGATCATTGAGCCCGTTCAAACGTCTGTTTAATGTCGCAGGCAGACAAACGACGGGGTCCGCCAGCCGGTGAGGCACCCGCATTCCGTGAATACGCCACCTGGGGACCTTTCCATGGCCGCCGACCGCTACCCGCACCTGCTCGCACCGCTGGACCTGGGCTTCACCACCTTGCGCAACCGCACCCTGATGGGCTCGATGCACACCGGCCTCGAAGAGCGCCCGGGCGGCTTCGAGCGCATGGCGGTGTACTTTGCCGAGCGCGCCCGCGGTGGCGTCGGCCTGATGGTCACCGGCGGCATCGCGCCCAACGATGAGGGTGGGGTGTATTCCGGGGCGGCCAAGCTCAGCACCGAGGAAGAAGCCGACAAGCACCGCATCGTCACCGAGGCGGTACACGCTGCCGGCGGCAAGATTTGCCTGCAGATCCTGCATGCCGGGCGCTACGCCTACAGCCCGCGCCAGGTGGCGCCCAGCGCGATCCAGGCGCCAATCAACCCGTTCAAGCCCAAGGAACTGGACGAGGCGGGTATCGAGAAGCAGATCGCCGACTTCGTCAATTGCGCGGTGCTGGCCCAGCGCGCCGGTTACGACGGCGTCGAGATCATGGGTTCGGAAGGCTACTTCATCAACCAGTTCCTCGCCGCCCACACCAACCACCGCACCGACCGCTGGGGTGGCAGTTATGAAAACCGCATGCGCCTGGCGGTGGAGATCGTCAGCCGGGTGCGCGGCGCGGTCGGGCCGAACTTCATCATCATCTTCCGCCTGTCGATGCTCGATCTCATCGAGGGCGGCAGCACCTGGGATGAAATCGAGCTGCTGGCCAAGGCCATCGAGAAGGCCGGCGCGACCTTGATCAATACCGGCATCGGCTGGCACGAAGCGCGTGTACCGACCATTGCCACCAAGGTGCCGCGCGCGGCGTTCAGCAAGGTCACCGCCAAGTTGCGCGGCGTGGTGAACATTCCGCTGATCACCACCAACCGCATCAATACTCCGGAGGTGGCCGAGGCGGTGCTGGCCGAAGGCGATGCCGACATGGTCTCGATGGCACGTCCGTTCCTGGCCGACCCGGACTTCGTCAACAAGGCCGCTGCTGGTCGCGGCGACGAGATCAACACCTGCATCGGCTGCAACCAGGCCTGCCTGGACCATACTTTCGGCGGCAAGCTGACCAGTTGCCTGGTCAACCCGCGTGCCTGCCACGAGACCGAGCTCAACTACCTGCCCGTGCGCACCGTGAAGCGCATTGCCGTGGTCGGCGCAGGCCCGGCCGGCCTGGCGGCAGCCACGGTGGCGGCCGAGCGCGGCCACGCGGTGACCCTGTTCGATGCCGCCAGCGAGATCGGCGGGCAGTTCAATGTGGCCAAGCGGGTACCGGGAAAGGAAGAGTTCCATGAAACCCTGCGTTACTTCCGCAACAAGGTCAAAAGCACGGGCGTGGACTTGCGCCTGAACACCCGGGTCAATGTGCAGGCCCTGGTGGACGGTGGCTACGACGAGATCATCCTGGCCACCGGCATCGCCCCGCGCACACCGGCCATCCCCGGTGTCGAGCATGCCAAGGTGCTCAGCTACCTCGACGTGCTGCTCGAGCGCAAGCCGGTGGGCAAGGCTGTCGCGGTGATTGGCGCGGGTGGCATCGGTTTCGACGTTTCCGAGTACCTGGTGCATCAGGGCGTTGCCACCAGCCAGGACCGAGAGGCGTTCTGGAAGGAGTGGGGTATCGACACCCATCTGCAGGCGCGTGGTGGCGTGGCCGGGATCAAGGCCGAGCCGCATGCCCCGGCGCGGCAGGTGTACCTGTTGCAGCGCAAGAAATCCAAGGTGGGTGACGGCCTGGGCAAGACCACTGGCTGGATTCACCGCACCGGGTTGAAGAACAAGCGGGTGCAGATGCTCAACAGCGTCGAGTACCTGGGCATCGACGATGCCGGCCTGCACATTCGCGTGGCCGATGGCGAGCCGCAGGTGCTGGCGGTGGACAACGTGGTGATCTGTGCAGGGCAGGAGCCGTTGCGCGAGCTGCAGGACGGGCTGGTGGCAGCGGGGCAGTCGGTGCACCTGATTGGTGGGGCCGATGTGGCGGCCGAACTGGATGCCAAGCGGGCGATCAACCAAGGTTCGAGATTGGCGGCTGAGCTCTGAGATCGCCGGGGCCGCTTTGCGGCCCTTCGCGGGCTTGCCCGCTCCCACAGGGATAGCGCACTCCTGACTGTGGGAGCGGGCAAGCCCGCGAAGGGCTGCAAGGCAGCCCCGGGATATCACTGGTAAACTCGCACGATGCACTTTGACCTGCCCCAAGCCCCCCTGCAGCCCCTGATCCTGCCCTGGCTCCAACAAGCCCAGGTAGAAGCCGCCATCCTGCGCCTGGACCTGATCGATCCGCTGATCAGCGGCAACAAATGGTTCAAGCTACGCCATCACCTGCAACAGGCCAGCGCCAGCAACGCCCCGGGCCTGATCAGCCTCGGCGGCAACCATTCCAACCACCTGCACGCCCTGGCCGCTGCTGGCAAGCGCTTCGGCTTCGCCACCGCCGGCCTGCTGCGTGGTCACGCCCAGGACACGCCAACCGTGCGTGACCTGCAGACGCTGGGCATGGAACTGCACTGGCTGGGTTATGGCGGCTACCGCGCACGAAACCAAGCGGGTTTCTGGGACCCTTGGCAGGCACGCTACCCGGGTTGGCACTGCATCCCCGAAGGGGGAGGCGGGCTTGCCGGTGCACAGGGCTGCGCGCTGATCATGCAGCAGGCACGGGCGCAGATCGCGGCACTGGGCTGGTCGGGCTACGACGCCTGGTGGCTGGCTGCTGGAACGGGGACTACCCTGGCCGGTCTGGTAATGGCCGAGGCGGGCGCACATGTGGTGCATGGTGCATTGGCGGTACCCAGGGACCATGGTGTGCCGGAGGCGGTAGCGACACTGGCCGGCGCGCATGGCTACCAACTGCACGACGCCTGCCGTGGCGGTTTCGGCAAATTCGACGCTGATCTGTTGGCGTTCATCGCTGATTGCGAGCGGCACACAGGCGTGCCGCTCGAAGCCCTCTACACTGGCAAGGCCCTGCTAGCCCTGCGTGAGCAGGTCGAGGCCGGGCTGTTCGCGCCCGGCACCCGCCTGATCGTGGTGCACACCGGCGGCCTGCAGGGCCGGCGCGGTTACTTGTAGGGCAGCATGCGCAGCAGCGTGTTGTCGCGCTGCACATAGTGGTGATACAGCCCGGCCAGAGCGTGCAGGCCGATCAGCCAGTAGCCCCAGCTGCCGATGCGTTCATGCCAGCCTTTGATGAACTTGGCCTGATCCGGGTTCGGGCCGATCAGGTGCGGCAGCTCCAGGCCGAAGAACGGCACTGGTTTGTCGGCGGCGCTGAGGATCAGCCAGCCGGCCAGCGGCAGGATGATCATCAGCAGGTACAACGCCAGGTGCATCAGGTGCGCTAGGCCGGTCTGCCAGGCCGCAGGCTTGGGCACGATGGGTGGAGTCGGGCGGCTCAGGCGGATGGCCAGGCGCAACCAGACCAGCACGAACACGCTGAGCCCGAGCATGAAGTGCAGGTCCTTCATCAGGTTGCGTTCGACGCTGTCCTTGGGGAACAGGCCACGCAGTTCGATTAGGGCGTAGACAGCGGCCAGCAGCACCAGCATCAGCCAGTGCAGGGCGATGGACAGGCGCGCGTAATGGGTCGCGGGGGTGGATGAAACCATGATCGGTCCTCGTCATCAGGTCGGGATAGCGCTCTTGCCGGCGCTCAGGAAGTACTGTAGTGGCTACGGGGTAACAAATCTTTGCGCCAGGTCTGTGAAAATTGTGTTGTCTGCACCGGCCCTTTCGCGGGTGAGCCCGCTCCCACAGGCACAGCGCTGAGCCAGAGACCTGTGCAGTACCTGTGGGAGCGGGCAAGCCCGCGAAGAGGCCGGAACAGCCTGCATCATGCCTTGGATGTAAATGGCCAACTGTCAGCCACCAGAAACACCCGCTCGGCCTCCTGCCACGCCCCGTCAGCCTCTTGCTCCAACCTCACCAGCAACTGCGCCGGAGCCTGCCGCTCCAGCACATGCAGCCACGCCGCAAACTGCTCCACCGCCCAGCACTCATGCGCCTCGACCCGCGCCGGCGCCAGCCAGGCATGCCGTTGCAGCGGCTGCCATTGCTCACCTTCGCCCATGACCCAGTCCCGCCGCCGCAGCCAGCGCCCGCGCAAGTGCTGCGGGTTGGCGCCCTGTGGTGGCTGCGCATACCCAGGCCGCGGGTAGAACAGGTAGCCACCCAGCCACACATGCGCCTGCACCTGCTCCACCCCCAGCCGGGCCAGCACCTCGCGGCTGTGCGCCCCCGCCGACATGGGCAACTGGTGCCGTGCCAGGTGCGCCAGTTTGCTTCCCAGTCGGTCATGGCAGCCCGGCCCCAGCCAGGCGTCGGGGTCGTGCCCGGAATGCTCCGGGCCCAGGTACAGCTTGATGGCCAGTTCCAGGTGGTGCACACCGTCGCGGTCGCGCAGCACCACATCCAGCTCGCCCAGGGTGCGCCCGCCGTCGCGAATCGCCAGGTTGGCCGCCAGCAGTTCGATGCCCGGGGCCTGGCCCAGGGCGAATTGCCACAGCCGTTCGTAGTAGTGCCCCAGGCGCCGGCTACCCAGCTGCGCCAGCCAGTCGCGCAATGGGCGGTCATCGTCATCCAGCGCCCGCAGCCAGTCTGCCAGGCGCTGTGGCTGGTCCGCCCACAGGCTGCCCGCCAGCGGGTGGCGCTGGGGGCAGGGCGGGGCGCTGAGCAACGGAGGCGACAGCAGGGCCCAGGCCAGGTCGCGCACGTTGGGGCGGCGTAGCTGCCGGGGCAGGTCGTGGAGCAGGGCGAATGGCATCATCCTGCGAGCATAGCCGGTTTGCCGCTACCCGGTGGTTTCGCCCATAATCGCGGCATAGTCACCCGCCGCAGAGCCTCGCAGGAGCCCCATGGAGCAATTTCGCAATATCGGTATCATTGGCCGCCTTGGCAGCTCCCAGGTGCTCGACACCATTCGCCGACTGAAAAAATTTCTTATCGAGCGCCACCTGCACGTGATCCTCGAGGACACCATCGCCGAAGTGTTGCCTGGCCATGGCCTGCAAACCTCCACCCGCAAGCTGCTGGGCGAGGTCTGTGACCTGGTCATCGTGGTCGGCGGCGACGGCAGCCTGCTGGGCGCCGCCCGCGCCCTGGCCCGGCACAACATTCCGGTGCTGGGCATCAACCGTGGCAACCTGGGCTTCCTCACCGACATCCGCCCCGACGAGCTGGAAGAGAAGGTCGCCGAAGTGCTCGACGGCCACTACCTGGTGGAAAACCGCTTCCTGCTGCAGGCCGAGGTACGCCGCCACAACGAAGCCATCGGCCAGGGTGATGCGCTGAACGATGTGGTGCTGCACCCGGGCAAGTCCACGCGCATGATCGAGTTCGAGATCTACATCGATGGCCAGTTCGTCTGCAGTCAGAAGGCCGACGGCCTGATCGTCGCCACCCCCACCGGCTCCACCGCCTACGCGCTGTCGGCCGGCGGCCCGATCATGCACCCCAAGCTCGACGCCATCGTCATCGTGCCGATGTACCCGCACACCCTGTCGGGCCGGCCGATCGTGGTCGACGGCAACAGCGAGCTGAAGATCGTGGTGTCCAAGGACCTGCAGATCTACCCGCAGGTATCCTGTGACGGCCAGAACCACTTCACCTGCGCCCCCGGCGACACCATCACGGTGAGCAAGAAACCGCAGAAGCTGCGCCTGATCCACCCGCTGGATCACAATTACTACGAGGTCTGCCGCACCAAGCTCGGCTGGGGCAGCCGCCTGGGAAGCAGGGACGACTGATGCTCGATCCGGCGCGAAGTTTCGACATCATCGGTGACGTGCACGGTTGTGCGCTGACCCTTGAACGCCTGCTCGACGCCCTCGGTTACAAGCGTGTGGCCGGCGTGTGGCGCCACCCGCGGCGCCAGGCGCTGTTCCTTGGCGACATCGTCGACCGCGGGCCACGCATCCGCGAGGCGTTGCACATCGTCCACGACATGGTCGAGGCCGGCCAGGCGTTCTGCATCATGGGCAACCATGAGTACAACGCCCTGGGCTGGGTCACCCCGGCACTGCCTGGCAGCGGCAAGGCCTTCGTGCGCGAGCATACGCCGCGCCACGCCCGGTTGATCGACGAAACCCTGACTCAGTTTGCCCACCACCCCGCTGACTGGCACGACTTCGTCAACTGGTTCTACGAATTGCCGCTGTTCGTCGACGCCGGGCGCTTCCGCCTGGTGCATGCCTGCTGGGACCCGCGGCTGATCGAGCCGCTGCGCCAGCAGTACCCCGACGGGCGCATCGACGAACACTTCATCCAGGCCTCGGCGGTGAACGGCAGCTTTGCCGCCACCGTGTGCAACCGCCTGCTGCGCGGTACCGACATGCGCCTGCCGGACGGCCTGACCCTCACCGGTGGCGACGGCCTGACCCGTGCCTTCTTCCGTACCAAGTTCTGGGAAGAAGACCCGCAAACCTACGGCGACATCGTGTTCCAGCCAGACGCCCTGCCCGCGGAAGTGGCCAGCACCCCGCTCAGTCACAGCCAGAAGAACGCCTTGCTGCGCTATGCCGAAGACGAGCCCATGCTGTTCGTCGGCCATTACTGGCGCAGCGGCCGCCCGGCGCCGATCCGCGCCAACCTGGCCTGCCTGGACTACAGCGCCGTGCTCTATGGCAAGCTGGCCGCCTACCGGCTGGATGATGAAACCCGCATCGACCCGCACAAGTTCGTCTGGGTCGACGTCGACCGCCCACAGGCCAACCAATGAACATTATCGAAGTGATGCGCCTGCCGCTGTCGGTCGACCTCAGCGGCTTCGTTCACCTGCTGCAGCGCCTGCAGGTGCCGCACCGGGTCAGCGAGGAGGGCGATGCCCAGGTGCTGTGGGCCCCCGACACCCTGGCAGCGGACGTCCGCGAACTCTACCAGCGCTACCCCGACGGCAACGCCGACCTGCCGGCCACCACCGATCCTGTGGGAGCGGGCGAGCCCGCGAAAGGGCCCTCCCTGGCGGAACAGGCCCGCGCCTGCAAGATCACCACCCTGACCCTGCTGCTATGCTTCATCGTCGCCGGCCTCACCGGCCTTGGCGACAATTTCACCACCATCAGCTGGTTCACCTTCCTCGATTTCCGCGTCCAGGGCGACTACCTGTACTTCAACCCGCTGGCGCAAAGCCTGGACCAAGGCCAGTGGTGGCGCCTGGTATCGCCCATGCTGCTGCATTTCGGCGTGCTGCACCTGGCCATGAACAGCCTGTGGTACTGGGAGCTGGGCAAACGCATCGAACTGCGCCAGGGCCCGTTGGCGCTGCTGGGCCTGACCCTGCTGTTCAGCCTGGTGTCCAACCTGGCCCAGCATTACAGCAGCGGGCCGAGCCTGTTCGGCGGCCTGTCCGGCGTGCTGTACGGCCTGCTCGGGCACATCTGGCTGTACCAGTGGCTGGCACCCGACCGTTACTTCAACCTGCCCAAGGGCGTGCTGGTGATGATGCTGATCTGGCTGGTGGTGTGCCTGAGCGGCGTGATCGACACCCTGGGCCTTGGCCAGATCGCCAACGCCGCCCACGTCGGCGGGCTGCTCATCGGATGCCTGACCGGGCTCTTGGGTGGGGCGCTTGCCCGGCGTAAACTGTCGGCTTGAATCAGGAGACACTATGTCCACTTTCGCGCAAATGATCGAAAACATCACCCCGGAAATCTACGAGAGCCTGAAACTGGCCGTGGAAATCGGCAAATGGTCGGATGGCCGCAAGCTCACTGCCGAGCAGAAAGAGCTGTCGCTGCAGGCGGTAATCGCCTGGGAGATGAAAAACCTGCCCGAAGACCAGCGTACCGGCTACATGGGCCCGCAGGAATGCGCCTCGAAGTCCGCGCCGATCGCCAACATTCTGTTCAAGTCGGACTCGGTACATTGATCGAACTCGCTCGTGGCTCGTTGAGCAAGATGGCGGTAAGCCTGCAGGCGCCAGTGGTGCAGTACAGCTTTCGCCTTGATGACACGCAGGTGCCGGTCAACCCGCTGATCGGCCAGCGCCTGCGCCTTGAGTACCTTGGCGCCATTCACTGCAGCCATTGTGGCAAGCGCACCAAGACCAGCTTCAGCCAGGGTTACTGCTACCCGTGCATGACCAAACTGGCCCAGTGCGACGTGTGCATCATGGCCCCGGAAAAGTGCCATTACGACGCTGGCACCTGCCGCGAACCGTCGTGGGGCGAACAGTTCTGCATGACCGACCATGTGGTCTACCTGGCCAACTCGTCGGGGATCAAGGTCGGTATCACCCGCGCCACCCAGCTGCCCACCCGCTGGCTCGACCAGGGTGCCAGCCAGGCCCTGCCGATCGTGCGCGTGGCCACCCGCCAGCAGTCCGGCCTGGTCGAAGACTTGCTGCGCAGCCAGGTGCCGGACCGCACCAACTGGCGCGCCCTGCTCAAGGGCGATGCCGAGGAGCTCGACCTGGTGGCCATTCGTGAACAGGTCTTCGACGCCTGTGCCGATGGCCTGCGCGAGCTGCAGGGGCGCTTCGGCCTGCAGGCGATCCAGCCGCTGGCCGACGCCGAAGTGGTGCAGATGAAGTACCCGGTCGAGGCCTACCCATCGAAGATCGTCAGTTTCAACCTCGACAAGGACCCGGTAGTGGAAGGCACGCTGCTGGGCATCAAGGGCCAGTACCTGATCTTCGACACCGGTGTGATCAATATTCGCAAGTACACGGCCTACCAGTTGGCCGTGCTCCAGTAAAAAGGACCTGCACATGCGTACCGAACAACCGCAAGTGATCTACCTCGAGGATTACCAGGCGCCCGAGTACCTGATCGACGAGACGCACCTGACCTTCGAGCTGTTCGAGGACCACACTCTGGTTCACGCGCAACTGGTCATGCGCCGCAACCCGGCACGCGGTGCCGGCCTGCCGCCACTGGTACTCGATGGCCAGCAGCTGGAGCTGCTGCGCGCCTCGCTGGATGACCAGGAACTCCAGCCGGGCGACTACCAGCTCGACGCCGACAGCCTGACCGTGCAGCCCAAGGCCGAGCGCTTCACCCTCGACACCAGCGTGAAGATCCACCCCGAAAGCAACACCGCACTGGAAGGCCTGTACAAGTCGGGCAAGATGTTCTGCACCCAGTGCGAGGCCGAAGGCTTCCGCAAGATCACCTACTACCTCGACCGCCCGGACGTGATGAGCACCTTCACCACGACGGTGATCGCCGAGCAGCATCGCTACCCGGTATTGCTGTCGAACGGCAACCCGATCGGCAGCGGGCCGGCAGACGATGGTCGCCACTGGGCGACCTGGGAAGACCCGTTCATGAAGCCGGCCTACCTGTTCGCCCTGGTGGCCGGTGACCTGTGGTGCGTCGAGGACAGCTTCACCCGCCAGTCCGGCCGTGACGTGACCCTGCGCATCTACGTCGAGCCCGAGAACATCGACAAGTGCGACCACGCCATGGTCAGCCTGAAGAAGTCAATGCGCTGGGACGAAGAAGTCTATGGCCGCGAGTACGACCTGGACATCTTCATGATCGTCGCGGTCAACGACTTCAACATGGGCGCCATGGAAAACAAGGGCCTGAACATCTTCAACTCCAGCTGTGTGCTGGCCCGTGCCGAAACCGCCACCGATGCCGCACACCAGCGCGTCGAAGGCGTGGTTGCCCACGAGTATTTCCACAACTGGTCGGGCAACCGCGTCACCTGCCGTGACTGGTTCCAGCTGTCGCTGAAGGAAGGCTTCACGGTGTTCCGAGATGCCGAGTTCAGCGCCGACATGAACTCGCGCACGGTCAAGCGCATCGAAGACGTGGCCTACCTGCGTACTCACCAGTTCGCCGAAGACGCTGGCCCCATGGCCCACCCGGTGCGCCCGGACAGCTTCATCGAGATCTCCAACTTCTACACCCTGACCGTGTACGAGAAGGGCGCCGAAGTGGTGCGCATGGTTCGTACCCTGCTGGGCGCCGACGGCTTCCGCAATGGCAGCGACCTGTACTTCGAACGCCACGATGGCCAGGCGGTGACCACCGACGATTTCATCAAGGCCATGGAAGACGCCAACGGCGTCGACTTCACCCAGTTCAAGCGCTGGTACAACCAGGCCGGCACCCCGCGCCTGGAAGTCAGCGAGGCTTATGACGCGGCCGCGCAAACCTACAGCCTGACCTTCCGCCAAAGCTGCCCGCAGACCCCGGACAAGGCCGAAAAACTGCCGTTCGTGATCCCGGTGGAGCTTGGCCTGCTGGATGCCGCAGGCAACGACCTGCCGCTGCAACTGGCCGGCGAAGCGACGGCGCAGGGCACCAGCCGCGTGCTGTCGGTGACCGAGGCCGAGCAGACCTTCACCTTCCAGGGCATCCAGGCCAAGCCGCTGCCTTCGCTGCTGCGTGGCTTCAGTGCACCGGTCAAGCTCAGCTTCCCCTACGACCGCGACCAGCTGATGTTCCTGATGCAGCACGACAGCGACGGCTTCAACCGCTGGGAGGCGGGGCAGCAGTTGTCGGTGCAGGTGCTGCAGGAGCTGATCGGCCAGCATCAGCGCGGCGAAGCACTCAAGCTCGACCAGCGCCTGATCAGCGCCCTGGGCACCGTGCTCGGCAACGAGTCGCTGGACCCGGCCATGGTTGCCGAAATGCTCTCGCTGCCGGGTGAGGCCTACCTCACCGAAATCAGCCAGGTGGCCGACGTGGACGCCATCCACGCCGCCCGCGAGTTCGCCCGCCAGCAGATCGCCGAGCAACTGTTCGACGCCCTGTGGTCGCGTTACCAGGCCAACCGCGACGTGTCGCGCAACACCGCCTACGTGGCCTCGGCCGAGCATTTCGCTCGCCGCAGCCTGCAGAACATCGCGCTGTCGTACCTGATGCAGAGCGGCAAGCCGCAGGTGCTGCAGGCGACTTTGGAGCAGTTCGAGCACTGTGACAACATGACCGAGCGCCTTACCGCCCTGGCCGTGCTGGTCAACTCGCCGTTCGAGGCCGAGCGGGCCAAGGCCTTGGAGGCGTTTGCCGAGCACTTCAAGGACAACCCGCTGGTCATGGACCAGTGGTTCAGCGTGCAGGCGGCCAGTACGCTGCCGGGCGGGCTGGCGCGGGTCAAGGCGCTGATGCAGCACCCGGCGTTCACCCTGAAGAACCCGAACAAGGTACGTGCGTTGATCGGCGCCTTTGCCGGGCAGAACCTGGTCAACTTCCATGCGGCGGATGGCTCCGGCTACCGCTTCCTGGCGGACCTGGTGATCGAGCTGAATGCGCTGAACCCGCAGATCGCTTCGCGGCAACTGGCACCACTGACCCGCTGGCGCAAGTATGACTCTGCGCGTCAGGCCCTGATGAAGGGCGAGCTGGAGCGGATTCTGGCTTCTGGTGAGCTGTCCAGTGATGTGTATGAAGTGGTGAGCAAGAGCCTGGCTTGAGCCTGGAAGAGCTTGGGGCTGCTGTGCAGCCCTTCGCGGGCACGCCCGCTCCCACAGGGATATCACTGCTTTCAAGGCCTGTGATACCCCTGTGGGAGCGGGCGTGCCCGCGAAGGGCCGCACAGCGGCCCCGGCTTTTTACAGCCGACAACAAAACATAACACCCCGCCCGTTGTGTTCCCGCAAATATCCCCGCTACGATCCCCTCAAGCTATTGCAAGCCTCTAGATCAGGCTTTTCGCAGTACCTGCAGTGCATTGACCCACCAGACAAGAACACAACAGGGGGACAGTCATGAGGGAACAGAACAGGCGCTTTGCCTGGCCATTGGCAGCCAGCGCGGTACTGGCGCTGGGGCTCGGCGTGTGGGCTAACAGCGTGCAAGCCGCTGCCGCCGACGAATATTCCACCGAATCGGCCAAGGCCAGCCAAAGCCTGCTGATCGACGCCACCCATGCCGGTAAGCGCCTGGTGGTAGTGGGCGATCGCGGTCATATCCTGTTCTCCGACGATCAGGGCAGAACCTGGACCCAGGCGCGGGTGCCCACCCGACAACTGCTGACCGCGGTGTTCTTCCTTGACGACAAGCGCGGCTGGGCCGTCGGCCACGATGCGCTGGTGCTCGCCAGCAGCGATGGTGGTGCCACCTGGAGCAAGCAGTTCGAAGACCTGCCCCGCGAAGCCCCCTTGCTCGATGTCGCCTTCCTCGACGCCCGGCACGGCTTTGCCGTAGGTGCCTACGGCGCCTTGCTGGAAACCACCGACGGCGGCCAGCACTGGCAGGACGTGGCCGAGCGCCTGGACAACCCCGACCAGCTGCACCTGAACGGTATCGCCCAGGTGCGTGACGCGGGCCTGTTCATTGTCGGCGAGCAGGGCGGCATGTTCCGCTCGGCCGACAACGGCCAGACCTGGGCCAAGGTTCAAGGCCCCTATGAGGGCTCGCTGTTCGGCGTGATAGGCACTGCACAGCCGCGCACATTGCTGGCCTACGGCCTGCGCGGCAACCTGTTCCGCTCCACCGATTTCGGTGACAGCTGGCAACCGATCGAGCTCAAGGCCGCACGTGGCACCCTCGAATTCGGCCTGGCAGGCGCTACGCTTGTCGAGGACGGTAGCCTGGTGCTGGTCGGCAATGGCGGCAGCGTGCTGCGCAGTACCGATGACGGCCAGACCTTCAGTGTCTACAACCGCGCCGACCGCATTGCCCTGGCCGGCGTCAGCGGCCTGGCCGATGGCGGCCTGCTGCTGGTAGGGCAGGGTGGCGTGCACCTGGCTGATCCGCAGGGTGCTGACCAGGAGGTGCGTCCATGACCAGCAGGGAGAGCATCACCATGCACCCGCATCACCAGGACAAGGCCACGTTGCTCGAACGCCTGATCTTCAACAATCGCCCCGTGGTCATCGCCCTGTGCGTGCTGGTCAGCATCTTCCTGTTCTGGCAGGCCACGCAGATACGCCCGTCCACCAGCTTCGAGAAGATGATCCCGCTGCAGCACCCGTTCATCGAGCAGATGATGGAGCACCGCAACGACCTGGCCAACCTCGGCAACACCGTGCGCATTTCGGTGGAAGCTGTGAATGGCGACATCTTCGACAAGGACTACATGGAGACCCTGCGGCAGATCCATGACGAGGTGTTCTACATCCCTGGCGTCGACCGTGCCGGGTTGAAGTCGCTGTGGAGCCCCAGCGTGCGCTGGAGCGAGGTCACCGAGGAAGGCTTCTCGGGTGGCGAGGTGATTCCCAACACCTACAACGGCTCGCAGGACAGCCTCGACACCTTGCGCGACAACGTGCTCAAGTCGGGCCAGGTGGGGCGACTGGTGGGCAACAACTTCAAGTCCAGCATCGTCGATGTGCCACTGCTGGAGAGCTACCCCGACCCGCAGGACCCGGGCAAGCAGGTGAAGCTGGACTACCAGCAGTTCTCGCACCAGCTTGAAGAAAAGATCCGTGACAAGTTCCAGGCGCAGAACCCCAACGTGAAGGTGCACATCGTCGGCTTCGCCAAGAAGGTCGGCGACCTGATCGACGGCCTGGTGATGGTGGCGATGTTCTTCGGCGTCGCCCTGGCCATCACCTGGGTGCTGCTGTACTGGTTCACCTGGTGCATCCGCAGCACCATCGCCGTGCTCATCACCACCCTGGTGGCAGTGGTCTGGCAGCTGGGCCTGATGCATGCGGTGGGCTTTGGCCTGGACCCGTACTCGATGCTGGTGCCGTTCCTGATCTTCGCCATCGGCATTTCCCACGGGGTGCAGAAGATCAACGGTATCGCCCTGCAGTCGAGTGATGCCGACAACGCCCTGACCGCTGCCCGGCGCACCTTCCGCCAGCTGTTCCTGCCGGGGATGATCGCCATTCTCGCCGACGCCGTGGGCTTCATCACCTTGCTGATCATCGACATCGGCGTGATTCGTGAGCTGGCCATCGGTGCTTCCATCGGTGTGGCGGTGATCGTGTTCACCAACCTCATCCTGCTGCCGGTAGCCATCTCCTACGTCGGCATCAGCAAGAAGGCCGTCGAGCGCAGCAAGCAGGACGCCACCCGCGAGCACCCGTTCTGGCGCCTGTTGTCGAACTTCGCCAGTGCCAAGGTGGCGCCTGTATCGGTGGCCCTGGCGCTGGTCGCCTTCGCCGGTGGCCTGTGGTACAGCCAGAACCTGAAGATCGGCGACCTCGACCAGGGCGCGCCGGAACTGCGCCCCGATTCGCGCTACAACCAGGACAACAACTTCATCATCAGTAACTACTCGACCAGTTCCGACGTGCTGGTGATCATGGTCAAGACCCCGCCGGAAAGCTGCTCGATCCACTCGACCATGGCGCCGATCGACGAGCTGATGTGGACCATGCAGAACACCCCGGGCGTGCAGTCGGCAATTTCCCTCGTGACCGTGTCCAAGCAGGTGATCAAGGGCATGAACGAGGGCAGCCTGAAATGGGAAACCCTGTCGCGCAACCCGGACATCCTCAACAACTCCATCGCCCGCGCCGATGGCCTGTACAACGGCGACTGCTCGCTGGCACCGGTGCTGGTGTTCCTCAACGACCACAAGGCCGAAACCCTGGAGCGGGTCACTGCCGTGGCCAAGGCGTTTGCCGACAGCCACAACAAGGAAGGCCTGCAGTTCCTGCTGGCGGCGGGCAATGCCGGAATCGAGGCGGCGACCAACGAGGTGATCAAGTCGGCCGAGCTGACCATCCTGATCCTGGTGTACATCTGCGTGGCGGTGATGTGCCTGATTACCTTCCGCTCGTTCGCCGCCACCCTGTGTATCGTCCTGCCGCTGGTGCTGACCTCGGTGCTGGGCAACGCGCTGATGGCCTACATGGGCATCGGGGTCAAGGTGGCGACCTTGCCGGTGGTGGCGCTGGGTGTGGGCATTGGCGTGGACTATGGCATCTACATCTACAGCCGGCTGGAAAGCTTCCTGCGCGCCGGGTTGCCGTTGCAGGAGGCTTATTACGAGACCCTGCGCTCGACTGGCAAGGCGGTGCTGTTCACCGGGTTGTGCCTGGCCATCGGCGTGTGCACCTGGATCTTCTCGGCGATCAAGTTCCAGGCGGACATGGGGTTGATGCTGACTTTCATGTTGTTGTGGAACATGTTCGGGGCGCTGTGGTTGTTGCCGGCGTTGGCGCGGTTCCTGATCAAGCCGGAGAAGATGGTGGGCAAGGAGGGCGGGTCGATTTTTGCCCATTGAATTGCAGGGGGCCGCTTTGCGGCCCATCGCCGGCAAGCCAGCTCCCACAGGTACAGCGCAAGCCTCCAGATTTGTGCGATCCCTGTGGGAGCTGGCTTGCCGGCGATGGGCTGCAAAGCAGCCCCAGGGCTATAATGCCAACTCATTTCAGATTGGTACCCCCATGTCCCCCCTCGCCACCGCCCTGCAGTCCTGCGACATGCTCCTGATCGACGGCCTGCACGCCTTCGACTTCACCTCCGATGAATCCGGCCTCACCATCGAATGCATGGACGGCCGCCAGCTCCGCCGCTGGACCTTCACCCCCGAGCAGATCACAGCTGCCATCGCCGTGGGTGACGAGTGGCAACTCGACGATGCCGACGGCGCGCATCGGCTAGTCTGTATGAGTGCCTTTCGCGCCCCGGATGATGACGAAGATGAATCGGATCTGGACGAGCCTGCTGACCGCTAGCCTGATGAGCCTGACCATCCATGCCCACGCCGCCACCTTGCTGGTGGGCAGTTACACCGATGGCGCCAGCGAGGGCATCTACCGCTACGGGTTCGACGAAAAGACCGGTCATATCGACCCGTCGCCGCAGCAGGTGGTGGAGAGTGTCAGCCCTTCATGGCTGGTGCTGTCGGCCGATCAACGCCAACTCTTTGCGGTCAACGAAACGCCGAAGGGCGGGGTCAGCAGTTTCGCCGTCAGTGCAAAAGGCGAGATCAAGCTACTCAACCAGGTGCCCAGCCAAGGTGACGAGCCTACCCACGCCAGCCTCAGCCAGGACCAGCGTTATCTGTTCGTGGCCAACTACGCGGTCAAGCCCGATCCCGGCGGCAGCCTGGTGGTAGTCCCGGTGGCCAGGGACGGCAAGCTCAAGCCGGTGGTGCAACAGGCCCGGCACAAGGCGAGCGGGGTCAACCCCGAGCGCCAGGCTGGCGCCCATGTGCATTCACTGGTGCTGTCACCGGACGGCCGCCACCTGTATGCCAGCGACCTGGGGGCCGACAAGGTGTTCATCTACCGCTACGACGGTGCCAGCGCAGACCACCCGTTGACGCCAGCGATCCCCGCGTCGGTGGACCTGCCGCGGGGCAGCGGGCCGCGCCACCTGTTGTTCGACGCCAAGGGTCGGCACGCCTACCTGACCCTGGAAATGAGTGCCGAAGTGGTGATGTTCGACGTGCAGGAGGGCAACCTGGTCGAACGCCAGCGCCTGCCCCTGACCGAGAGCAAGGAAGCTGCGGCGAAAGCGGCAGGTGGCTTGCACCTGTCGGCAGACGGGCGCTTTCTGTATGTGAGCAACCGCGGCACGGCCAACGAGATCGTGGCGTTCAGCGTGGGCAAGCAGGATGGCCAGCTGACGTTCCTGCAGCGCCGTTCGGTGGAGGGGGATCATCCCCGCGAGTTCGCCCTCGACCCGAGCGACAACTTCCTGCTGGTGGCCAACCAGAAGAGCAACCAGATCGTGGTGATACGCCGCGATCCCCGCAGCGGCAAGTTGTTGGAGACGGTGCAGAAGCTGAAGCAGGAGGCACCGTCGGATCTGAAGTTCATCGAGTGATATCGATCGGCGTGATAATCGATACTGCCGCAATGAATTTTTGCCTGCGGCTTCGGCGGCGTAAGTTTGACCCAAGGCCCAAACGGGCCAACGTCAAACCACCGCCGTCGAGGTCAGCCCAGATGAACTTCAATCTCTTCCCGGTCATTGCCGCATCCGCCATTTCCGCTTCGGTCGTATTGCCAGCGCATGCCCATGCCGACAGCAGCGGCAAAGCGTCCGCTACCCATAGCTACACCGAACAGTACCTGCGCCAGAGTGCCAATTTCCATGCGGCATTGAGTGGCAAGCACAACCACTGAATCCTGTACTGGAGCTCTCTGACGAAAAACACACCCCCCCCAAGGGGACACACGCTACCCATCCCCCCCCCCCCCCCTCTCCCCCCCCAGTACAGGAAACAGGGTTCATTTGGCCATTACGGCCTTGAACAGCTCCGAAGCCAGCCACCCCTCCAGCCAGCTCCGCACCCGCGGATAAGCCGCCTCGGCGAACCACTGCGGTTCGACCCCGGCAAACTGGCGCATCAGGGGCAGCAACGCGGCATCGGCAATGCTCGGGTGCGTGGCCAGCAAGTAGGGCCTGCCTGCCAGCAGGCCCTCGAGCTCCGCCAGCCAGGCCTCGGCCTGCTGGCGGTAATGCTCGCGGGTATGCTCGGGGTAGCGCTCGGCATACTTGTACAGGTTCACCTGCGCCTTGAACGTGCTGTCGTTGCGCGCAATCAGTGTTTCAGCCTGCTGCGCCGCCGCAGGGTCGGCCTGCAGCCGCCAGTCCTGCGGGTCGTTTTGCGCCAGCGCCCAGCGCATGATGTCCAGGCTTTCTTCGAGCACCCCGGCACCGGTATCCAGTACCGGCACCGTGCCCTTGGGTGACAAGGCCAGCAGTTCTGCCGGCTTGTTCTTCATCGCTACCTCGCGAATCTCCACCTCGCACCCCGCATAGCGCAGGGCCAGGCGCGCGCGCATGGCCCAGGGGCAGCGGCGGAACGAGTAGAGGATCACCCGCACACCTCCACGTCACTCAGGCCATTGCCTTGGCGGCGCACCTGGATCTGCACCGGGATGCGTTCGTGCATTTCCTGCACGTGGGAAATCACTGCCACCTTGCGGCCCTGGGCCTGCAAGCCGTCGAGGGCGTCCATGGCCAGTTGCAGCGACTCGGGGTCGAGGCTGCCGAAGCCTTCGTCGATGAACAGCGATTCGATGCGCAGCGTGCTGGAGGCCATCGAGGCCAGGCCCAGGGCCAGGGCCAGCGACACCAGGAAGGTTTCCCCGCCAGACAGCGAGTGCACCGAACGCAGTTCGTCACCCATCTCGGTGTCCAGCACCAGCAGGCCGAGGGCGCTGCCGCCGCGCTTGAGGCGGTAACGGCGGGCCAGCTGGCGCAGCTGGGCGTTGGCGTGGTGCAGCAGCAGGTCGAGGTTGTAGCCCTGGGCGATCTTGCGGAACACATCGCCCGAGGCCGAGCCGATCAGGGCGTTCAGGCGAGCCCAGCGTTGCCACTGCTGGTGGGCCTGTTCGATTTCCGCCGCCAGCGCCTGGTGCGCCTGTTGGCGACGCTGGTCATCGGCCTGCTGTGCACGCAGTTCGGCGCATTGCTGCTCATGGCCGGCCAGGCGTTCGCGCAGTTCGGTCAGGGCCTGTTCCAGGGCGTCGGCCGAGGTGTCCACAGTCATTTGCGCGGCATGTTGCTGCAGGCGTTGTTCACGTTCCTGCAGCAGCACGCGGCCCTGTTCGATGGCCTTTTCGGCGCCTTGCAGGCGCTGGCGCAGCTCATTTACCTGCGCGTCCTCCATGCCCAGCAGGCGATCCAGGCCGGCGTCGTCCAGTTCCGGGTGTTCTGCGCGCCACTGGGCGATCTGGCCCTGCAACTGCTGGCACTCGGCGTCCAGCGCCTGCTGCTGCTGGGTGTTGGCCTTGAGTTCGCTGGCCAGTTGCACGCCTTGGGTACGCAGCTCCTGCAGGCGCTGGGCAGTGTCGGCATCGAGGGCGCGGGCCTGCTCCAGCGCGGCGTCCATATGCAGTTGCCAGGCTTCGGCGCTTGCATGCCCGCCAAGCAGTTCGCCGAGCGAAGCCTGAGCCTGCTGGCGCTGCTCGTCGAGGGCGGCAAGTTTCTGCTGCAGCTGCTGCTGGGTCTGCACGCGTGCCTGCTGCTGGTCGCGCAGCTTGTCCAGCTGGGCCTGGCGGGCTTGCTGTTCTTCCTGTTCGTCCTTGCGCTGCTCCAGTTGCTGCAGGCGTTGGGCGATCTGCTGGTCCAGGGCGAGGAAGGCATTGGCCGGGTCGTCGTTCAAGGCCTTGAGGGCCTCTTCGGGCAATACGCCGGCAAGGTCCGCGAGGCCTTGCTGCAACTGCTGCTCGTCGCTGGACAGGGCCTGGTGCTGTTGCTCCAGGTGGCGCTGGGCCTGCTGTTGCGCCTGCTGGGCGGCCTGCAATTGCTGGTTGAGACGGGCTGCATCTTTTTGCAGGGCGAGCAGGGCGCTCTGGCGTTTCTCGTCCTGGCCGATTTCTTCGTCCAGGCGCCGCAGCTGGCTGTCGAGCCAGGCACTGCGGGCATTGTCGTCCTGCGGGGCCAGGGCGGGCCACAGGCTGTGCGCCTGCACCTGGGCCACCAGCGGTTGTAGCTGCTCGCCCAGTTGCTGCTGTTGCTGCTGGTAATCCTTGAGCTGGGCGTTGACCACGCCCAGCTGGGTGCGCAGCTCCACCAGCTTGCTGTTGAGGGTTTCGACCTGCTTCTGCGCGGCGTCTTCCTCGGCCTGGTCATGGCGACCCAGGCTTTGCAGCAGCGCTTCAGGCTGGTGGAACGGGTGCTCGGCGCTGCCGCACACCGGGCAGGGTTCGCCGTCGCGCAACTGGCCGCGCAACTCTTCGACGCTGGTGTTGCGTGCCAGGCGCTGGCGTTCCAGCAACTGGCGGGTGAGGTTGAGCGCTTGCTCGGCGGACTCCAGCTCGGCCTTGGCGGCGGTGCCTTCGGTAATCAGCTGCTGGCGCTGCTGCATGGCCTGCTGCTGACGCACGCGCACGGCCTCCAGTTGCTGGCGCAGTTCCAGTTCACGGCCATGCAGGCGTGACAGTTCTTCCACGGCGCGCTGCTGCTTGCGGTTGTCCTGCAGCATGCCACCCAGCAGGTCGATCTGTTCTGCCAGGGCCTGGGGTTCGGCCTTGGCTTCGCGGAACAGCAGCTCGAAGGCATCGCGCTCGGCCTGCAAGTGCGCATTGGCCTGGCTGGCCTGGGCCTGTAGGCCGGGCAGCTCTTCACGGCCCTTGGCCAGGCGGCCACCGATCAGCATCACTTGCTTCAGTTGCGGCAGGTAGGCGTGCCAGGCGTTGGCCAGGCCCGCCAGGTGCTGGCTGTCGGCGAGCGCGGTGTCGATCTGCGCCAGTTGCTGCAGGCTGCGCTGCTGGTTGTCTTCCAGCTGCTGCAGGTGCTGCTGGCCTTCGGCGACCTGCTGCTCGGCCTGCTGGCTGGCACTGCGCTGTGCTGCCAGCTCCTGGTCCAGGCGGGCCAGGTTGTCCTGGGCGGCAAAGGCCTGGCGCAGGCGAGGGGCGTTCTCGCTGTGTTGGGCCTGGCTGACGGCGAGCGCCTGGCGCGCGGCGTCCAGCGCCTGCTCGAGCTCGCTGGTGCGCACTTGCAGCTCGGCTTGCTGCTGCTGTTGTTCGGCGATCTTCGCTGCCAGCGGTGCCAGTTGCGCGGTCAATGTCTGCTGGCGGTGGAACTGGTGACGCTGCGGGGCCAGGCGCTCCAGGCGCACCAGGTCCAGACGCTGGTCAGCCAGTTGTTGCCAGTCCTGTTCGGCGGCCTGCAGCGCGGTGCCGGCTTCGGCGTGCTGGGCCTGCAGCTGGCGCTGCTCGTTCAGCCAGTTGCGTTGCTGTTCCAGCTGGCGCTCGCCGGCCTGGTCGGCCTTGAATTGCTGCTGCGCCTGTTCCAGGCGCTGGTCGAGCTCGGCGCGTGCTTCGGCGGCCATCGGCAGCAGATGGCTGGCACGGTCCTTCAGGGCATTGTGGGCCTCACCGGCTTCGCGTGCCTTGCTGAAGGCCCGCTGGCCCAGGCGGGTGTAGATGGCGGTGTTGGTGAGCTTTTCCAGCAGCTCGCTGCGTTCTTTGTCGTCGGCCTTGAGGAAGGCGCCGAATTCGCTCTGGGCCAGCATCACCGCGCGGGTGAACTGTTCGAAGTTCAGGCCCAGGCGGGCTTCGACCAGTTGTTTGTATTCGTTCTTGCCGCTGCCCAGCACCTGCTCGCTGTCCAGGTCGTAGAAGCTCTGGCGGCTGTGCTGCAGCTTGCCGTTGGCCTTGTCGCGGGCGCGGTTGGCTTCCCAGCGGGCGCGGTAGCGGCGGCCATCGATGCCGACGAAATCGACTTCGGCAAAGCCGCTGCCGGTGCCGCGGCGCAGCAGGTTGCGCGGGTCGGAGGTAGGGATCTCGCCGTCTGCATCCGGCACCTTGGCCTCGCGGCCAATGTCGTTCAGCCGTGGCACGGTGCCGAACAACGCCAGGCACAGGGCGTCGAGCAGAGTACTTTTGCCCGCCCCGGTAGGCCCGGTGATGGCGAACAGGCCTGCGCTGGCCAGCGGTTCGGCGGTGAAATCGATATCGACCGGGCCGGCCAGGGATGCCAGGTTCTTCAGGCGGATGGCAAGAATCTTCATGGCTGTTCCTCTTCCTGCTGCACGTCCTGCAACAGCAGGGCGAAGTCGGCCAGCGCCTGTTCGTCGGCGGGGTTGCCATAGGCCTGCTCCCAGGCGCGGCTGAACAGGTCCTGCGGGGTCATCTGGGCCAGTTCGACAAAGGCCAGGTCATCGTCTTCGGCATTGTTGCGGCCGGCGTATTCGGCGCTGATGCGGATCAGGCGCACGGCCTTGCCTTGCAGTGCGGTTTCGATCTGCTGGCGCAGGTCGGGTTGCGGCTCATCCAGTATCACCCGCACCTCCAGCCAGGGCTGGCGGTTGGGGTCTTCGAGCAGGTCGATCACTGGCAGCTCGGCCAACTGCTCCAGCAGTTCGCCCAGTGGTGCCGGGCCGACCCGTTGCAGGGCCACGGCGCGCGGTACCGGGCGCGGTTCGACGCTGACCAGGCCAGTGCCGTCCAGCTCCACTTCCAGCACTTGGTGCGGGTAGTTGATTTCGGCGAACGACAGCGGGATCGGCGAGCCGCTGTAGCGGATGCGTTCTTCGCGGTTGACCTTCTGCGGCTTGTGCAGGTGGCCCAGGGCGACGTAGCTGATGGCCTTGTCGAACAGCTTGGCCGGCAGCGCCTCGGCGTTGCCAATGATCAGGCTGCGCTCGGAGTCCTCCGACACCGCGCCACCGGCCATGTGCGCGTGGCTGATGGCGATCAGCGCCTGGTCCTTCTTGCGCTTCTTTTGCGCGGCGGCGATCAACTGCTGGTGCACCTGGGTGATGCCTTGCAGGTAGTCGTCGCCCAATTGCGGGCCGGTCACCTCGGCCGGGCGCAGGAAGGGCAGGGCCAGGCACCAGGCGGCGACCTTGCCACGGCCGTTGGTCAGCGGAATCAGCAGGCGCTCGGCGTCCAGCTGGCCCTCGTCCAGCCAGTGCACACGGCCCAGGGCATGGGTGCGCAGGCGGCGCATCAGCGCCGCGGGCAGCTCGATGCGCGAGCCGGAGTCGTGGTTGCCGGCGATCATCACGATGTCCAGCTTCGGCTGTTGTTCGTGGGCCTGGACGATGAAGTCGTAGAGACGTTCCTGGGCTTTGACCGGTGGGTTGACCGTGTCAAAGATATCGCCAGCGATCAGCAGCGCATCCGGCTGGCGCAGGCGCAGCTGGCCGAGCAGCCAGTCGAGGAAGCAGGCGTGTTCGAAGTCGCGTTCCTGGCCGTGCAGGCTTTGGCCCAGGTGCCAGTCGGAGGTATGAAACAGACGCATGGATGACCTGTTGGTGTCGAGTCGAGCAAGCGGGGGCTTGGCTTGGGTGATGGGTGTTGCGCAAGGGCGGTATGGTAACCCAAGCCAATGCGGCAAGGCAGTCGCTCCGGGCGGGTAAGTGCTTTCCTACAAGCAGGTCCGCGCACTGAACGCCTTGTTCATTGACGGCCTAACGGCATTTTCCTAGCGTCCTTGGGTTTCAAACCTCAAGGACGCAACAATGATCAAGGATCTGACCGAGCGGTCGCTGCTTCAGTCTCGTCGTTCATTCATGTTCCACAACTTGGCCGAACAGGAGTAACCCCTCATGTTCGAAGCGGCCAGGTTTGGCGACGAGATATCGCACACCAGCGCGCTGGGGGGCTTCCTGATCGGGGCAGCCCTGGGCATCGCGCTGGTGGCCACGGTGGCCATCGCCACCTTCACCTGTGGGTTCGGCGTGGCCTTGCTGGCCGGCCTCGCAGCCGGCATCGGAGGCAGCTTGCTGACCGCCGCCGGAGAGGCGATAGGCAGTATGTTCTCGTCCCCCTCAGGGACGATAACCACTGCCTCACCCAACGTTTTCATCAACAGCCGCAAGGCCGCCCGCGTCGAAAAAAGCATCGGCGCCTGCGACAACCATCCTGGCCCGGTGCAGATCGCCGAAGGCTCGACCAATGTCTTCATCAATGGCGTCGCGGCGGCGCGCAAGGGCGACAAGCTGACCTGCGGCGCGACCATTTCCGGGGGGGCGAACAACGTCTTCATCGGCGGTGGCACTTACCGCTACCTGCCCGTGGATGACGAAGTCCCGGAGTGGCTGCGCACCACTGTGGATGTGCTGATGGCGATTGCTGGCGCAGCCAGTGGCCTCGCGAATGTGCTCAAGATGGGTACCCAGGCCGGTATGAAGGCCGCCCTACCTTGTGCCCTGAAATTCACGGCCGGCTTCATTGCTGGCGAAGTGGCCGCCCGCTACGTGGTCGAACCCGTGGCACGCAGGGTGTTGGGTGGACTGGTTGGCAACCCGGTCGACCTCACCACCGGTCGCAAACTGATCCCCGATGAAATTGACTTCAGCCTCCCGGGCTTGATGCCGATCGAGTGGTCACGTTTCTACGCCAGCGACCTTACCGTCGACAGCGTGCTCGGGCGCGGCTGGGTGCTGCCCTGGGAGCAAAGCTTGCGTCGGCGGGGCTCATTCATTTACCTCACCGACAACCAAGGCCGCAAAGTCCCGTTCGTGACCCTGCAACCGGGCGAACGGATCTACAACCCGCACGAGCAGGTGTACCTGGTGTGCACCGAGGGCGGCCACTACATCCTGCAAACCCTCGACAACCTGTTCTTCTATTTCGGCGAAGTGCCAGACACCAACAGCGAAGTGCCGCTGCAACGCATCGAAAACGCCCTCGGCCACTTCCTGCATTTCACCCGCACGCCCGATGGTACGCTGACCGACATCAGCGCCACCGGCGGTACCCGCGTGCACCTGCACTACGACAACCCGCTGGGTCGCCTGACCGACATCAAGCGCGTGGTGAACAACGAAGCGGTGGAAACGCTCACCCAGTACCGCTATGACGAACACGGCCAGCTGAGCGCGGTGATCAACCGCAACGGCGACACGGTGCGCAGCTTCAGCTACGCCGAAGGCCTGATGGTAACCCACAGCAACGCGCTGGGCCTGGGCTGCCACTACCGTTGGGAAACCCTCGGCGACAAGCCGCGCGTGGTCGAGCACTGGACCAGCGATGGCGAGCACTACCACTTCCGCTACGACCTCGACGCCCGCACCAGCTGGGCCACCGACGTGCTCGGCCGCGAGCTGGAAGTGCAGTACAACGCCGACCACCGCGTGCTCGCCAGCCGTGACTACGGTGGCGAACGCTACGCCATCGAGCTGGACGAGCAGGGCAACATGGTTGGCCTGGATTTGCCGGACGGCAACCGGCTCGCCTTCAAGTACGATGAATACGCCCGCCTGTTGGAAGAAACCGACCCGCTGGGCCGCAAGACCACCTACGAATATCACCACCTGACCACGCTGGTGACCCAGGTCAGCTATCCGGACGGCAGCACCTGGCGAGCGCGCTACGATGACAAGGGCAACCTGCTCGCCGAATTCGATGCCCTCGGCCAGATGACCGAGTACCTGAACAGCGATGACGGCCTGCCGCATACCATCATCGATGCGACTTACAAGTCCAAGTACCTGTGGTGGAACACCCTGGCCCAGGTCGAGCGTTATCAGGACTGCTCGGGCAAGAGCACCTGGTACCGCTACGACGAACGCCAGCACCTCGTCGCGGTGACCGATGCGCTGAACCAGACCACCACCCTGGAGCGCAAGCCCGACGGCGAAGTGCTGCGCATCAGTCACCCGGACGGTACCGCGGAAACCTTCACCTACAACGTCTACGGCCAGGTAATCAGCCACACCGACGGCAAGGGCCAGACCACACGCCTGATGCGTACGGCGCGTGGCCTGCCGAGCAGCCGCCAGGATGCCAAGGGCCAGCGGGTACGCTACGAGTACGACAAGGCCGTGCGCCTGATCGCGCTGGTCAATGAGAACAACGCCACGTACAGCTTTGCCTATGACGCTTCGGACCGGCTGAGCGAAGAAGTGCGGGTAGATAACCTGACCCGGCGTTTCAGCTACAACGTCGGAGGCCATCTCACGCGACTGGATGAGATTGGCTATGGCGAAAATGCCGAGCGGCCGGAGCGGCATACGCTGTTTGAGCGTGACACCATTGGCCGATTGGTCGCCAAGATCAACCGCGATGCGCGTCAAGACTATGCGTACGACGACGGCGACCGGTTGCTGAGCATCGAGCGGCAACCGACCGGGATCGGCAAGCAGCTAGGGATCAGCGAAGAAAAGCTGGAGTACACCTACGATCTGTTGGGGCGGCTGATCAAAGAAATCACCTCCGACGGCACGCTCGGCTACGAATACGACCCGCTCGGCAATCTGACTACGCTAACCCTGCCGGATGGCCGCAAGGTCAACCACCTGTACTACGGCAGTGGGTATCTGCACCAACTGAACCTGGACGGTCAGGTGATCAGCGACATGGAGCGTGATGACCTGCATCGCGAGGTTTACCGGACCCAGGGCAAGCTCACCAGTTGCTTCGGTTATGACGCCATGGGACGCAAGGCTTGGCAGTTTGCCTCGAACTTGCCGGCTGACAAGCTTTCCCAGGTGCACAACACCGGGATCAATACCTCGCTGTTGGTGGAGCATGCGTATAACCCGATTCACCGCCGTTACCAATACGACCCGGCAGGTGAACTGGTGCGTACGCTCGATAAGCTGCGTGGCGAGATCAAGTACGAGTACGAAGCCAATGGCCAGTTGCGCAGCCGCGATACCGGTTCACTGGTGGGTAGCGAAGAGTTTCGTTACGACCCCGCGGGCAACCGCCTGGATTTCAATGCCCGGCAATTTGCCAAGTCCAGGGACAACCGCATCACACACTGGAGGGACCAAGAGTACCGCTACGATCCGTGGGGCAACCTGATCGAGAAGCGCTCGGGGCACAGCAAGCTGCAGAGCTTTGCCTATGACTGCGAGAACCGGCTGGTGCGGGCTGAGACATTGGTCAATGGCAAGCTGGAGAGCACCGGGCACTACCGTTATGACAGTCTAGGGCGACGGATTGCCAAATACGCACAAGTAAATGGGCACGTTGAACAAAAGCGTTTTCATTGGCAGGCATTCAAGATGCTGGAGGAAGTAGAGCCGGGTCGTCGTGTATTATATTTATACGAGCCCGGAGGATATACTCCTTTGGCGTGTATTGATAAATTTGAGAATAGTGATCAGAAGCTCTATTACTTTCATACTAATCATATGGGGTTGCCGCTGGAGCTGTCAGATAGTAATGGCGAAATAGTCTGGAAGGTCTCATATCGGGATTGGGGATTGATTGACAAATTTATAGTTAATGATGTTGATCAGAATCTACGGTTCCAAGGTCAATATTTTGATGATGAAACAGGGTTTAATTATAATCTGTTTAGATTTTATGATCCTGAAGTGGGGCGGTTTATCACACAAGACCCGTCGGGGATTTTAGGTGGGGATAATCTATATGCATATGCTCCGAACCCTATATCTTGGGTGGACCCTGCTGGTCTTTCGCCTAGCAAGCTTCTTGCTGCAGCCATGGCTAAAGCCGGAAACACGGTCCCGCCAGGGTATGCCGCACACCATCTCATTCCCACTAACGTTGTCAATAAATCTAGTCTAATTCAAGAAGCTATGAAGCGGGGGATATATGATCCAAATGGGGCCAGTAATGGTTCGCCCTTACCTACGACTTCGGCTGAGTCATTAGCCTCAGGTAAGCCATTGCACAGTGGTGGACAC
Source organism: Pseudomonas sp. S1(2024) (assembly GCF_046557535.1). Taxonomy (NCBI): domain Bacteria; kingdom Pseudomonadati; phylum Pseudomonadota; class Gammaproteobacteria; order Pseudomonadales; family Pseudomonadaceae; genus Pseudomonas; species Pseudomonas sp. S1(2024). The sequence continues at coordinate 35,636 of NZ_JBKGFP010000091.1, forward strand.
TTGGGGTCATATTATGATGCTGCGCGAAATCGTTTGATGATAGCGGAGCAAAAAATTGGTATTCTAGCAGCAGCCTCTGATAAAGAGTTGCTTAGAAAAATTGGAGCTGTTGAGCGTAGTATGCGTATGAGTCTCGGGTCAGATACTATTCGTTTACAAAATACAGATCCTAGGCCAAAAGGTACCCGCTCGACATGCTAGGAGGAAAGATGAACTATTATTCAATGTGTCATGAAGTGGTGGAAGGTGGGTATACAGATGGAGATGTAGTGTTCTATCCACCTTTATCTGATTATTATCAGATAGGGATGAGTCTCTCCTTGACTGGCGTGTCGGTTTCTGTGGTTTTGGATAAAAAGGTTCGTGCCCTTAAGTCTGATTATTTCTTGACAACTTCCGGTGCTTTTTTTGTGTCCCAGGAGTTTAAGGAGGTTCTTGGGGGGTTAAATACTAACCTGCAGTTTTCCCCTGCGGATGTAAAGCACTCTAATGGAAAGCCTACGGTCAAAAAGTATTATTTTATTCACGATAATGACAGGTGCGCATGCTTTGACTACGGGCTTTCGGAGTACTCTGGTAAGTCTTTGGTTATGAGTAAGATTCAGGCCGGTGAGCTGGCTGCTGATTACAAGGTTCGAGGCGTAAAGAAGATGTGTATCGATGAGGCAAAAACTGGTTCGCTGGACCTTTTCTTTGTGGCAGGTGTGATCTGGATCGACCCTATTGTCTCAGAGGTATTGGTGCGCAAGGTTGAAAGCAATAAATTGCTGGTCAGGTTCAGTGCTATTGGGTAATTGAAAGCTGATAAGTTACTTGTGCGTGATTTTTATATGAATCGTTTATAGCTGGGTGGGATAACATACAACTCGGGGTGACTGAGTAGAAGCCGGGGTACGCCTACGATCTGCTGGGGCGGCTGACCAAAGAAATTACACCCGACGGCGCGCTCACCTATGAATACGACCCGCTCAGCAACCTGACCACGCTGACGCTGCCGGATGGTCGTAAGGTCAACCACCTGTACTACGGCAGTGGGCATCTGCACCAACTGAACCTGGACGGTCAAGTGATCAGCGACATGGAGCGTGACGACCTGCATCGCGAGGTGTATCGAACCCAGGGCAAACTCACCAGTTGCTTCGGTTATGACGCCATGGGGCGCAAGGCGTGGCAGTTTGCCTCGAACTTGCCGGCCGACAAGCTTTCCCAGGTGCACAACACCGGGATCAATACCTCGCTGTTGGTGGAGCATGCGTATAACCCGATTCACCGTCGTTACCAGTACGACCCGGCAGGTGAGCTGGTGCGTACGCTCGATAAGCTGCGTGGCGAGATCAGGTACGAATACGAAGCCAACGGCCAGTTGCGCAGCCGCGATACCGGTTCACTGGTGGGTAGCGAAGAGTTTCGTTACGACCCCGCGGGTAACCGCCTGGATTTCAATGCCCGGCAATTTGCCAAGTCCAGGGACAACCGCATCACACACTGGCGGGACCAAGAGTACCGCTACGATCCGTGGGGCAATCTGATCGAAAAATGCTCGGAATATGGCAACCGGTTGCAGCGCTTCGGTTATGACGGTGAAAACCGGCTGGTGCGGGCGGAGACTTGGGTCAATGGCAAGCTGGAGAGTACCGGGCATTATCGTTACGACAGCCTCGGGCGACGGGTTGCCAAACAGGCAGAGATCAACGGCGAGGTCGAGCAGAAGCGCTTCCTCTGGCAAGGGCTGAGGATGCTGCGCGAGGAAACGCCTGGGCAGAGCATCTTGTACCTGTATGAACCGGGTAGCTATGCGCCGTTGGCGCGGGTCGATCAGGCGGAAGGGGAGGAGCAGAAGCATTATTACTTCCATACTGACCAGATTGGTGCGCCGCTGGAGGTCACGGACAGTGACGGTAAGATCGTCTGGCAGGCGACGTATCGCTCGTGGGGTGCAATAGAGAGTCTGCCCATCAATGAGATCGAGCAGAATCAGCGTTTCCAAGGGCAATATGTTGACAGTGAAACAGGGCTGCACTACAACACCTTCAGATACTACGACCCTGAAGCCGGGCGTCTTATTACGCAAGATCCGGTAGGTTTAGGCGGCGGTATAAATCTTTATCAATACGCGCCAAATGTGACCGCATGGATTGATCCTTAGGGGCTATCGTTCAAAAGTGTCAATTTTGAAGGTCCTCCTGAACTATTTCCTGTAACAGGTGCTCAAAAAAACATTGTATCGATTCAATTGCAAGGAACTCGGGGGCGAGACTTTACCGAGACTTACAAACAGGCAGAATTGACAAAGGCTCAAATGAAATCGATGGGCAAATACACTTGGCACCATTTGGACGATTTCGATCCTGTAACGGGTAAAGGCACTATGCAGTTAGTAACACAGTCCGCTCACGAAGCTTCGTTGCCGCATACTGGTTCAGTCGCGCAATTCGAAAAACATTTTGGTTTGCCTTCTGGATCTTATGGCGCGCCTGAAGCTGTAGCTATCTCACAGGATAAGGGTTGGCTAAAAGGCCGCTCACAGAAAACAACATTCACAACTTGTTGAAGATTCTATAATGGATGACTTTGAACTGTTTGATTCTGGTGCTCCCGTCTCGATATTAGATATTGATAACCTTGAGTCTGAAATTGGCATAAAATTTCCAGCAGACTTCAGGGAGCTTTACCTGTCCTTCAATGGAGGAACTCCGAATCGGGAGTTTTGGGCGGGCGATGAAAATTATGAGCCGATTAGAATTGAAGATTTTAAAAGCATCGCCAGCGCTGAAACCGTTGACAAAGACGAGACTAAATACATAGGCGGATGCTTCAATTTGATGGTGCATAGGAACGTATTGCCAGCACATTTGGTACCTTTTGCCGTTGATGAGGCAGGTAATTTTATTTGTCTTGATAAAGAAGAAGGTAGTGTTATTTATTTTGCGGTTGATGTTTTTCAGCCGGATATTGACATGCGCATAAATAACATTAACGCTCAAAAGATGTTGTCCTCTTCGTTTCGTGTGTTTATTGACTCCTTGGTTAGTGAGGATGAGGTCGATCAGTAGATTCCTTGAGGGGCGTGCATATTAGGTCATTAGATGATTGAAATGAAAATGATGATCGACAAGTTGTCTGGTACGCCTGCACTTATTCCCGGTGCATCCGAAGAAGATCTGGAGTTATTTGTTCAGCGCTGTCAGTTGGCGTTGCTTGCTATGCCGCCCTCGGAGTATCTGGAGCTATTAGGTGTTTGTAATGGGGCTGCGGAGAATGGCGTATTTTTGTATTCAACTCACCGAATACCATTTTCGGATTGTGCTGGTGAGACCAATGATTTTATAGGGATGAATTTAAATTGGCGTGATTTGGAATGGATGAAGGATTACTTGGTTTTTGGAGAAAGTGATATGGATGTGTATGTGCTGGAAGTGCCCTCAAAGATATACCAGGTGAGGGATCGCCAGGCCTTCGATAATGTTTACTATGAGTTTTCAACATTTAATGAAATGGCAAGTCATATGTTTGGTTTGATGGCGGTCGGGTGAGTTTTGAAGGGGCAGTTTTCCAATTTCTGATAGAGTGCGATCCATGAACTCCACCTGCTACAAGATGGGGGCTCAATTTGCCGTGGCATCTCTGGCTCCATGAAAAACCCTGCGCCTCCTGGGTTTGAGGTTACGAGGCCTCTACATGCGGATCACATTGTTCCGATGAAGGAAAATACAGAAATGGAAGGTTTTTCTCGATTGGCTTCGAGGATCAAGTAAAGGTGTTAAACTATGAGTCAAACTTCCAAGGGTTGAGTGAGGTGGTAAATACCTAAAAGGGGGGAGATCATTTGGCGAGTGGGGGTTATATCAAGATGGAGATATTCCTGTTGATCCAGCGTTTCGTTCTCCATGATTGATAAGGCTGCTAAATTGGGTCGGAACTGCAGCAGGTCAATAGTTTGCCTTCGGGGTATTGAGGTGTATGAGAATGAATTGGCCTGAGTCTTTGAGGCGGCGTATTGTAACCGAGCTAAAAGGTTATGATGTATATTTTTCACCTGGCGATGTCCCTGTGGATATCGATTTTCCCAAGCAGTGGCGTGGATTTGGCTTTCTAAATAGTGGGAAAAAACATATTCCTGCGGAATGGGCTGAGTTTTCCGAACTTTTGCCTTGGGTAAGCGCGTGGCTAGAAAAATGTGTGTTAGGAACGGTTTTGGCTGTGAGTGATCGCCCATACCTCATGTATGCATATAGTGAAGGTGGTGATTTATGCTTCTATATGGGCGGGGCTCCACTAGGCGTTGAAGGGTCAGGTTTCGATGGTTATCCTAGTTTTCCTGCGAGCTTCCGGCAGTTTTATTCAAGATTGCATAATGGTTTTGGATTCTATATTGGTTGCACTATGGGGCTGTCGAGGTTGGAGGACTTTGTTGCTGTCAAGGAACTGTGCGATGAAGATTACCCAGCACTCCCTGATATGGTGGCGGTATTTTCTAGCGGCGCTGGTGATTATTTGGCTTTGGGGAATGGCTCACACAAGGGCCAGGCTTTTATCTGGTGGCATGAAAAACCAGAAAACCCGACAGAAGGAATCGAATTATGGGATGTGATGGATTCGTGGGTGTCTATTTTTTTGGAGAACTCCGACTCTAATGAATAATAGAGTGGCAAAGTGGCGGTAAAGTAATGAGGGCAGGTGGCGAGAAGGTTTATAGGGATGATCCAAGGTTAACTATAGAACAATGTCTGTCATTGCGATTGTCATGGAGGGGGCTGGGGTCTCAGCTTCAGCCCTTATGAAGCTCCATCGTGTACTTGGTGTCCCATTGTTGCAGTTGAAATCAACGATTCTGGCGCATGAGCCAGTATTAGAGTTGGAAATTTTTGACGGCGACTACCACGATCATGCAAAAATGATTCGATCAGTTTGTGCTGTGCTAACCGCGGAAAAAGTAGATGCGTCTTATTACGAAATTCCCTATGGTCAGCAATATGTAGGGAACCCCAAATTATCCATTTGGAAAATCGATTCAAGTCTGGTGGAGGGTATATTGAGTGCGGCTGATGATGAGGTGGAGCGACAGCTCAATAGTTAGTTTAATAGGGGGTATACGAAGTTCCTCAGCGGCACCCACGTTCACCTGCACTACGACAACCCGCTGGGTCGCCTGAGCGACATCAATCGTGTGGTGAACAACGAGTTTCTGATCGCGCCGATCTGGAAGCCTTGAGTGTTTCGTGACTTGGTTCTCGCTTTGCGGGAGGTATCAAGCTTGCCCTCAAAGGCATGCTGATTTAGCCTCCGAACCGGCCATGATCATGGCTATTCGACACTCACGGACGACGATCACAGGAGTCACCAATGGAAGGCATCCCACAAACCCAATCCACCCCAGATAACCTCAAGCCAAAATGGCGGGAGCGTTTCGCTTTCTTCGATCAGTACGGCGCACCCACCTCCGAGCCCTACAAAGCCGCTTTCCGCGCCTTGCCATTTGGCAAGAAGCTGCTGATCAACAACAACTTCATCGCCTTTTTCTTCGGCCCGATCTACTGGTTCGTACTGGGGCTGTGGAAGAAGAACCTGGTCATGCTGGCCATCATGATCGCCATCGGCGTTCTCCTGAGCTACTACGAGATCGCGACGGGTAGCGAAATCCCGCGCCCGGTGGATAACGGCATCAGCATGGCGTTTGCGTTTCTGTACAGCTTCCTGACCAACCGTGCCTACTACCTGAAGCAGACCAAAGGGCAGCAGAGCTGGAACCCGTTCGAGGGGCAGCGGTTCATCTGAGCCGTCAGCCAGTTCAACCGGTGCTCGCAGGTTGATGAAGCCCTGATCACGGTCTCTGTAGGAGCGGCCTCGTGTCGCGAAAGGGCCGCAAGGCGGCCCCGGCGATTTTGCGGTGATGCGCAGATCCTGGGGGCGCTTCGCACCCCTTTCGCGACACAAGGCCGCTCCTACAGGGGGCGCGCATGGCTTGGGGCTGTGTAGTCAGTGCCGGGTGATATCCCCGGTTTGCCGGTGCAACAGCAACTCGGCCAAGGCCTTGGTCATCTGTACGTGATGCACCGCGTTGACCAGCATGTTGATGCCGGGCTCGCCGGCATTGGCGCAGATGTATTCGTCCAGCGAGTCTTCGATGCCGGCCATCAGCTGGAGGGTGTGGATCAGGGCGTCAACCGAGGGTGTGTCCTGGTTGATGGTGTAGAAGGGGCGGGCCGTTAGTTTTACGGGTGGATCGGGGACGAGTTTCTTCATGGCGTATTCCTTTGAAGAAGAAGGGAACTGCCACCTGAATCTTTCTCACGGATTGAGGGTGGCAGCCGTACGCGGGGTGAGAAACCGAGGAGAAATACGCAAAGACTCGGCCAGGCCAAGGCCCGCCCACGTACGGCCACCATAGAGGTGCTGCGTAAAATCTCTGTCGGGTTCTCACACCCGGTCACCGAAGCGACCCGGAAACGTTATCCGTGAGGTGTTTCCCCGACAACAGCGATAGTTCGGCAGCGCGCGTAGGATAATTCCTAAGCGGGTTGATCTTGAAGCATTGGGGTGCAGGTTCAGAAATATCTTACGGTGGCACCGGCTGCGCCGGTGTTCGCGGGCACGCCCGCTCCCACAGGTACTGCGCAAGGTTCTCGGCGTACGCGGTCATTGTGGGAGCGGGTTTACCCGCGAAGAGGCCTGCACAGGCAGCACATCACTTGGGATAGAGCGGCGGCAGGCTGCCGTTCTCGCCGGTCGGCAGCAATACCTGCTCAGCCGGGGGAATCGTACCGATCGCCCGCCACAAATCTTCACCCTGCCAATACTGCCCGCTCTCGCTATACAGCGCCCCGTTCAACCCATCCAGTGCATCCGACAACGGCACGAACCGCGCCGCCATCTCGGCCAGGGTCTCCGGCTGCTGGCGGGCCCAGGCGTCCAGCGCCTGGCGGGTTGCCTGTGGGTCGTTGGCCTGGCACGCGCGCTTGAGATCATCCAGCAAGGTACGCGGGCTCGGCCCGGCCTGCGCGGCGCGCAGCACCGCTGGCTGCGAGCGGGCGCGCCACCACAGGGCAAAGCCCAGCACGGTGGTGAGGGCGAACACCAGGGTGGCCAGCTGCCAGGGCCACAGCAAGCTGCTGGCACTGCTGTTGTCGCCGACCGGGGTGTCGGCGCTCAGCGCCGGGTTGTCCTGCACATTCAGCGTGCGCGCCGGCAGGCTGCTGTGCTCCAGGTGGTCTTCTCGGGTATTCCACCAGGCCACTTCCAGCGCCGGCAGGGCCAGCGCGCCGCTGTGGGTCGGCACCAAGGCTTCGCGCTCTTCGCGGTTGGCAATCATCCCTCGTTCGCTGATTTCGTTGCGCAGCAATGGCTGGTCGGGGTACCGGCGCAGGCCGGTGATTTCGGTGGCTGGCAGCGGTGGCAGCTGGGTGCTGGACAAGCCTTCGGCACGCAGGGTGATGTTGCGGGTCAGCGAGTCGCCAATCTGCACCTGCTGGTTGCCAGGGTCGGGGTTCCAGTGCTCTTCAAGTGTCAGGCTGCGGGCCGGTAGCCAGGGCACGCCAGCAGGCCAGGCCGCCGGAATCGGCCGCACGGCCAGGCGCAATGGCAACGAGCTGACCTGCACCTGGTGGCCGGCCCGGGTCGTGCCGTTGGCTTGCGGGGCCTCGTCCTGGCTAGCGGCGGCGGTGGCGGTGAAAGTCAACGGTGGGATGTCGAGGGTGCCGCTTTGTTGGGCATACACGGCATAGCGGGTTTCGATCACGCCGTGGCGGACGCCGTTGATTTCCTTTTCATAGGTGCGCGATTCACCCAGCGGTTCGACCTTGGCGTTTTCCAGTTGCAGCGGGCTGAGGCTGCTGTCGTCGTACAGGGCCACTGAATGGTAGATGCGCAGGGTGAGCACGGCCTGGGCCTGGACGTAGACCTCGCTGCTGTCGAGCGTGGCTTCGATGAACACCTGTGAGGCACTGTCCTGGCGGCTGGCATCGGCCTGCAGCACTTGCAGTTCGATGGCCTGGCTGTGCGACTGGCCCAGTTGCAGTTCGGGGATGCGCAGGCTGCCGCTGCGCCGCGGCAGCAGGGTGATGATCCAGCGGGTACTGGCGCGGGTTTCGCCGTCGAGGCTGTGCAGGCTGTTCAGCTGGCGCGTGCCGCGCACTTCGAAGTCACCCTCCAGCGCGCGCAGGTCGGGCTTGCCGAACTGGGTGACGTCCTGGCTTTCCAGGGTCAGCTCCAGGCTTTCGCCGGCTTCCAGGCGGGTACGGTCGACGCTGGCGCGCAGCAACGGTTCGGCCTGGGCCAGCACGGCCCACAGCAGACAGAGGAGAAAGACGCCGAAGCGACTCATCGTGAGGTTTCCTGATGCAATTGCTGTTCATACCAGAATTTGCGCCGCAGCAGCTCCGCCGGGTTGTCGGGGATCTCCCGCAGCCATTGTTCCAGGGCCTGGCGCTGTTCGGTATCAAGGCTGGTCGATACCGGGCGCTGCGGCGGCTGGGTGACGCTGTCGTCCGCGCCCGCTTGGTTGCCGGGCGTTACCTGGCTGTTGCTGCTGCCTTCGCCGGGCTGTTCGGCGCTGGCCTGTTCGTCGTTGCCGGGCGTGCCCTGGGCCGGGCTGCTGGCCGAGCTGCTGTTGCCTTCGGTTTCGCTGCCGGGCGTGCCTTGGGTATCGCTGCTGGCCGGTTGTTCCTCGGCAGTGGCCTCTCGCTGTTGTAGCAGTTGCTGCACCAGTGCCTGGTTGTCCAGCGCCGCTTGCAGGTCGGGCTGGCGTTCCAGGGCTTGTTCGTAGGCGTCCAGCGCAGCTTCCAGCTCACCGCTGCGGGCCAGGGCGTTGCCTCGATTGTAGTGTGCGGCGGCGGTGTCGCCTTGGGAAAAGGCTTCGGCAGCGCCGGCATAGTCGCCGGCCTGGTACAGGGCCATGCCGCGCCATTGCGGGTCCTGGAACTGGCGCGCGGCGCTGGCCGGGCGGTTCTGCTCCAGCAGGCGCTGGCCTTGCTGGTCGGGACGCAGCCACAGGTCGTTGAACTCGAAGGCCTGGCTGGGCTGGGGCAGGGCCAGCAGCAGCGGCAGGCAGAACAGCCAGCCGCGTCGGCCGGCACAGGCGGCCAGCAGCAACAGCGGCAGCAGCAGCCAGTAACCCTGGTCGGCCCAGCTGTCCAATTGCAGGGTCTGGCCATCATTGCGCCCGGTGCGCGGGCTGTCGAACAGGCCCAGGCCTCGCAGGTCGAGGTCGTCGATGCGAGCATTCCGGTAGCGCCCGCCGGTGCCGTTGATGAAGCCCTTGAGGCTGGCGCTGTCCAGGCGTGGCAACAGGATGCCGCCCTGGTCGTCCTTGAGGTATTCGCCATTGGCCTGGCGCACCGGTGCGCCTTCGCGGCTGCCGATGCCCAGCATCAGCAGGCTCGGGCCCTGGCGGCCGAGGGCCTGGGCGATGCCTTCGCGCTCCGGGGCGCTGAGCGACGAGCCGATCAGCAGCAGGCGGCCCTGGCCCAGGCCGCTCTGGGCCAGCAGGGCGAGGCCTTTTTGCACGGCCAGGTCGGCGCGCTGGCCGGGCTTGGGCATGATCGATGGGTCGACCGCCTCGAGCAGGTTGCGGCTGGTGGCCAGGTCATCAGACAGCGGCACCAGGGTGTGTGCGGAGCCAGCGTAGACCACCAGCGCGGTCTGGCTGTCGCGGCGGTGCTCCAGCAGGTCGAGGATCTTGCGCCGCGCCTGCTCCAGGCGGTTGGGCGGGCTGTCCTCGGCGAGCATCTGCGGGGTCAGTTCGAGCAGGATCACCAGCGGGTCGGCCGGGCGCTGGCGGCTTTCTTCCACGCGCTGCCAACTGGGCCCGAGCAGCGCCAGGATCACCAGCACCCAGGCCAGGCCCAGCGCCACCCACGGCAGCTTGCTGGTGCTGCCGCTGCCACCGCCACCGCCGAGCAGGACGCCATGGAACGCCGGCGGCAGAATCATCTGCCAGCGCCCGGCGCGCTTGCGCCGGTGCCACAGTTTGTACAGCAGCCAGGCGAGCAGGGGCACGGCCAGCAGCCAGAGCGGGCGCAACCATTCGGGCCACAGTTCGATCATCGCCGCCTCCTCAGGCGCAGGCGCTTCAGGCGCTGGCGCCATTCCGGGTGCGGTTGCAGGAAGCGCGGCTTGCGCAGCAGGCGGTGCAGCAGGTTGTCGGGCCATTGCACGGCCAGTACCAGCAGCACGCTCAGCAGCAGGGCCAGGGCCAGGGGCCAGGCATACAGGGCCTTGGCCGTGCGCGCCTGGGTCGGCTGCTGGGCCACCGGTTCGAGCTGGTCGAGGGTGTCGCCGATGGCGTCCAGTTCGGCGCCGTCATGGGCGCGGAAGTAGGTACCGTGGGTGATGTCGGCAATTTCCTTGAGCGAGGCTTCGTCCAGGTCCAGGCTCGGGTTCAGGCCGAGCAGGCCGGGGGTGCCACTGGCTTCGGGGTTGGCGCCGATGCCGATGGTGTAGATGCGCACGCCTTCCTGGGCGGCCAGGCGGGCGGCGGTCAGCGGGTGGATCTGCCCGCCGTTGTTGGCACCGTCGGTGATCAGCACCAGCACCCGGCTTTGTGCCGGCCGTTGACGCAGGCGCTTGACCGCCAGGCCAATGGCGTCTCCGATGGCGGTGTTCTTGCCGGCGATGCCGATCTGCGCCTCGTCGAGGAAGGTGCGCACGGTGCGCCGGTCGAAAGTGAGCGGCGCCTGCAGGTAGGCCTGGCTGCCGAACAGGATCAGGCCCACGCGGTCGCCTTCGCGGTCCTGCAGAAAGTCGCCGAGCAGCGCCTTGACTAGGTCGAGGCGGCTGATCTCTTCGTTCTGCCACTGCATGTCGGGGAAGTCCATCGACCCGGACACATCCACCGCCACCAGCAGGTCGCGGCCGCTGGCAGCCACTGGCACCGGCTCGCCCAACCATTGCGGGCGGGCGGCGGCGCACAGCAGCAACAGCCAGATGACGACAAAGGGCGCCTGCTGGCGCCAGGTCGGCAGGTTGAGCCGCGCGCGGCGCCCGGCCAGGCCTTCGAGTTCGTCGAGGAAGCCCACCTTGAGCACCGGTTCGCCGCTGTCGGCGGCCGGCAGCACCAGGCGCGCCAGCCACGGCAGCGGCAACAGGGCGAAGACCCACGGCCAGGCCAGTTCAAACATGCTTGCGAATCCAGGTTTCGACGGCTTGGCTGAGCCCGGCGATGGCCTTGTCGTCGAGCTTGCACTCGGGTTTGTAGGCGCCCTCTACCAGTACCATCCAGCGGGTCAGGCCGGCGGCCGGGCAGCGGTTGTCGAGAAACGCCAGCCACTGGCGGCCGTTGAGGGTATGGCTGTTGGCACCCGGGTAGTGGCTGCGGCACAGGCGCTTGAGCAGGGCGTTGATCTGTTGCAGCCACGCCCCGGCCGGGGCGCCGTCGTAGGGGCGCGGCAGGCGGGCCAGTTCGGCCAGTGCTTCCACGCGTACCGGGTCCAAGGGTTGTTCGGCACGCACGATACGGCGTTTGCCCGGGCGCCAGTGGCGCACCCGCCATAGGCCCCAGGCCAGCAGCGGCAGCACGGCCAGCAGCAGCCACCAGCCGGGTGCCGGTGGCCAAAGGCCGATCGGCGCGGGGGCGATCAGCGGCTGCAGTTGATCAAGCGGGTTCATTGGCCGCTGCTCTTCATGACGCGCTCCGTGGCCGCTGGGCGTTCAGGTACTCGCGCAGTTGCTCGATCATGTCGCTTTGGGTGCTCAGTGGCATCAGCAGCACGCGCAGCTTTTGCGCCATCAGCTCCCAGCGCTCGATACGCGCTTCGGCCTGCTGGCGGTAGGCCTGGCGCAGGTTGGCGTCCAGGGTGTCGAGCTCCAGCTGCGCGCTGCGCTGGGCGAAGCGCAGCAGGCCGGCGGCGGGCAGGGCATGATCGAGCGGGTCGGACACCGGCATCAACAGCAGGTCGCAATGGCGCGAGAGCATGGCCAGGTGCTGCTCCACCTGGGCAGTGAGCGAGCGCTCATCGCAGATCACGATGGCCAGGCTGCCGGGGCGCAGCACTTCGCGGGCGCGGCGCAGGGCCAGGCCGAGGCTGTCGGCACCGGGCGTGGCCTCGGTGTGCAGCGCCTGGTTGACCTTGGCCAGGCGGTTGAGCAGTTGCAGCAGGCTCTGCTTGCTGCGCCGGGGCTTGATTTCGTGGTGCTCGTTGTCGCCGAACACCAACCCGCCAATGCGGTCGTTATGGCCCAGCGCGGCCCAGCCGAACAGCGCTGCAGCCTGGGCGGCCAGCACCGACTTGAACATCAGCCCCGAGCCGAAGAACAGCCGTTGGCTCTGCTCGACAAGAATGAAGATGGGCCGTTCGCGCTCTTCGTGGAACAGCTTGGTATGCGGCTCCTGGGTACGCGCGGTAACCCGCCAGTCGATGTTGCGCACATCGTCGCCAGCCTGGTAGACGCGCACCTGGTCGAAGTCCACGCCGCGCCCGCGCAGCTTGGAGTGGTGCAGGCCCACCAGCGGGCTGCGCTGGCCGGGCCGGGAAAACAGCTGGATTTCGCGCACGCGGTGGCGCATGTCGATCAGCTCGGCAAGGCCGATGCGGATGCCGGGTTCGGCCAGCGATGCAGTGGGCATGGGCTCAGGCAACGGCGACGACGTCGAGGATGCGCTGGACCACGCGGTCCTGGTCGATCCCTGCCGCCTCGGCCTCGAACGAGAGGATGATGCGGTGGCGCAGCACGTCGAACAGCACCGCCTGGATGTCTTCGGGGCTGACGAAATCGCGCCCGGCCAGCCAGGCGTGGGCGCGCGCGCAGCGGTCCAGCGAAATGGAACCACGCGGGCTGGCGCCGTAGGCGATCCAGTCGGCCAGTTCGGCATCGAACTTGGCCGGGGTGCGGGTGGCCATCACCAGTTGCACCAGGTATTCCTCCACCGCGTCGGCCATGTACAGGCCAAGGATTTCCTTGCGGGCGGCGAAGATCGCCTGCTGGCTGACCCGGCGCTCGGGCTTGGTCTCGCCGCCCAGGGCTTCACCACGGGCCTGCAACAGGATGCGCCGCTCTACCGCAGCGTCGGGGAAGCCGATTTTCACGTGCATCAGGAAGCGGTCGAGCTGGGCTTCGGGCAGCGGGTAGGTGCCTTCCTGCTCGATCGGGTTCTGTGTGGCCATGACCAGGAACAGCGGCGACAGGTCGTAGGTGCTGCGGCCCACGCTGACCTGGCGTTCGGCCATGGCCTCGAGCAGTGCGGACTGCACCTTGGCCGGGGCGCGGTTGATTTCGTCGGCCAGCACCAGGTTGTGGAAGATCGGCCCCTGCTGGAACACGAAGCTGCCGGTTTCCGGGCGGTAGATTTCGGTGCCGGTGATGTCGGCCGGGAGCAGGTCGGGGGTGAACTGGATGCGATGGAACTGCGCCTCGATGCCTTCGGCGAGCTCTTTGATGGCCTTGGTCTTGGCCAGGCCCGGCGCGCCTTCGACCAGCATGTGGCCGTCTGCCAGAAGCACGATCAATAGCCGCTCGACCAGTTTCTCCTGGCCTAGGATCTGGGAAGAAAGAAAGGTGCGCAGCGCGATCAGCGCTTCACGGTGTTCCATCGGTGACGGTTCCTGGTATGGGGCCGCAGGCGGCTGGAAGCAGCTGCCCTGGCAAGGGGTGATACTTTAATCCATCCGGGGGGGTGGCGACCAATGGCGGTAGGGAAATTTATCCTTGCCGGGGGCCATGCAGGTCCGGAAATGTCCTGTGTATCGCTGGCCATTGGCTGATGTTCCGCAGCAGCGTGCTGGCGCCTGCTTGTGCTTTTGGTACAAGCAGGAAGCACGACGATGGACCTGAACAGCTGTAGCACTGCACGCATCACGCCGGTCACCCTGCGTTTTGGCGTGTTCTTCGATGGCACCGGTAACAACCTGAGCAATGTGATGCCGGTGGATGCACCGGGGAACAAGGGGGGCAGTTATGCCAATGCCTTGAGCAATGTGGCCCTGTTGCATGCACTGTACCCGACGCAGGGGGCCAATGCTGATGAGACCATGGCGTTTCTGAAGCGCTATGTCGAGGGCGTGGGCACCCTGGCGGGGGAGGCGGATCATGCCTATGCCTCGGCCACCGGGTGTGGGCGTAGAGGAGCCGAGGCGCGTGTCACCGAGGCCTTGGCGGGGATTGCCGGGCAACTGCGGGACTGGCGCCAGGCGCACCCAAAGGCAAGGCTCGAGCGGGTCGAGTTCGACTTGTTCGGTTTCAGCCGCGGCGCTGCGGCTGTGCGTCATCTGGCCAACCTGCTGCATGATGGCGGCAGCAGCCTGTTGGCTGTGCCCTGTGGCATCGTGATCAACTTCATCGGCCTGTTCGACACGGTTGCTGCAATCATCGCGCCGCTGCAGGGCGACTTCGATCCTGCCGACGACCGCCATGGTGACTTGCGCCTGGGCCTGGGCGCGGGCATTGCCCGGCAAATGGTGCAGCTGGTGGCGGGGGACGAGCAGCGGCACAACTTCCCGCTAGTACGCAGCGGCCATGACATCGTGTTGCCAGGCGTGCACTCGAACATTGGCGGTGGTTACCCGGATACCACGCAGGAGCAGGTGCTGCTGTGCAAACCGCATTCTCAGCGGGTGCCGCTGAGAATGCGCGCCGAGCACACGCGTGTGCATGCCACAGTCAGTGCGTTGCTGGCGTCGTCGTTTGGCGAAATGGGTGCGCCCAGGCCGCGTGTGCTGGCCTGGGAGGTTCCGATTGCCGGTGGCCTGCCTAGCGAGGCGCAAAAACAGGTATATGCGGCGGTGTACCGCGAACGGGAAGTGGCGGGGCAGCTGTCGCGGGTGTACCTGAGCATCATGCGGGAGCTGGCGGTGCGCGCTGGTGTGCCGTTTGCGCAACTGGGCGGGCAGGTCGAGCACCGGCTGCCGGATGAACTGCTGGGCATCAGCCGCAAGTTGCATGCGTTTGCCCTGGGTGAATGCGAACAGCCTGGGTTGACCGAGGATGAGCAGCGATTGTTGCGAGACAGGTACGTGCATGCATCAGCGAACTGGAATGCGTTGAAGGGGTTGCACGGCAGTGTGCTGGATGTGTTGTTCGTCAATCGGCCGGGGGCAGGTGGGCGGGTGGTGCATGCCAATCCGGTCGCCTGAGTAGCCAGTGCGCAGATGAATCAATGGCCATGTGCTGTTCTGCAGGATCTGCCTTGCATTGCGAAAGGGCTGCAAAGCAGCCCTGGGGCTAGACAGGCTGTCGGTGCTTCCTGGCCAGGTAGGCCTCCTGCGCCAAGGTCAGCAGCACCGTCAGCAGCATGAACACGATCGATGCCACGAAGATGCCATGAGGCAGGCGTTGGTCGAGCATCCAGCCAAACGCCACCGGCCCGAGGGCACCGCCGATGCTGAAGCCGGTCGAGACCAGCCCGAACGCTTTGCCCTCGGCGCCGCTCGGTGCCGCCGCCTTCACCAGCATGTCCCTCGACGGGGCGATGATCCCGGTCAGCAAGCCAATGGCACCGAGAACCACCACCAACCCCCAGCCCCGAAGCAGCCCGAGGGCCACCAGCGTTGTCAACGCGGCAGCCAGGGCAAAGGCCGAGGCCGCCACCAGGCCGTGACGCCGGGTCCGGTCAGCCAAGGCCCCACCGCACAGTACACCTGCAGCACTGCTGAGCAGAAAGGCCGTGAGTGCCGTGTTGGCCCAGGCCAGGGTCAGGTCTTGGCCCTGGACCAGGGCGGCCACGGAGAACTTCTCGATGGCACTGGTGCTCAGGTTGAGCAAGATGAACAGGACCGTCAGCAGCCCGAGCATGGGCGTGAACAGTCGCGCGCGACCTGCTGCAGTGGGGCCAGAGCCGCCTTTGCCAGGCTTGGCAACGTGGTGGATTCCACTGCCTGGAACCGATATCAACAGCAAGGCGGCAACCCCCGCAGCCGCGCCCGCCATCAGGGCAGCCTGCGTGCCGAATAGTGCAGCGATGCCGAGAAATATAGCTGGCGTTACCGCCGAGCCGAGGAAGCCGGCAAAGGTATGGATCGAGAACGCCCGCCCCAGGCGGCCTTGTTCGATGCCGTTGGCCAGCAGCGCGTAGTCGGCCGGGTGGTACACGCCATTGGCCAGGCCGGCCATGGCCATCGCCACCAACAGCAGGATGTAGCTGGGGCTGACAGCAACCAGCAGGAAACTGATGCTGCCCAGCAGCAAGCCCGCCTTGAGCACCTTGCGCGCACCGTAGTGGTCGACGGCATAGCCTAGCGGTGCCTGCACCAGGGCGGAGACGACATTGAACACGGCCAGGGCTGCGCCGAGTTCGACGAACCCTACCCCCAGCAAGTCGGGGAGCACGGGTAGCAGCGCCGGGATAAGCATGATGTGCACATGGCTGACGAAGTGTACGGCAGCAATTTGGGTAAGAAGCTTGGGGCCAGCTTTGGGCATGTCGATACCTGTTGTACGGCGTGCGCACCTGGCGCACGGCAGGATGGTGGAAAGCCCGCTTACCGGGAGAAGTGGCAGAAACCGGGTAGGCGGCCGTTCAATACGGCATAGGCCAGCAAGCCAATGACCAGCCCCCAGAATGCCCCGCCAATGCCAAACAGGTTGATGTTGGCTGCCGCGGCCAGGAATGTGATCAGTGCCGCTTCGCGTGAACGGGCATCTGCCATTGCGTTGGCCAGGCTGGCGCCGATGGTGCCCAGCAGTGCAAGGCCGGCCAGCGTGGTGATGAAGGTGGCCGGCAGGGCCATGAACACACTGGCCAGGGTGACCCCGAATACCCCTACGAGGATGTAGCAGACGCCGGCAGCGATGCCCGCGACCCAGCGTTTGCCCGGGTCTTCGTGGGCTTCCTTGCCAGTGCAGATGGCGGCGGTGATGGCAGCGATGTTGAAGGCGTGCGACCCGAACGGTGCCATCAGCAACGACCCCAGGCCAGTGACTGCCACGATCGGATTGGCGCTGGTCTTGAAGCCATCGTTGCGCAGCACCAGCATGCCTGGCATGTACTGACCGGTAAGGGTGATCAGGAACAACGGCAGGGCCACGCTCAGGGCGGCGTTGAGGGAGAAGGTGGGCGCGGTGAACAACGGCGTGGCGAATTCCAGCCTGAGCGCTGTCAGGTCCACCTGACCCTGCAGTAGCAGGTAGCCCAGGCCCAGCAGCAGAATGCCTACTACGGCATAGCGGGCGGTAAAGCGTTTGAATGTTACATAGGCCGCGATCAACAGCCCGGCCAGGGCGGGGTCGACCGACAGGCCGCCGAATGCACCAATGCCGAATTGCAACAGGATACCCGCCAGCAGGCCGGCGGCAATTCCGCCCGGGATGGCCCGCACCAGGCGCTCGAAGTAACCGGTCACTCCCAGCATCACGAAGCCGGCTGCCGACAGCAGGTAGGCACCGATGGCGTCGCTGTAGGGCACGCTGGCCAGCGCTGTGACCAGGAACGCAGCGGCCGGCGTGGACCAGGCGGTGATCACCGGCTCGCGGCTGTACCAGGACAGGACCAGGCCACTGAGCCCGACGCCGATCGACACTGACCAGACCCACGAGGAGGTCAGCGCCGGGCTCAGCCCGGCCAGCTTGGCGGCCTGGAACACCAGGATGAAGGTGCCGCCATAATTGACTATTACCGAAACGATCCCCGCCACCACGGGGTGAAGGATGTCTGTCAGCCGTAGCGGGGTTGGAGCAGTGTGTGCGGGCGTGTTCATCGAGGCCTCGGTCGTTCTGGCGCATAGGGTTGGAAAGGCTGGTTTTTATAGCGCTAGAATGGCCGGTATAGCCCCACCAATTTTCCGCATATGGCCATACCAATGTTCAAGCATGCACAACTGGAGTCGGTGAAAGCCTGGATCGGCGACCCAGAGCGCGCGTCACTGCCTTTGCACGTAAGAATCCAGCGTGCGATACGCCAGCTTGTTCTCGAAGGGGCGTTGCCCGTGGGCAAGGCGTTGCCCGCCTCCCGTGCGCTGGCGGCCTCGCTGGCTGTGTCACGGGATACGGTCGAGGCTGCATATGGCCAGCTGCACGCCGAAGGCTTCATCGAGCGCCGGGTGGGCAGTGGCAGCTTCGTTTCACCCCGTGCGCAGTACCTGCCGGCCCAGCCCCGGGGTCGCAAGGTGAAAGCCCCGGACGAACCGCCGGCAATCAGCCGTCGTGGCCAGGCGCTGTGCCAGGAGGGCGGAGTGCACAATTTCTTCGTTTCTCGGCCGTTTGCGCCGGGGGTGGCGGAAACCCGCAACTTCCCGTTGCAGGCCTGGGAAAAGCTGCAACGGCAGGTGTTCAAGGAACATGGCTCCCAGGCATTGCAGCCCAGTAGCGCGCAAGGTACCGAGCCACTGCGGCGGGCTATTGCCGATTACGTCAATCTTGAACGTGGCGCACAGGCCACGGCTGACCGCGTGCTCATCCTTACCAGTTCACAGCAGGCGTTCAGCCTGTGTGCCCACGTATTGGCCGACGCGGGCGACCAAGTGGTTATCGAAGACCCGGCCTACCATGGGGTCAGGAAGGCGCTGGGTGCTGCTGGCCTGCATTGCATCGCCGTGGCCGTGGACACGGACGGCATGCAGGTCGAGCAGATAACACGGCTGGCTCCCCATGCCAGGGCTGTTTTCCTGACCCCTTCGCATCAGTTCCCTACTGGCGTGACCCTGTCCCTGGACCGGCGTCTGGCGGTGATCGAGTGGGCGCGGCAACAACGCGCCTGGATCATCGAGGACGATTACGACAGCGAGTTTCACTATGCCGGCAAACCCACCGCGTGCGTGCAAGGCCTGGATGCCCACGACCGTACGGTTTACATCGGCACGTTCACCAAGTCTCTGTTCGCCGGCTTGCGCATTGCCTACATGGTCTTGCCGCCGCAACTGGTCGAGCCGATGACCGCTGCGCGAACCTTGCAGGACGGGCATACGGCTTCGCTGGCGCAACTGACCTTGGCCAGGTTCATCGAAGGCGGGCACTTCGGCGCCCATGTGCGCTTGATGCGGGCGATCTATGCGGAGCGCCGCGATGCCCTGGCGGCATTGGTGCAGGCACAGCTGTCGGACTTTCTTGTCGCGCGTGTGCCCGCAGGCGGCATGCAGATGCCTTGTGTTTTCACCAGGCCGATGCCTGAAGAGCAGGTCGTGAAGGCGGCGCAGGCCGCTGGTATCGACCTGCTGGGGCTAAGTGGCCTTTATGCGTCGACGAAAGGGGAGGCGGGATTGCTGATGGGGTTTGCGGCGCATACCCCTGGCGAGCTGGCGATGGCCGTGGCAAAACTGGCGAAGGTGTTGCGCCAGGTCGAGTCTGGCCAAGGGCGAGCAACGTTGCCAGGATGAAGCCCGGCAGCAAGACGCCGCCGGGCAGTTGTCACGGTCAGTCGGCCAGTTCTACCAGCATGCTCTTCAGGTAGTCGCTGCCTTGCGCATCCAGCGGTTGCAGGGGCAGGCGTGGAGCGCCGACATCCTGGCCGAGCAGTTTCAAACCGGCCTTGATGGTGGTGGGCAGGCCACGGCGGGTGATGTACTCCAGCAGTTCATACTGCCGGTAGAACAACGCGCGAGCTTCGGCCAGGTTGCCTTGCTGCACCGCGTCCCACAGCGCCAGGTTCAGCGCCGGGATCAGGTTGGGCGCGGCGGTGCACCAGCCGGTGGCACCGGCCACCAGGGCTTCCAGGGTGAGCGGGTTGCAACCGTTGTAGAAGGCCACCTGGCCATCGGTGGCCTTGAACAGGCGGTGCATGCGCTGGATGTCGCCGGTGCTTTCCTTGACCATGGTCACATTAGGCACTTCGCCGAGGATGCGCAGGATCAGCTCCACCGACAGGTCGGTGCCGCTGGTGCCCGGGTTGTTGTAGAGCATGATCGGAATGTCGATGGCCGCGCCCACCGCCTTGTAGTGGGCGACCACTTCGGCTTCGGTGAGCTTCCAGTAGGAGATGGGCAGCACCATCACCGCCGTGGCGCCGCAGGCCTGTGCCAGGCGGGCGCGCTGCACGGTGCGTGCGGTGGTCAGGTCGGAGACGCTGACCACGCTGGGCACGCGGCCGGCGATGCGTGCCTGGCTGAAGCGCACCACCGTTTCCCATTCGCTGTCGGACAGGTAGGCGCCTTCGCCGGTGCTGCCCAGCGGTGCGATGGCGTGCACGCCGTCCTCTATCAGGCGGTCGATGGACAGGCCCAGGGCATCCAGATCGAGCGCGCCGTCTGCCGTGAAGGGAGTGATGGTGTAGCCGATAACGCCGCGAATTACAGGTGTAGACATAACCAGGCACCTCTGCCGTTGTTGGGGAAAGAGTACAGCTTCAGTCAGCCCAGGCAGTCGCCATGGGCACGCAAGGCACGGCGCGCGTAATAGCTGAACGCGGCACCATGACGTTTGGGGGTGGAGATCCAGTCGTGGGCTTCCTTGCCCAGGGCATCCGGGATGGGGCGAATTTCACCGGCGCCCATGGCTAGCAGCTGCATCTTGGCTGCGCGCTCGAACAGCAGGGCGAGCACGCAGGCTTCCTCGATCGAGCGGCCGGCAATCAGCAGGCCATGGTGGGAAAGCAGGATCGCGCGCTTGTCGCCGATCGCCCTGGAAATGATTTCACCTTCTTCGTTGCCCACTGGTACGCCGGGCCACTCCTTGAGGAACGCGCAGTCGTCGAACAGCGGGCACAGGTCCATGTGCGAGATCGCCAGTGGCACTTCCAGCATCGACAGGGCGGCGCTGTGCAGCGGGTGGGTGTGGATGATGCAGTTGACGTCGGGGCGTGCACGGTACAGCCAGCTGTGGAAGCGGTTGGCCGGGTTGGCCATGCCGCGGCCTTGCAGCACGGTGAGGTCTTCGTCGACCACCAGCAGGTTGGAAGCGGCGATCTCGTCGAAGCCCAGGCCGAGTTGTTGCGTGTAGTAGGTGCCAGGCTGCTCGGCGCGGGCGGTGATCTGCCCGGCCAGGCCCGAATCGTGGCCGCCGTCGAACAGGATGCGGCAGGTAAGGGCGAGTTTCTGGCGAGGAGTGTAGGTGTTGTCGGCCAGCGCCGTCAGCATCTGCTGCTGGGCGAGTTTGACGAGCTGATCCTTGGGGGTCTGCATGGTGGTCGTCATGGGCTGTACCTGCATGAAGGGCCTATAAAGGCTGATTGGCGCGAAGCGCTATCAGGACACAAAATCGATATTAATGACACAAAGTGTCATTTGCAAGCGATGTGTCATCACCACTGCCGCTCATGCGATGTGGTCCAGTGCAAACCGTTATGGCCCGCATACGTAACTGGTATTACTTGCTCCGACCGCATGCTGTTTAGCATCGACCGGGTCTTAACCGCGACGAGAACAACAACGTGAACCTCGCAACCCTAACCAGTCGAAGTGCAAGATACTGGCCTGAGCGCTTGGCGGTGATCGACCGCCACACCCGCCTCACCTTCGCGCAGCTTGAGCAGCGGACCAATCAGTTGGCCTCGGCCTTGTTGGCCCATGGCATCGCCAGCGGCGAACATGTCGCGATCCTGGCTCCCAACCGGGTCGAGCTGGTGGAGGCTGAGGTGGCTTTCTACAAGGCCGGCCTGGTCAAGGTCCCGGTCAATGCACGCCTGGCGCTGGATGAAGTGATCCAGGTACTGAATGACGCCTGCAGCGTCGCGCTGATCGCCGACCCGCAAGCTGCCGAGGCCTTGCTGGCGCGTAGGCAGGAGGTGCCTGCGCTACGCCTGATCGTTACCCTTGGCGAGCAGGGCGGCGATATCGGCTACGGCGCACTGCTGGCCCAAGGCAGCAGCCAGCCGGTCAGTTGCGATCTGCCTGACGATGCACTGGCCGTATTGCACTACACCTCGGGCAGCTCCGGTGTGCTCAAGGCAGCAATGCTCAGCGTCGGCAACCGCAAGGCGCTGATCCGCAAGAGCATCGCCAGCCCCACCCGGCGTGCCGGCCCAGGCGACATCATGGCCCATGTCGGCCCCATCACCCATGCCAGCGGCATGCAGCTGATGCCGCTGCTGGCGGTGGGTGCCTGCAGCCTTTTGCTGGAGCGCTACGATGACCAGTTGCTGCTCGAGACCATCCAGCGCGAGGGCGTGACCCGGTTGTTCCTGGTGCCGGCCATGATCAACCGTCTGGTCAATTTCCCCGGGGTCGAGCGCTATGACCTGAGCAGCCTGCGCCTGGTGATGTATGGCGCAGCGCCAATGGCGCCAGCGCTGGTCAAGCGGGCTATCGAAGTGTTCGGGCCGATCCTGGCCCAGGGCTACGGCGCTGGCGAAACCTGCTCGCTGGTGACGGTGCTGACCGAGCAGGACCACCTGTGTGAAGGCGGCGACTACCGCCGGCTGGCCTCGTGCGGACGATGCTACTTCGAGACCGACCTGCGTGTGGTGAACGACGATTTCCGCGATGTCCAGCCAGGCGAGGTGGGCGAGATCGTGGTCAAGGGACCGGACATCATGCAGGGCTACTGGCGCGCACCGCATCTCACCGCCGAGGTTATGCGTGATGGCTACTACCTCACCGGCGACCTGGCCACGGTGGACCAGCAGGGCTACGTGTTCATCGTCGACCGCAAGAAGGAAATGATCATTTCCGGTGGCTTCAACATCTACCCCAGCGAAGTCGAGCAGGTGCTCTACAGCCTGCCGCAAGTGTTCGAGGCTGCCGTGGTGGGCGTGCCCGACGAGCAGTGGGGCGAAGCGGTGCGGGCAGTGATCGTGCTCAAGCCTGGCATGCAGTTGCAGGAGCACGAGGTGATCGAGCATTGCGCCCAGGCTCTTGCCGGGTTCAAGAAACCGCGTGGGGTGGACTTCGTCAGCGAGCTGCCGAAGAACCCCAACGGCAAAGTGGTGCGCCGCCTGATTCGAGACGCCTACTGGCAAAACAGCGAACGCCGCATCTGACCTGAGGAATTGCCATGTACCAGCCAAGCGAAAAGGCCAAACAGATCATCGAGGCCATCGGCGGCTTCGTTCGCAACGAAATCCTGCCCCTGGAACAACGCGCCGGCCTCAGCTGGGCCGAACCGCACCCGCGTGAGGTGCTGCAGCAGGTGTGGCAACGCTCCTGCGAGCAGGGTTTCTACAACATCATGCTGCCCGAAACGATTGGTGGGGCAGGATTGAGCGTGTCCGACCTGTGTGCGGTGAAGGAGGCCACGGTGCTGACGGGCTCTATGCTGGCGCCGCACATTCTCGGCGAGCTTTCCGGGCCGCCGCGTGTCGGCCACCTGTTCAAGGTGGCCAGCCCGGCCCAGATCGAGGCATTCCTGCAGCCGGTGTGCCGAGCCGAAAAGGCCGTGTGCTTCGCGCTGACCGAAAGTGAAGCCGGGTCCGATGCCACGGCGATCAGGACTACCGCTCGGCGCGACGGCGAGCACTACGTGCTGAGCGGGGCCAAGCGCTACATTTCCGGGGCGCCTTATGCCGACATCGCGGTACTGCTCGCGGTCACCGGCCCCGGGCGTGGCGCCCAGGGGATCTCGGCGTTCTTTGTCGAGCTGGATGCGCCGGGCGTGCGGGTGGAAAGCGATTACTCGGTCATGTCCGGCGGCGGCGCCCATGGCGACATCCTTCTCGATGAGGTACGAGTGCCGGTGGCCAACCGCATTGGCGAGGAGGGGCAGGGCTTCAAGCTGGCAATGGGGCGCATCACGCTCAATCGTCTGCTGCATTGCCCAACCATGCTGGGCCTGGCGGGCCTGGCGCTGAACCTGTCGGTCGATTACGCCCGCACGCGCAAGCAGTTTGGCCAGCCGATCGCGATGTTCCAGTCGATCAATCACATGATCGCCGACATGGCCACCGAACTGCATGCGGCACGCAGCATGGTCTATGCCACTGCCGCGGTGAATGACGCCGGTGGCGATATCCGCACCCAGGCGCCGATGTGCAAGCTGTTCGTATCGGAAACGGCCTTCCGTATCGCCGACCGCGCGGTGCAGATTCATGGGGGGGCCGGGCTGTTGCGGGGCAACCCGGTGGAGTGGATCTTCCGTGCGACCCGTATGATGCGCATTCTTACCGGGACCAGCGAAATCCAGCGCAACACCATTGCCAAGGGCGTGCTCATGCCCGAGCAGTGAAACTGCACGCCCGGCCTCGAGTGGCCGGGCTCTCCCACAAGAACAATAAGAGAGATCGACATGACTCATACTGACCCCCGCGCGCGTGCAGGCACGGCCTGGATGATTGCGGTACTGCTGGCACTGCTTATGCTGGTGAACTTCCTGGACAAGGTGGTCATCGGCCTTGTAGCGGTACCCATGTCCAGGGAACTGGGTTTGTCCCCGGCCGAGTTCGGCCTGGTGGGTGGCGCGTTGCACTGGTTCTTCGCCATCTCTGCAGTGGTCGGTGGCTTCATGGCCAACCGCCGGCCGACCCGCACCCTGCTGTTGGGCATGGGCGCGTTCTGGGCGCTGATCCAGTTGCCCATGCTGTTCGTCACCTCCCTGTGGGCGATTGTCGCTTGCCGGGTGCTGCTGGGCATCGGCGAAGGGCCGGCGTCACCGGTGGCAACCCATGCCTTGTACAAGTGGTTCCCCAACGACCGGCGCAACCTGCCGGTGGCGCTGTTGCATACCGGTAGTGCACTTGGGCTGCTGGTGGCAGGCGCAATGATTCCATGGATCAGCGTGCACTATGGCTGGCGCATGAACTTCATCGTGCTGGCTTTGATCGGCGCGGTATGGTGCGTGCTGTGGTGGGCATTGGGGCGCGAGGGTACTCTTGACCGCATCCGCCCCGGCCAGCCCAGGGAAGAACAGGCGCACATCGCCTACCGCCGTCTGCTCGGCGACCGCACCGTGCTGGGCAATTACCTGTGCCACTTCGCCGCCAATTGGTCGCTGGCCCTGACCTTGACGTGGGTGCCGAGTTATCTGGAAACCGGGTTGGGCATCGACCCGATCATGACCGGTCGGGTGTTCGTGCTTTTCGTGGTGGTGACCACGCCGCTGAGCCTGTTCATGGCCTGGCTGTCGCAGCGCATGATGCGCGCCGGGGTGGCGACACGCTGGTCGCGCGGAGCCTTCGTGTCCCTGTGCCTGATTGCCAGCGGGTTGTTGTCGGCGGCATTGTTCCTGCCGGGCCTGGGGAATGTCGAGCGAATCATCAGCCTGACTTTCAGTGGCGGGCTGGCGCTGGTCATGTACTCGGTGGGGCCAGCCATGCTGGCGGAGTTCACGCCCAGCGGGCAGCGTGGCGGCATCCTGGCTATCGGCAATGGTATCGCTTCGCTGGCCGGGCTGGCGGCACCCGTAGTCACGGGGTTTCTGGTGCAGGGCGCCGGAGCCGACCACCCGGCAGGGTATGGCCAGGGCTTCCTGGTATGCGGGGCGGTGCTGGTCATTGCCGGGTTGACCGGGCTGGTGTGGATGGACCCTCAGAAAACCCGCCAACGGCTGCAGCAGGTGGGCACGACTGCGCTGGCCCGGGCCTGACCTGCGCTGCGTTCAGAGGCTCTGCTGGGGGAGGGGGGCACGCTCGATCAGGGTGCCTTTCCAGCGCTCGCTGCGCACCGCCTCCACGAGCAGCCCGCGCACCAGGTCGCGCATGCAGGCGGCGGCGAACGACAATGGCTTGTGTTGCGAATGGGCCAGGGTAATGGTACGGGTGATGCGCGGCTCCACGATCAGCCGCGCGCTGGCCGGGGCGGCCAGGTCCAGCAATGGCGGCCAGTTGCTGATGGTCGCCGCCAGGCCGGCGCGTACCAGGCTGGCTATGCCGGGTGCAGACTGCTGTTCATAGCTTGAATCCAGGGCCACGCCGGTTTCCATGGCCGCCTGCTCGATGCGCCTGCGCAGGTGCAGGCTGCGCGGCGGCATTACCAGCCGGCTCGACGCGGCCTCGGCCAGGGTGATCGGTGAATCGTCCGGACCATGCGCAGGCAGGCCGACCCAGTACAGGTCTTCGGAGAACACGGGCTCGGCGACAATGTGCGCCAGCTCCTCCGCATTTGGCACCACACCGAAATCCACCTTGCCCAGCTCGATCGCCTGGCCGCCTTCGCGGCTAAGGCCGTCCCATACGGTGAGCTTGATACCAGGAAAGCGCGCCTGCGCCTGGGTGATGATGGCTGGCAACAACAGCGCCGAAGCCGTGGCCGGAATCGAGATGGCCACGTGGCCCTTGGGGTTGCCGCGGCTGGACTTGAGTTCGTCCTTCACCGAATCAAGCTTCTGTATCACCGAGCGTGCCACTTCGTACAGCTGGCGCCCTGCATCGGTCAGCTCGATGCCGTCATGCTGGCGCGCCAGCAACTGCATTTCCAGCTCGCTTTCCA
Organism: Pseudomonas sp. S1(2024); assembly: GCF_046557535.1. Taxonomy (NCBI): domain Bacteria; kingdom Pseudomonadati; phylum Pseudomonadota; class Gammaproteobacteria; order Pseudomonadales; family Pseudomonadaceae; genus Pseudomonas; species Pseudomonas sp. S1(2024). Next base: position 61,786 of record NZ_JBKGFP010000091.1, read on the forward strand.
GCAGTCCTATCTGACGGCTCAATGCTGGCTGGGCAATGAACGCGTGGCGCGCGGCGTTGGAGAAGCTGCCGGCTTCGACAATGGCAATCAGGTAACGCAGCTGTTTCAAAGTCATGGCAATTCTCAGGCTATGCCGAAGTGGTATGGCAACTATCGAGAGACGTTATTTGTTCAGCTCTAGTGGCCTACTTAGTATCGGGGAACACCGGCTCGAGGATAACAGAAACTTTCACTTATTTACCCAGCCCCTTTTACACAAGCCTTTGCGCCGTGTTTCGGCGCTAACTCGCAACTCACTCTCGAATAAACACAATAAGAGGTTAAGAGTGATGGCATTTCGTGCTTCTGGTCTTTCGGGACCGTTGTCGCTGCTTGCGTCGTCTGCACTTTTTTCTGTGCCTGCCCTGGCTGTTCAATTTAATCTGGGAGAGTTTGAAGGACAGTTTGATTCAGCGTTTTCGTTTGGCACCAGCATTTCCACTGCCAACCCGGACCCGGCTTTGCACAATAGTGCAAACAGTGATGACGGCCGCCTGAACTTTGCCTCGGGGGATGTATTTTCGGCAGTGTTCAAAGGTACCCATGATCTGGAGCTCAAACATGCCAACCTGGGTGTGTTCCTGCGTGGCACCTACTGGTACGACACGGCGCTGCGCGACCATGACCAGCGCTTCAAGCAGGTCGAGGACAACAACCGCAAGCGCTCGGCCAAGACCGCAGGTACCCAGCTGCTCGACGCCTTTGGCTACTACCTCTACGACATCGATGGCCAGCCAGGCTCGGCAAGGCTGGGCAAGCAGGTAGTGAACTGGGGCGAGAGCACCTTCATCCAGGGCGGGCTGAACGTCATCAATCCCTTCAACCTGGCGGCGCTGCGCCGCCCAGGTTCCGAGGTGAAGGACGCACTGGTGCCGGTGAACCTGTTCTACTTCACGCAGAACCTGACCGAGGCGTTGTCGGTCGATGGCTTCTACCAGTTGGACTGGGACCAGACCCAGCTCGACAACTGTGGCACGTTCTTCTCCAACAACGACTTCCTGCCCGATGGTTGCGATGGCTTGGATGTGGGGGCCAGGTTGCTTGGCAACCCGGCTGCCGTCGCCGGCCTTGCACCGTTTGGCGTGAACCTGACCAGCGAAGGCGTGCGCATACCCCGGGGCAGTGACCAGGATGCCCGCGACGGCGGGCAGTGGGGTGTTTCGTTGCGCAGGTACGTGGCGGCGCTGGACACCGAGTTCGGTGCCTACGCAGCCAACTATCACAGCCGCACGCCTTATCTGGGGACGGTCAGCAGCCCTTATTTCGACAACAACCGCTTCGCCCCGCAGCTGTGCGCCAACCTGGGCATCGGCCCGGCCGGCTGCGCCGGGTTCCTCGGCTCCGCTGCCGGTCAGTCGCTGGTCGGTGCATTGCGCCTGGGTACCTCCCAGTACCGTGTGCAGTACCCCGAGGACATCCGCATGTACGGGTTGTCGTTCGCCACCACCCTGCGCAGCGGTACGGCCCTGCAGGGTGAGCTGAGTTACCGGCCGAATATGCCCATGCAACTCAACGGTACCGACATCATCCAGTCGCTGCTCAACGTCGAGGGGCGTTCGCCTTTGCTGGGCGACGGGCTGCGGCCAGAAAGCGCCAGCACCCTGTTCGACGGCTACCGGCGCAAGGAGGTGACCCAGCTTCAGGTGACCGCCGTACATGCCTTCAGCCAGGTGCTGGGGGCCAACCAGATGCTGCTGGTGGGCGAGGCCGGGGCCACCTACGTCGGCGGGCTGGAGGGCGGCGCAGGCCCGCGTTACGGCCGCTCGGGTACCTTCAACAGTGGCGAGCTGGCGGACAACAGCGTATGCCGGGCGATTTCCAAGACGCCAGAGCACTGCAACGACCAAGGCTTCATGACCCCGTTCTCCTGGGGCTACCGGTTACGCGCGACCTTGACCTACCCCAACGTGATCGCCGGCTTCGACCTGCGGCCGAACCTGTCCTGGTCGCACGATGTGCACGGTACAGGCCCGGTGGAAGGCTCGGCTTTCAGCGAAGGCTCCAAGGCCATGAGCGTCGGGCTGGATGCGACGCTTGCCAGCACCTACAGCCTGAGCCTGTCGTATACCGACTTTATCGATGGCGACTATGGCACCCGTGGTGACCGGGACTTTGTCTCGCTGAGCCTGGGCGTCACCTTCTGAGGGCATGATGATGAATATGCGAATGGTGATGATCGGCCTGTTCTGGGCCAGCGGCGCGCTGGCTGCGACAGGCCTGCCAGACAACCTCACCCCTGTGGGCGCCGAACGCGCGGCCAGCCCGGACGGCCGTATCCCGGCCTGGCAAGGCGGGTTGAGCGTCGCCCAGCAGCGCCTGGGTGACAACGGCACGCCGCTGGATCCGTATGCCGCCGAGCAGCCGCTGTACCGGATCACGGCGGCCAACTATCGGCGTTACGAGGGCCAGCTTTCCGACGGCCAGGTAGCCTTGCTCAAGCGCTTCCCGCACACCTTCGAGCTGCCGGTCTACCCCACGCATCGCAGTGTCGCGGTACCTGCCGGCGTCGCCGCCTCGGCCGCCCGCAATGCAGCGCAGGCGCAGCTGGATGACCAGGGCAACGGCCTGCGCGGGTTCAATGGAGTGATTGCGTTTCCCCGGCCGGACAACGGGCTGGAAGTGATCTGGAACCATCTGACCCGGCACCGCAATGCCAGTTACATTCAGATGTCCGACAGCGTCACACCGTTCAAGAACGGCCGCTTCGTGCTGATGAGCGCGCGCCAGGATGTAGCCCGCCCGGAAGGCCTGGGTGGGCTGGGTGCAAGCAATGTGCTGTATTACTTCACCTACCGCATGACGGCACCATCACGGCTTGCCGGTGATGCCATGGTGGTTCACGAAACCCTTGACCAGGTAGCCGAGCCCCGCTTGTCCTGGGTCTACAGTGCCAGTCAGCGGCGTGTGCGGCGCGCGCCGAACATCGCCTACGACACCACGGGGCCTGGCACCGCAGGCCTGCGTACTGCCGACAGCCGCGACATGTTCAATGGCGCCCCCGACCGTTACCAGTGGAAGCTGCTGGGCAAGCAGGCCCTGCACGTGCCGTACAACAGCTACCGCCTGGCATCGCCCGAGCTGCGCTATGCCGAGCTGATCAGGCCTGGTCATGTCAATCCGGCACCTACACGCTACGAGCTGCACCGGGTGTGGGTGGTGGAGGCGACGCTGAAGCCCGGCGCACAGCACATCTATGCCAAGCGACGCTTCTATGTGGACGAAGACACCTGGGCCATTCTCGAAACCGACAGCTACGATGCTGACGGCCATCTGTGGCGTACATCACAGGCCCACAGCTTCTACCACCCGGGCGGCGAGGTGGCGGTCAACGCAATGGAAGTCACCTATGACCTCAAGAGTGGCCGCTACCATGCGTCGGGGCTGATCAACGAGCAACGTCGCCCGTTCGACTTCAATGTTCGCACCAGCCTTTCGTATTTTTCTCCCGGCGCCCTGCGCAGCTTTGGCGTGCGCTGATGGACGCGTTTGAACCACGGCCGGACTGGGCTCGGCGTCTGATGGGGCAGGGCGAGGCGCCCGACCCTCGCTTCACCTTGGCCAACGAGCGCACGTTCCTGGCCTGGATCCGTACCGCGCTGGCGTTGCTGGGAGGTGGCATTGCCATTGAGACCTTTGCCGGCCAGGCCCTGCAGGCGCCGCTTCGGCTCTGGCTTGTCGGCAGCCTGATGTTGCTGAGCATGTTGCTGAGCGCCGGCGCCTGCCTGCGCTGGCTGCGGGTGGAGCGTGCCTTGCGTCAGCGCCGGCCATTGCCGCTGCCGGCGCTGGTGCCGCTGTTGGCACTGGGTTGCCTGATCGCGGCGTTGATGGCCGCTGTCGTGTTGTGGCCGCGCTGGTATGCCTGATCCGGGCTTGCAGGCCGAACGTACCGAACTGTCTTGGCGGCGTACCTGGTTGGCGCTGGTGGCGGTCGCGGGGTTGGCTTTGCGCCAGGGCGACCTGGCGCTGGCCGCAGTGGTCGGCTTCGCAACGCTGGCGCTGTTGACCCGCCAGGGGCGGCGCTACAGCGAGGGGCTGGCGATGTTGCGGGCCGAGCGCGGTCAGCCTGCGATTCTGCCGGTAATGGCACTGGGCAGCGCGGTGTGCCTGATGGCGCTGGCAGGGTTGTACCGGTTGGCGAACGGGGGCTGAAACCCCTCCCACAGATACGATGTGAATCCAGACGCCATTGCGGTACCTGTGAGAGCGGGCTTGCCGGCGAAGATGCCGGCGCTCAAGGGGTCACGATGTTGAAGCGGGAATCGGCGTTCTCCAGGCCGCCCATGAAACGCAGAAACTTCACCCGCTCACCTTCGATGGAAATCTCACCCAGCGTGGCCTCCTTTAGGAACCCGGTCTGCTTCAGGGCAATGCGGTCCAATGTCTGTTTGCTCATGCTCACCTGCACATCGGCCTGGGCGTGACGAGCCAGGTCGCGATGGGTGAGCACGCCGTTGCGCAGGGTCAGCGCGTAGTCTTCACCCAGGTCGGTGAAGCGCCAGTTGATGCTCAGGTCGCTCTCCGCCGCCTTGAAGGCATCCACCCGTACCCCAAGGTAATCGAAGAACAGGCTTGGGGTCAGTGCCCGCACCATGTCGTCGGCATTGCCGCCACTGCCGGTGGCGGCGGCTATTCCGCCGCGCAGCTCCTGGGCGCCGCTGAGGTAGGCGTTGCGCCAGGTAGCGTTCTCGCTCTGGTAACCCAGCTGTTCCAGCGCATCGGCCTGCAGTTCGCGCGCTGCGGTATTGCCCGGTTCGGCGAATACCAGATGGTTCACCAGCTGCGCGACCCAGCGGTAGTCACCTTCGGCAAAGGCTTGGCGTGCCTGGGCCAGCACCTGATCGGCGCCACCCATTGCCGCCACGTAGCGCTTGCCGGCAGCTTGCGGCGGCAGTGGGTCGAGGTTGGCCGGGTTGCCATCGTAAAAGCCCATGTAGCGTTGGTAGACCGCACGTACGTTATGGCTGAGCGAGCCATAGTAGTCGCGGCTGTACCACTTGCTGGCCAGGCGCGGCGGGAGGTTGGCCAGGCTCTGGGCGATTTCCATTGGTGTCTGGCCCTGGTTGATCAGGCGCAAGGTCTGGCTATCGATGAAGGCATACATGTCGCGCTGGTCGGCCAGGTACTCGCGGATTGCCGGCCCGCCCCAGGTCGGCCAGTGATGCTGGGCGAACACTACCTCGGCCTGGTCGCCGTAACGCAACAGCGATTGGTCCAGGTAGTGCGCCCAGACTTTCGGGTCGCGTACCAGCGCACCGCGCAGGGTCAGCACATTGTGCTGCACGTGGGTGGCGTTCTCGGCCATGCACAGAGCCTTGAGCCCAGGGAAGTAGATGTTCATCTCCGCTGGCGCTTCGGTGCCAGGGGTCAACTGGAACTCTACCTCCACGCCGCTGAGGGTCATGCGTTGCAGCGGCTGGCTGATTTCCAGCGTCGGCGCTATCAGGCTGACGGTGGCGTTGGCCGGCACCCCTTTGCCCAGACCGGCATCCACCTGGCCGCGTGGCCCGCGGGGCAGCGGGGCACCGTACATGTACTGGGCGCGGCGCTTCATGGCCGGGCCGGCCAGCACGTTTTCGCCGATGGCATGCTCGAAGAAGCCTTCGGGTGCAATGACCTGGACCTTGCCGGCCTTTACGTCCGCCTCGTCGATCACCCCGCGCGCGCCGCCGAAATGGTCGATGTGCGGGTGGGTGTAGATCAGCGTGGTCACCGGTTTGCGCGGGCGGTGCCGAAAATACAGTTCGAGGCCGGCCCTGGCGGTTTCGACGGCCAGCAGCGGATCGAGCACGATCAGCCCGTCCTGGCCTTCAACGATGGTCATGTTGGCCAAGTCCAGGCCGCGGACCTGGTAGATGCCTTCGGTGACCTTGAACAGGCCGGCGATGGTGTTCAGCTGGGCGATGCGCCACAGGCTCGGGTTTACCGTGGCCGGGGCCTGCGTCGGGTCGAGAAAACGATACTGGCCCAGGTCCCACACAGTCTTGCCATCGGCGGTCGCGACCGGCCCGTCGAAGCGTTCAAGCAGCCCGCGCCGGGCCGCTTCGAAATCCCCGTGGTCATCGAAAGGCAGGCGTTGCAGCCATTGCTGGTTGCTGGCCTGGGTGGCCGGGGTGGCATCCTTTGCCGCCGTAGTGGCCAGGCTCGGGAGGGGCGCCAGCAGGGCGAGCGCCAGCATCGACAGTGGGAAGCGCATGGTGTGTCCTTGTTGTTATGGTGGCGGACCACTGTAGGGGACGGGTTCGGGCACCAGCCAATACCAGAGCGGCATGGTTGCCATCGCATTTGCTGATGGCCTCAGGCAGGCGGAAGCTCCATGATCTGCTCCACCAGCCAGGCCAGGGCGGGGTCGTGCCGACGATGGGTCAGGTACACCAGTTCCAGCTCGAACGGCTCCAGGGCGAAGGGCAGTTCGTGCACCGCCAAGGGCAGCAACTTGGCGAACTGCTGCGCAAGTTGCCGCGGCAGCACCACGCACATCTCGGTGGCGGCGGCCAGATGCGCTGCTTGAAGGTAGTTGGGGGTGGTGTAGGCAATTTTCCGGGTCAGGCCTTGTTCGGCCAGCCATTGGTCGACCATGCCGCGGGTCTGGCCACCGTGTACCCAGATGTGCCGCAAACCAAGAAACGCCTGAAGATCCAGTGCCTGGTCCGGCGCCAGTTGCGGATGCTTCTGGCGCAGCGCGACTTGCAGGGTTTCACGCCTCCAGGGGCGGCGGCTGAAACGTGCCGGCACCTCATCGAAGCGCCCCAGCACCAGGTCGAGGTCGCCGCGGTCCAGCGCGTCGGCCGGCAGGTTGGGAGCCAGGTGCACCACATCGATGCGCAAGTGCGGGGCCAGTACCTGCAGGCGTGCCAGCAGCGGTGGCATGCACAACTGTTCGACGAAGTCGGTGAGGGCGATGCGCAGCTGACGGTGGCTGCGCTGTGGCTCGAAGGCATCGCCAGTGGCCAGGGTCTGCTCGATTTGTTGCAGCGCCGCTCGAATCGGCCCTTCCAGCGCCAACGCCCGTGGCGTAGGGCGCATGCGCCGGCCCACACGAACCAGCAGCGGGTCGCCCAGCTGGTCGCGCAACCGCGCCAGAGCGTTGCTGACAGTGGGCTGGGTCAGGGCCAGGCGTTCAGCCGCCCGTGAGACGTTCTGCTCGCGCAGCAACATGTCGAAGACCCGCAGCAGGTTCAGATCGAAGTTGGAAATATTCATGGGCAGAATATATGGCATACGAAATTGAAATTTCAAAAATACCTGCGGCCTGCTTAGGGTGATGCCTGTCCTCATACCTACAACAAGCAGGAGCGTTGCGCGTGAATACCCCCTTTCCGATCAACCAGGTGGCCGTGATAGGCGCAGGTACCATGGGCCGCGGCATTGTCATCAGCCTCGCCAGTGCCGGGCTGTCGGTGCTGTGGCTCGACAGCAACGCATCAGCCCTGGACGCTGGCCTGAGCATGGTCAGCCAGGCCTGGACCCAGCAGGTGGAGAAGCAGCGTGTCACCCAGGCCGAGGCTGAAGCCTGCCTGGCGCGAGTGCAGGCGGTGGATGGCTACGCCGCGCTGGCCCAGGCCGATCTGGTGATCGAGGCAGTGTATGAAAGCCTTGAACTCAAACAGGAAATCTTCCGGGCCCTGGACCAGCACCTCAAACCGGAGGCGATCCTGGCCAGCAATACCTCGGCGCTGGACATCGACGCGATCGCGGCGGTGACCCGGCGACCGTCGCACGTACTGGGCCTGCATTTCTTCAGCCCCGCGCATGTCATGAAGCTGCTTGAGATAGTGCGCGGCGCGCACACCGGCCAGGCGGTGCTCCATACCGCCCTGGCGCTGGGCGAGCGCCTGGGCAAGGTGGCGGTAGTGGCCGGCAACTGCCCCGGTTTCATCGGCAACCGCATGCTGCGCAGTTATGTGGCCGAAGCGCGCAAGTTGCTGCTCGAAGGCGCGCTGCCGCACCAGGTGGATGCGGTGCTGCAACAGTTCGGTTTTGCCATGGGCCCGTTCCGCATGTACGACGTGGTCGGTATCGACCTGGAATGGCGTGCCCGCCAGCTGGCCAGGCAGGGCATGCACGATCCGCTGGTGCAAGTGGATAATGCGCTGTGTGATCTGGGCCGGCTGGGTCAGAAGACAGGGAAGGGCTATTACCGTTATGCACCTGGCAGCCGCCAGGCCGAGCATGACCCCGAGGTCGACGCCCTGGTGCTCAAGATTTCCAACGACCTGGGTTACCGACGCCGGGGCATCAGCGCCGAGGAAATCGTCGAGCGCTGCCTGCTGGCGCTGGTCAACGAGGGCGCGAAGATTCTGCAGGAAGGCATCGCTGCCAGCAGCGCCGACATCGACCGGGTGTGGCTCAACGGCTATGGCTTCCCTGCGGCCACAGGTGGCCCGATGCGCTGGGCCGATGACCAGGGTGCAGCATTCGTCCTGGCTCGGCTGGAATACCTGCAAAGCGTACTGGGCGAGCACTGGCGCCCGGCCGCTCTGCTCTGCACGCTGGTGGCAAACGGCAAGCGTTTCGAGCAGCTGGCGGAGGTTCAGGCATGAACTACCAGGCTCCCTTGCGCGACATGCGCTTCGTGCTGCACGAACTGTTCGACGTTGCCGCCCATTGTCAGCAGCTGGGTATCGAACTGGACCGCGACACACTCGACGGCATACTGGAAGAGGCCGCGCGCTTTACCGGCGAGGTAGTCGCTCCGCTCAACCGCAACAGTGACGAGCAGGGCTGCCAGTTGGCTGAGGGGGAGGTCATCACGCCCGATGGTTTCCGCGACGCCTACCGGCAATACGTGGCCCACGGCTGGGCCAGCATGACCGGGCCGCAGGCTTACGGCGGGCAGGGCCTGCCGCAAATGGCCTCGGCCAGCTTCCACGAAATGCTGATGGCCGCGTCGTTGTCGTTCCGCATCTACTCCGGCCTCACCGAAGGTGCCGTGCTGGCCCTGCATCGCCATGGCAGCCCGGCGCTGCAGCAGTCCTATCTGGCGCGCATGGTCAGTGGCGAGTGGGCCGGCACCATGTGCCTCACCGAGCCGCAGGCCGGCACCGACCTGGCCTTGCTGCGCACCCGCGCCCAGCCGCAGGTCGACGGTTCCTATCGCATCACAGGCAGCAAGATCTTCATCAGTGGCGGCGAACAGGACCTGACCGACAATATCGTTCATCTGGTACTTGCACGCCTGCCCGATGCGCCGGCCGGGGTGCGGGGCATCAGCCTGTTCCTGGTGCCCAAGCTGCTGCCGGGCGGCGAACGCAACGCGTTGGGCTGTGGCGCGCTGGAGCACAAGATGGGCATCAAGGGCGCCTCGACTTGCGTGATGAATTTCGACGGTGCCCAGGGATGGCTGGTAGGCGAGGCCAACCAAGGCCTGGCGTGCATGTTTACCATGATGAACGACGCCCGTTTCCAAGTCGGCCTGCAGGGGCTGGGCATTGCCGAAGCGGCCTTCCAGGGGGGGCTGGCCTATGCACGCGAGCGCTTGCAATCGCGCGCGCTGACCGGCCCGGCGGCGGCGGACAGGCCGGCCGATCCGATCATCGTCCACCCGGATGTGCGACGTATGCTGCTGACCCAGAAAACCCTTACCGAGGGCTGCCGAATGCTGGCCATCTATACCGCCCGGCAGCTCGACCTGGAGCACGCAGCGCCTAGCGATCAGGCACGCAAGGGCGCAACCCGGCGGGCGGCACTGCTGATCCCGATCGTCAAGGCGTTTTTCACCGATGTCGGGCAGGAGGTCGCCAGCCTTGGCGTGCAGCTATATGGCGGACACGGCTATATCCGCGAGTGGGGCATGGAGCAGTTGATGCGCGACAGCCGCATCACCCAGCTCTATGAAGGCACCAACGGCATCCAGGCTCTCGACCTGGTGCGCCGCAAGCTGCTGGGCGACGGCGGGGCCGAGCTGAACTTGCTGGTCGATGAACTGGCCCTGCATGTCGAGGCGGCTGGTGTCGGTGGTGGTCTGCATGCCATGGCGACAGCGGTCGGGCAGCGCCTGGAGGAATGGCGTGTGCTGGCAGGCCATGTAGTCGAGGCTTGCCAGCGTGACCCTCAGGAAATGGGCGCGGTCTCGGTGGACTTCCTGGCCTACTCGGCCTATGTGCTGCTCGCAGCGTTTTGGCTGCAGGCAGCCGTGCGCGCCGAGACGGCGCTGGCTGGCGGCAGTGCCGAAACGGATTTCTACCGGGCCAAGCTGCACGCGGCGCAGTTCTACTGGCGACGCGTCCTGCCCCGCGCCACCGCGCACCGCGAAGCCCTGCTGGGCGGTGCACATTGCCTCATGGCACTGCCTGCGAGTGACTTCGCCTTCTGACGCAGGGCCAACGACGACAAGGAGAGCCAGATGCAGCCTTTCAGCTTTGCCACTACCGGGCAGATCCTCTGCGAAGCAGGCGCGGTGCAGCGCCTTGCCACTCTGTGCCGCGAGCGTGGCGCACGGCGCGTGCTGATCGTCAGTGACCCCGGTATCGCCCGCCTGGGCATGCTCGATGATCTGCTACCGGGATTCACGACGGCCAAGGTCGGCGTGGGGATCTTCAGCGAGGTTACCGCCGACCCCAGCGAAGCTTGTGTACTGGCAGCTACCCAGCGGGCCCGGCATATCGGTGCCGACCTGGTGGTGGGCTTTGGCGGCGGCAGTTCGATGGATGTTGCCAAGCTGGTCGCGCTGCTGGCCCACCGCGACTGCAACCAGCCGCTTGCCGAACTCTATGGCATGGACAAGGCCAAGGGCCGACGCCTGCCGTTGATCCAGGTGCCGACCACGGCCGGCACCGGTTCGGAGGTGACGCCGATCGCCATCGTCACCACCGGCACCACCAGCAAGATGGGCATCGTCTCGCCGCTGCTGCTGCCGGACCTGGCGGTACTCGATGCCGTCTGCACGCTCGGCCTGCCCCCGGCGGTAACCGCCGCAACCGGTATCGATGCCATGGTGCATGCCATCGAAGCCTATACCAGCCGTCTCAAGCGCAACCCGCTGTCGAGCCTGCTGGCGCGCGAGGCGCTGCGGCTGCTGGCGGAAAACCTGGATCAGGCCGTGCACAATGGCGGCAATCTGGATGCGCGTCAGGCCATGCTGCTGGGCGCCTGCCTGGCCGGCCAGGCGTTTGCCAATGCCCCGGTGGCGGCGGTGCACGCGCTGGCTTACCCGTTGGGTGGGCACTTCCACATTCCCCATGGCCTGTCCAATGCATTGGTGTTGCCGCATGTGCTGCGTTTCAACCTGCCCGTGACGGTGACGGACTATGCCCAGCTGGCGGTGCCCCTGTTGGGCGCACGGTTGCAGCCTGGCGACCTGTACCGGCAGGCTGATCAGTTCGTCGAGGAACTGGCCGCGCTGGGCGCCCGCTGCGGTTTGCCTGGGCGGCTGCGTGATGCCGATGTTCCGCGCCATCGCCTGCCGCAACTGGCAGAAGATGCCATGCAACAGCAGCGCCTGCTGGTCAACAACCCGCGTGAAGTCACCCAGGCCGATGCACTGGCCATCTACGAGGCTGCCTACTGATGAGCGTGCATCGGCAACGTGACTACTACCGGCACTACACACCAATCGCCACCCGCTGGCATGACAATGACGCCTACGGGCACGTGAACAACGTGGTCTATTACGGCTTTTTCGACAGCGCCGTGAACCGCCTGCTGATCGAGCAGGGCGGACTGGATATCCACCATGGCGCGGTGATTGCGCTGGTGGTCAGTTCGGCCTGCGACTACCAGTCGCCTGTAGCGTTTCCGCAGGGCATCGAGGTGGGCCTGGCGGTAAGCCGGCTGGGCAACACCTCGGTGCAGTACCAGTTGGCCGTATTCATCCAGGGCCAATCCCTGGCTTGCGCCACCGGACGCTTCGTCCATGTATTCGTCGACCGGCAGGGCCGACGCCCGGTCCCGGTGCCTGCCCGCTTGCGGCAGGTGTTGAGCGAACTGCAGCCTTTACTCCCCGAGGAATTTCGACCATGAAAGACGCCGTGATCGTAGCCACTGCCCGCACACCCATCGGCAAAGCCATGCGTGGCGCCTTCAACGACCTGAAAACCCCCAGCATGACTGCCGTCGCCATTCGGGCAGCCGTCGAGCGGGCTGGTATCGAGCCGGCGCAGGTGGAGGATCTGGTGCTGGGTACCGCCATGCAGAGTGGTACCGCCGCGATCAACCCTGGCCGACTGTCGGCGCTGGCTGCCGGCTTGCCGCAATCGGTCAGCGGGCAGACCCTCGACCGCCAGTGTGCGTCGGGCCTGATGGCCATCGCTACAGCGGCCAAGCAGATCATTGTCGATGGTATGCAGGTGACCATCGGCGCCGGCCAGGAGCAGATCAGCCTGGTCCAGCAGGTGCACAACCAGCTGGCCAGCGAGGCCTATGACCCTGCCGTGCTGCGAATGAGCGAACACGCCTACATGCCGATGCTGCAAACCGCCGAGTTTGTCGCCCGCCGCTATGGCATCAGCCGGGAAGCGCAGGACGCCTACGCCTTGCAGTCGCAGCAACGCACTGCAGCGGCGCAGGCGGCGGGGTTGTTTGCCGATGAAATCGTGCCCGTCTCGGCACGCAGGAAGGTTGTCGACAAGCTGTCCGGTGCGGTGAGCCATGAGGAAGTCTGCCTCAGCCAGGACGAAGGAAACCGGCCGGCGACCACCCTGGCAGACCTGCAAGGGCTGAAGCCAGTTGTCGAAGGCGGCTGCGTGACGGCCGGCAATGCCAGCCAGCTGTCTGATGGCGCCAGTGCCTGCGTGCTGATGGAAGGCGCACTGGCCGCAAGGTCGGGCAAGGCGCCGCTGGGGTTGTATCGTGGTATCGCCGTGGCCGGTCTGGCTCCTGAGGAAATGGGTATTGGCCCGGTGCTGGCGGTGCCCAGGTTGCTGCACCAGCACGGCCTGAACGTGGACGACATCGGTCTGTGGGAGCTGAACGAAGCGTTCGCCTGCCAGGTACTGTACTGTGCCCAGCGTTTGCAGATAGACCCTGCGAAGCTGAACGTCAATGGCGGTGCCATTGCCATCGGCCACCCCTACGGCATGAGCGGTGCACGGATGGTCGGGCATGCGCTTCTGGAGGGCAGGCGGCGCGGGGTGAAGTACGTGGTGGTGACCATGTGTGTTGGCGGCGGGATGGGCGCGGCAGGGCTGTTCGAAGTGCTGTAGGGCATCCGTCAGGCCAGCCCCGGCGTCTGCGGCTGGCCGCGGGGTGGCCTGCAAGTCTGAACGGCGGCTCGTTCGGGGTCTGCAGCCTGAGTCAGTCAAGGCGCGCCGAACAGCATCGTCCAGTACACGCCGTTATCGCTACGCGAGTTCTCGGCAAAGGCCGCACCCACCTGGGTAAACATCGGGTTCATCAGGTTGGCGCAATGCCCGGGGCTGGCCAGCCAGCCTGCCATCGCCTTGCTCGGCGAGCCTTGGCCTGCGGCAATGTTCTCGCCGATCTGCCGCCCACGGTAGCCGGCATCCCATGCCCGATCCGCGGGAAGATCACCGTCGAGGTCGCGGTGCGCGAAGAAATTATCGTTGGCCATCGCCCGGCTGTGTCGCTGCGCCGCCGTTCCCAGGGCGGTGTTCCAGGTTAGCGGGCGTGCAGCGGCAAAGCGCTTGCGACCACACAGGCGTGGTTTCGCCCGTGCAGCGTTCACCTGTGCCAGCAACGCTTTGCTTGCCGATCGCCCATCGCCGAGCTGGGCATCGAGCAGGGGCCGAGCCAGCAGCACCCGCCACTCGTTGCGTGAGCGACTGACGCCGATATCGGCATATTGGCTATCGAGCAGGGCCGTGCAGTAGTCGCTGCGCAGCATGTCGAAGGCCTCCTCGGCATCTTGTGCGCCGACCAGACGGATGGCCCGCACCTTCACCGCCTGATACCCCGCAGCCTTCAATCCTTCCCGCAATGCCCCGCCGTAGCCGACCGGCAACGCCAGTTTCGGCTTCAGCACCAGCGGCGTCGAGCCCCGGATAATGCGCCGCTCGCAGCGTTGTGGCTGGGTGCGATAGTCGTTGATGGCTGCCACCAGTTGCCTTTCCCCGCTGGCATGGGCGGGGTTGGCGAACAGGTGGAAAAAAGGAATGAGGCAGAGCGAGACAAAGGGGGAGCGACGGACTGCGTGGCGCATGGGGTGAATGGCTCTGGTGAATGGCGGCGGCAAGGCCGAATTAAGGGCTCGGCTAAGACTGTGCGGCTCAATACAGGTTCACGCGTACGGGGTACAATTTTTCGCGGGTACTCAACTTGAATGCTGCAGCAAGGTAAACCGCAATGACACAAGCTACAGATCAGGCTTTTTATGACCGCGCGGATGCGCATATCGAACTGGCGAACCAGCAGATCGAGAAAATCGAAGACCTGGGCAAGGTCAGCGCCTCACTGACCTTCGGCGCCTCGCGCTTCAATGCCTGGATGAGCGCCCGCAGTTTCAAGACCAGTGCGGAACTGGCTGCCGCGCGGGAGGAGTTGTTGAAGTATTTCTGCGAGCAGTACCGGATGATGCTCGAGGACAACCTGGACGAGCACATCGAGCATTTCGACCGGTATGTGTTGGGCAAAGGCGACTGAACTTTATGGGGCAGGCGGTCCCTTGTAGGAGCGGCCTTGTGTCGCGAACGGGCTGCGGAGCAGCCCCAGGACCTCAGCCGAAATGCATAAATTGCTGGGGCTGCTCTGCAGCCCTTTCGCGACACAAGGCCGCTCCTACAGGGTACGCGATGCGTGGATAAACCCGGTGACGGGCTATCGGGCCTTTTTCTCCAGAATCCGCGGCCCGGTACCTTCCTTGCCCAGCACATCCTCGGGGTTGCGCAGTGGGCAATCTTCCAGCGACAGGCAGCCACAACCAATGCAGTTGTCCAGGCTGTCGCGCAACGCTTCCAGGGTGCGGATGCGGGCGTTCAGGTCCTCGCGCCAGGCGGTCGACATCTCGCCCCATTGCGCTGCCGTGAGCTTGCTGTTGGGCGCATAGCGGCTGAAGGCCTGCTTTATCTCGTCAAGCGGAATACCCGTGCGCTGCGCCACCTTGATGATGGCCAGCGTGCGCAGAACCAGTGAAGGATAGCGGCGCTGGTTACCCGCCGTACGGACGCTGGCGATCAGCCCCTTGGTCTCGTAGAAGTGCAGCGCAGAAACCGCCACGCCGCTGCGTTTGGCCACTTCCCCTACCGTTAGCATCCGTGTGTTGTCCGCTGCCATGCCTGTTGACCTCAAGTTAACTCGAGCTCTTATAGTCCTGCCCGACCTTCCCCGCAACCGCTTTCCCTGATGATCGGAGCACTGCATGAACAAAAGGACGTTACTGGCCTGGGCTGGCGCTGTTGCAGGTTTGCTGGCCGCTGCCTATGCATTGGTCGGAAGTGGCTCGGCGCCGCCGGCTGCGGCGGCATGGCCGGCGACCAAGGTGGCGCTGGCCACGGCCGAGCAAGTGCACCTGGCACGGCAGAACTTTGCTTCGGGGGAGCTGGAGGCGGTCAACCAGGTACAGGTGGCGGCCGAGACGGCGGGGCGCATCACCCGCATCGCCTTCGAGTCGGGGCAATTGGTGAGTGCAGGGCAATTGCTGGTACAGCTGAACGATGCCCCGGAGCAGGCCCAGCGCGTGCAGTTGCGCGCCAGGCTGCGCAATGCCGAAGTGGTGCTGCAGCGCAGCCGCAAGCTGCGCGCGGTGAACGCCGTGTCACAGGAGCTGCTCGACAATGCGGCCACCGCCGTGGACGTGGCCAGCGGTGAGCTGCAGCATGTCGAGGCGCTGATCGCGCAGAAGGCAATTCGCGCGCCGTTTGCCGGCAAGCTCGGCATTCGCCGGGTGCATCAGGGCCAGTACCTGAGCGCCGGTGAGACCATCGCCAGCCTGGCCGACATCAGCCAGCTGCACGTCAATTTTTCCCTGGGCGAACAAGCCGCCCCCGAAGTGCACGTGGGGCAACTGCTGGCGCTGACGGTGGATGCGGTGCGCGGGCAGGACTTCCAGGCCCGGGTGGTCGCGGTGGACCCGGTGGTGAGCAAGGCGCGCCTGGTGCAGGTGCAGGCGGCCTTGCCGAACCCGGGCGGGAAGTTGCAGCCGGGTATGTACGCCGGCGTGCGCCTGGATGCCGCGCAGCCGTCAAGCGTGCTGGCCGTGCCGGAAACCGCGATCACCTACACCGCCTACGGGCAGACGGTGTTCGTCGCTACCCGGGACCCTGAACAGGGCACCCGGGTCAGCCGGGTGCGGGTGACTACCGGTGAGCGCTGGCAGGGGCGGGTGGAGATCACCTCAGGCCTGGCACCCGGTGACCAGGTGGTGGTTTCCGGCCAGTTGAAACTGAGCGACGGCATGCCGGTCGAGCCAGTGGCTCAGGACAGCCTGCAGGCCAGCCAGGGAGGGCGGCAATCGTGAAGTTCACCGACCTCTTTGTCCGCCGCCCGGTGCTGGCGCTGGTGGTCAGCAGCCTGATCATCCTGTTGGGGCTGTTTGCCATGGGCAAGCTGCCGATCCGCCAGTACCCGCTGCTGGAAACTTCCACCATCACCATCAGCACCGAGTACCCGGGCGCCTCTGCCGAGCTGATGCAAGGCTTCGTGACCCAGCCGATCACCCAGGCGGTGTCGTCGGTCGAAGGCATCGACTACCTGTCCTCGTCGTCGCAGCAGGGGCGCAGCCTGATCACCTTGCGCATGGTGCTCAACCGCGATTCGACCCAGGCGCTTGCCGAGACCATGGCCAAGGTCAACCAGGTGCGCTATCGCCTGCCGGAAAAGGCCTACGACCCGGTGGTGGAGCTGTCGGCAGGTGACTCCACGGCGGTGGCCTACGTGGGCTTTGCCAGCGAAACCTTGTCGATACCCGAACTGAGCGATTACCTGTCGCGGGTGGTGGAACCGCAGTTCTCCGGCATCGACGGTGTGGCCAAGGTGCAGTCGTTCGGCGGGCAGCGCCTGGCCATGCGCCTTTGGCTGGACAGCGAACAGATGGCCGGGCGCGGGGTGACGGCTGCCGACGTGGCACAGGCGGTGCGTGCCAACAACTACCAGGCGACGCCGGGGCAGGTGCGTGGGCAGTACGTGCTGGCCGATATCCAGGTGGACACCGACCTGACCCGGGTCGAGGACTTCCGCGAGCTGATCATCCGCAACGATGGCACCGACCTGGTGCGCCTGCGCGATGTCGGCACCGTCGAGCTGAGCGCGGCGGCCACCCAGACCAGCGCCACCATGGACGGCAAGCCCGCCGTGCACCTGGGGCTGTTCCCCACCCCGACCGGCAACCCGCTGGTGATCGTCGAGGGTATTCGCCAGCTGCTGCCGCAGATCCGCCAGACCCTGCCACCCGGGGTGGAGGTGGCGCTGGCCTACGAAACCGCACGCTTCATCGACGCCTCGATCGACGAGGTGCTGCGCACGCTGGTGGAGGCCATGGTGATCGTGGTGCTGGTCATCTGGCTGTGCCTGGGTTCGCTGCGTAGCGTGGTGATCGCGGTGGTGGCCATCCCGCTGTCGATGCTCGGTGCGGCGGGCCTGATGCTGCTGTTCGGCTTCAGCCTGAACCTGCTGACCTTGCTGGCGATGGTGCTGGCCATCGGCCTGGTGGTGGACGATGCCATCGTGGTGGTGGAGAACGTGCACCGTCATATCGAAGAGGGCAAGTCGCCGATTGCCGCGGCGCTGGCCGGGGCGCGGGAAATCGCCGGGCCGGTGATCGCCATGACCCTGACCCTGGCCGCCGTATACGCGCCGATCGGCTTGATGGGCGGGCTGACCGGCACGCTGTTCCGTGAGTTTGCCCTGACCCTGGCTGGGGCGGTGATCGTGTCCGGCATCGTCGCGCTCACCCTGTCGCCGGTGATGAGTTCGCTGTTGTTGCAACCCGGCCAGCAGCATGGCGCCATGGCCAACATGGCCGACCGCCTGTTCGGCATGCTGACCGGGGCCTATGGGCGAGTACTCGCCTACACCCTGTCGCATCGCTGGATCAGTGGTGGTGTGGCGCTTGTGGTGTGCCTGAGCCTGCCTTGGCTGTACCTGCTGCCGCAGCGCGAACTGGCCCCGCCCGAGGACCAGGCGGCGGTGCTGACGGCCATCAAGTCGCCGCAGCATGCCAGCCTGGATTATGTGGAGCGCTTTGCCCTGAAGCTGGACCAGGTGATGAAGTCCCTCGCCGAAACCACCGACACCTGGATCATCAACGGCACCGACGGCCCGGCCGCCAGTTTCGGCGGCATCAACCTCAGCGCCTGGCAGGCCCGCGAGCGTTCCGCCGCGCAGGTGCAGGCGCAGTTGCAGCAGGCCGTGGCGGACATCGAGGGCAGCAGCATCTTCGCCTTCCAGGTGGCCTCGCTGCCGGGTTCCAGCGGTGGCTTGCCGGTGCAGATGGTGTTGCGCAGCGCACAGGACTACCCCGAGCTGTACCAGACCATGGAAATGATCAAGCAGCGCGCCCGCGACAGCGGCCTGTTCAGCGTGGTGGACAGCGACCTCGACTACAACAACCCGGTGGTCAAGGTGCGCATCGACCGCGCCAAGGCGGCCAGCCTGGGCATCAGCATGCAGGCCATCGGCGAGTCGCTGGGTGTGCTGGTGGGTGAACAGTACCTCAACCGCTTCGCCCTGTTCGGGCGCTCCTACGACGTGATCCCGCAAAGCATCCAGGACCAGCGCCTGACGCCGGCAGCGCTGAACCGCCAGTACGTGCGCGCCGAAAACGGCACCCTGGTGCCGCTGGCCACGGTGGTGCACCTGGACATCGAAGTGGCGCCCAACCGCTTGCTGCAGTTCGACCAGCAGAACGCCAGTACCCTGCAGGCGATCCCGGCGCCCGGTGTGTCGATGGGTAATGCCGTGGCATTTCTCGAACAGCTTGCCGCCGAACTGCCACCTGGCTTCAGCCATGACTGGCAATCGGAGTCGCGCCAGTACGTGCAGGAGGGCTTTGCCCTGATGTGGGCGTTTCTCGCCGCCCTGGTGGTGATCTACCTGGTGCTGGCCGCGCAGTACGAAAGCCTGGTGGACCCGCTGATCATCCTGGTGACCGTGCCGCTGTCGATCTGCGGTGCGCTGCTGCCGCTGGCGCTGGGCTGGGCCACGCTGAACATCTACACGCAGATCGGCCTGGTGACCCTGATCGGCCTGATCAGCAAGCACGGCATCCTGATGGTGGAGTTCGCCAACGAGATCCAGGTGCGTGACAACCTCGACCGTGCCACCGCCATCGTCCGCGCCGCGCAGATACGCCTGCGGCCGGTGCTGATGACCACGGCGGCGATGACCTTCGGCGTGCTGCCGCTGCTGTTCGCCAGCGGCGCCGGGGCCAACAGCCGCTTTGGCCTGGGGGTGGTGATCGTGTGCGGGATGCTGGTGGGGACCTTGTTTACATTGTTCGTGCTGCCGACGATCTATGCCTTGCTGGCGCGAGACCATCGGGTGGCCACGGTGCGGGGGCAGCAGTTGGCGGAGGCTGAGCGGGTGTTGGGCGTGTGAGGGGGAAACAGGGCCATTGGGGCTGCTCCGCAGCCCATCG